>JAEUMX010000040.1 GCA_016791285.1 Burkholderiales bacterium
CATCATCGCATCGAACGCCCGTTTGGCGGCTGCGCGGTCGGGACTGGTGAACGCTCTCGTCAGGGCGATCGGCGTAATCTGCCACGAGATGCCCCACTTATCCTTGCACCAGCCGCACTCGCTCTCCTGACCGCCATTGCCGACGATCGCGTTCCAGTAGCGATCCGTTTCGCCTTGATCTTCGGTCGCGACCTGAAACGAGAACGCTTCGTTGTGCTTGAACGCGGGTCCGCCGTTGAGTCCGAGGCACGCAACGCCCAGCACGGTGAACTCGACAGTCAATACGTCCCCTTCTTTCCCAGATGGGTAATCCCCAGGCGCGCGGTGCACCGCGCCGAGCGAAGAATCGGGAAAAGTCTCGGCGTAGAATCGCGCAGCGCCCTCGGCGTCGTCTTCATACCAAAGACAGATTGTGTTCTTGGCAATATTCGTCATGCCACCTCTCCGTCAAGATTACTAATAAGGGTTACGCTGTTCCGTACGACTTCAACGTGTTTCGCATGTCGGTCTAACGCCGCGCTTGAGCCGCGGCCGTCGGCTCGAAGCGCTGGCTATACCACACCCTTCGCGCTGGCCGGTGCGGCGTGTAGGCGCAGACCCAACGCTGACACGACCTTCAGAATAGTTGCAAACTCGGGGTTGCCGGTTGGCGACAGCGCCTTGTACAGGCTCTCTCGCCCGAGGCCGGCCTCGCGAGCCACTTCGCTCATACCCTTCGCGCGCGCAATGTCGCCGAGCACTGCTGCGACGAGCGCTGGATCGTTCTCCTCCAGAGCTGCCTCGAGGTAAGCGACTATGTCTTCCTCGGTCTTGAGGTGTTCGGATGGATCCCACGGAGTCGTGACGGTCTTGGGCATGGCTCTAGCTCCTACAGATCGCGCGCAAGGGCTTTTCGCGTCTCCGATGTCTCGCTCCTGCGACGACTTGTCGCCACCGGCGAGCAGGACGATGAGTGCGCTTCCCTTCTACACGAAGTACACACGGTAGCCAGGGCCGAGTCGATGCGGAGTTCGGAGACGCCTTCGCCGACTGGCTTGACGTCACCCGCGTTGCCGAGGGAAAGTCGACGAATCCGGATGTCGATGCGGGCCTTGGCCTGTCGATCCTTGAGAGCCGCAGACCAAGCAGTGTAGGTGGTTGTCTGGCGGATCTCGATCACGGCCACAGTGTATCACATGGGATACGGCAGGCCACCGCGTGATCTCGTGCGGTCTAACTGGGCGTCCCACATCCGCCGCGTGATAATGTGAGACCTCGGGCGGCGGGAGAGGCGGGTGTCAGAGCTGAGCCGGTTCTTCGGGATCATCATCGCGATGTACGACAACGACCACTCGCCGCCGCATTTTCATGCGAAGTACGGCGGCGAGCAGGCTTCCATCCGAATCGATAACGGTCAGATCCTTGAAGGCGGGCTCGGACCTCGTGCCCTGCGCCTCGTCGAAGAATGGCGCGTTCTTCATCAGTCGGAAACTGCTCGACGACTGGAACCGCGCCCAAGCTCGCCAGCCCCTTAACCGTATTCAACCTCTGGAGTAGCAGTCATGATCCCGAAGGTCGTTGAAGTCAAACCGCTGGAGGGGTACCGCTTGTGGCTACGCTTTCACGACGGCACCGTTGGAACGATCAATTGACATGAGTCCCAAGTTTATTCCCGTAGACTTTTCCCGCCAGATTCTTCCCGGTTCCTTCGAGTACGCCCTGTGTCACCCGTCGATCACGAACTTGATCTCGGCGAGTTCGACGCGCGCTTTCGCAACGATGAGGTTGGCGCGCCCGCGTATTGCCCTGGCCTGCTGCTCAAGATCGTGCTGCTTGCCTATTCCAGAGGGCTCGTGAACTCGCGGGCGATCGGGACTGCCTGTGGTCACAACGTTCTGTTCATGGCGGTGTCCGGTGAAGCCTGTCCGCGTCGATGTCGCCCGGGGTCATCGGGCAGGAACCGACGACGATGTCGTGGCGCACCTGGCCCCAGTTCAGTTTCCATGTCCACATCGTCTTGTCTCGAGTCAACCAACGCTCGCAGAAGGCCGACAGACCGCATCAAACCGGAAGGATCGCTCAGGCGGCGCTCGTGGCACGGATACCGGATACATCGATCACGCGCACCCCTTCGACCCCCAGCTCGATGCTCGCGACGAGGGCATTGACCATCTGCTGGAGGGTCACCAGCCCAAGACGCTCGGCCCCCTCCCGCGTCGCCGGCAGGAGCTCGAAGATGGCATAAAGGGGAACCAGCAGATAGGGCCACCAATGACCAGGGCCCAGGACGTACCATGGACGGAGAATGGTCGCATGGATCCCGCTCGCACGGAGGCGCTCCTCTGCGGCCCGGCGCACCGCGATGTACGCGCCCATCACGGGTGCAGGTTGCGCCACGCTGACGTAGACAAAATGTTCCACTCCAGCACCGAGCGCCGCGGCCAACGCGGCATCGACCGACGCTAGATCTACGGCGCGGAAGCTGGCGGCCTTGCTTGGACTGGGGCGCGGCGTGCCAACCAGATGGACGAGTGTGTCGGCGGGCGCGATGGCGTCGGCGAAGGACGACGGATCCAGTGCGTTCCCCAGGACCGGTTCGGCACCGGGCGATAAGCGGTGCGCGCTGCGCTCTCTCACCAGCGCGCGAACCCGATGCCCGCGGGCCAATAGCACGGGAATCAGGGCTCGGCCCATGTAACCGGTCGCACCGGTAACGAAAACGCAGCGATGGCTCATGAGGACGGCGGCGGGTAAAGAATGCCGACCAGCCGCCCTTCCGTGAGCACCGACGAGCACATCCCGGACATCATCGCAGCGAGCGCATCATCCCACAAGCCAGTCAAGGCGGTTGTATCCCAACGCGTTTCCACAGCCGACGTGCCTTCGTCCTCCCGCGAGAGCTTGCGTTACACTCCCACGCGTGATCCTGGGTAATCTCTTCATCGTCGCCGCGCCCTCCGGCGCCGGCAAAACCAGTCTCGTCGCCGCGCTGCTGCAGGCCGACCCCGCGGTGCGCCTGTCGGTCTCGTTCACCACTCGCCCGCCGCGACCGGGAGAGGTCCACGGACGCGACTATCACTTTGTCTCGGTGCAGGACTTCGAAGCGTTGCGCGACCGCGGCGAGCTCCTGGAAAGCGCCGAGGTTCACGGCAACTTCTACGGCACGTCGCGCACCTGGGTGGCCGAAAGAACCGCCGCCGGCGAGGACATAGTGCTCGAGATCGACTGGCAGGGCGCGCGGCAGGTGCGACGTTCGCTTGCGGGGGCGATTGGCATCTTCGTGCTGCCACCTTCGATGGCGCAGCTCGAAGAACGCCTGCGCGGGCGCGCTTCCGACAGCGCCGAGGTGATCGCATGCCGGCTCGCGGCGGCGCGCGAGGAGATCGCCCATGTCTCTGAATTTGATTATGTTATCATTAACGAACGATTCGACGAGGCGGTGCGGGACTTGGTCGGTATCGTGCGGGCAGAGCGACTGCGCCTCGCAAGACAGCTGCGCCGCCACCCGAATCTCCTCGAATTCAACTGAGCTCCATTCATGGCACGCATTACCGTAGACGATGTTTTGAAGCACCTTCCCAACCGTTTCGAGCTCACGCTCGCGGCGACGTATCGCGCCCGCCAGCTCGCGAATGGCGCAACGCCGATGGTGGAGGGCAACAAGGACAAGCCCACCGTCATCGCGCTGCGCGAGATGGCGTTGGGCAAGGTTGGACGGGAAATACTGAATCGGGGTCAAACCTGAATCGTGACCGGCGCGCGGCCCCGCACCGATCGCCGCTGCCCGGGAGGCGCGAGACGGTAGGAATGCTGGCGAGAGGAGGGTCGGGGCCTGCCTGAACCGGGCTCGCGCAGGCGAACGACCCCGTGATCACCGCTGCCATGTCCGAACCGCAGACGCTCCTCAAGAGCCTCACCGGCCACCTGAAGGCGGAGGATGTCGCGCAGCTCGAATCCGCCTACCACTTCTCCGAAGCCGCACACGAAGGCCAGTTTCGCAAGACCGGCGATCCCTACATCGTCCACCCGCTCGCGGTCGCCAGCATCCTCGCCGAGCTGCACCTCGACCCGCAGGCGCTGACCGCCGCGCTGCTGCACGATGTCATGGAAGATACGTCGGTCACCAAGGGCGAGATCTCGCGCAAGTTCGGCAAGAGCGTCGCCGAGCTGGTGGACGGTGTCTCCAAGCTCGACCGCATCGAGTTCGCCACCCACGAGGAACACCAGGCCGAGAGCTTCCGCAAGATGCTGCTCGCCATGGCGCGCGATGTACGCGTCATTCTGATCAAGCTCGCGGACCGCCTGCACAACATGCGCACGCTGGGCAGCCTGGTGCCGGAGAAGCGCCGGCGCATCGCGCGCGAGACGCTCGAGATCTATGCTCCGATCGCCAACCGGCTCGGACTGAACAGCATCTACCACGAGCTCGAAGACCTCTCCTTCAAGCATCTGCACCCGATCCGGTATCGCGTGTTGTCGAAGGCGGTGCGGTCGGCGCGCGGCAATCGGCGCGAGGTCGTGCAGAAGATCCTGGAAAACATCCGGGCGCGGCTCAAGGAGTGCAAGGTCGAGGCAACGGTCACCGGGCGCGAGAAGCACATCTACAGCATCTATCGCAAGATGCACGAGAAGCAGCTCCCCTTCGCGAAAGTGCTCGACATTTACGGCTTCCGGCTGCTGGTAAAGGACGTGCCCTCCTGCTACCTCGCGCTCGGCGCGCTGCACGGGCTCTACAAGCCGATCCCGGGCAAGTTCAAGGACTATATCGCGATCGGCAAGACCAACGGCTACCAGTCGCTGCACACGACGCTGTTCGGCCCTTACGGCATGCCGCTAGAGGTGCAGATCCGCACCGGCGACATGCACAAGATCGCAGAAGCGGGCGTGGCGTCGCACTGGCTCTACAAGAGCTCGGACGCGACGTTGAACGACCTGCAGCACAAGACGCATCAGTGGCTGCAGAGCCTGCTCGAAATCCAGTCGGAGAGCGGCGATTCGATCGAGTTTCTCGAGCACCTCAAGATCGACCTCTTTCCGGACGAAGCCTATGTCTTCACCCCGAAGGGCAAGATCATGTCGCTGCCGCGCGGCGCGACCGCGGTGGATTTCGCCTACGCGGTGCACACCGACATCGGCAACCGCTGCGTGGCCGTCAAGATCAACGACGAGCTGATGCCGCTGCGCACCGAGCTGCGAAGCGGCGACCGGGTCGAGATCATCACGGCCGTCCACGCGAAGCCAAATCCGGCCTGGCTCGGCTACGTGATCACCGGCAAGGCGCGCGCGCACATCCGCCACTTCCTGAAAACGATGCAGTACGAAGAGTCGCGCCAGCTCGGCGAGCGGCTGCTGGTTCAGGCGCTCGGCGGTTTCGGGTCGAGCCTGGCCGAGATCGACGGCGCATCCTGGGAGCGCCTGGTGAAGGACGCGGGGGTGCGCGGTAAGGACGAGATCCTCGCCGACATCGGGCTCGGCAAGCGGCTCTCGGTGGTCGTGGCGCGCGAACTCCTGTCCATGGCCGAACCGGTGGACATGAAGCACCCGGGCACGGTCGTCATCCGCGGCACGGAGGGCATGACCGTGCAGTTCGCCCAGTGTTGCCGCCCGATACCCGGCGACCCGATCATCGGCTGGATCAAGAAGGGACAGGGCATCGTGATCCACACCCACGACTGCCCGGTCATGGCGAAGACGCGCGCCGATCCCGACAAGTATCTGGACGTGGAGTGGGATCCGGAGACGAAGAAGCTCTTCGATGTGAACATCAAGCTGATCGCGCTCAACCGGCGCGGGGTGCTGGCACGCATCGCGGCGGAGATCGCGGACGCCGAATCGAACATCGACAACGTCAGCATGGACACTCAGGACGGCAGCCAGTACAGCACCGTGCACTTCACGCTGCAGGTGTACGACCGTCTACACCTCGCCCAGGTAATGCGTGCGCTGCGCCGCATTCCCGAGGTGGTGCGCATCACGCGCGCCAAGGGCAGCGGCTGACGCCTCCTACGCCGACGCGCTCAACGCTTGGCGCAGACGCTCAAGCCATCTTCCCAGCCGAGCCGGTAGTCGCTGTCGGAGCGATGGCGCTCCGTATCCTTCGTCGCGTTGCCCCGTGCCGTCTTACAGCCTGCCGCAAACCCGTCCTTGAACGCCTGCGAGTACCCCGACAGATTCACTGTCGGCCCGACCGGCTTTGGCTGACTGCAGCCCGTCGCCACCAGGAGCACGACCGCAGCTGCGCCGGCGCCGATGAATCCAGGAATCGAGCTACCTCGGTGTGCCATCGACTCGCGCTCTACCCCCATTCGATGGCGCGGCGCCAAAAGGGTTGCGCGCAACGACCCGCTCCACCTCGACGTCGGCACAAGGTGGCTGTGCCGGGGCGGAGTGGGAAGTGCCGCCCGGCGCTGGTAGGGCCGTCAACTTAGCGCCGGCCCGTGCTGGACAGGGAGCCGTATCGACCTTCCTCGGCGGCCGGTCTTTGACCCGATCGGACGCCGAACGCGCCTCAACCGCCGGATGGTGCACCTGCATGCCGCCTCCTGCACCATGCGACAGCGGCAGAAATCCGAGCAGGCTCGCAATCCCGAACAGGCTGTAGAGGATGACCACGATCGCAACGACCAGCAGGAGCAGGTAAAGACCGCGCTCCCAGGGCTCGTCGGTGCGTCCGCGGGCTCGAACCTGTTGAGACACGGACACTTACCCCACGATGGGGCGCAGCGCGAGGGCACGTGCTTCCTTGAGCTTGCGCTCACGCCGCTGCAGTCTCAACCAGCGCGGCTTGAAGCCGCGTTTCGGAGGGGCCTCGGGTGCTTCCGGTGTCGCGGGATGCGGCGCCGCCGTTTGCACGGCACCAGTCTTGGCGGAAAGTGCGTTCACTGTGTTCGGCGTCAGGTTCTTGTTCATTTTTTTCGGGCTCCACGTTAGTGTGAGGCCCAACCTCGTTGCAACCGCCGTACCAAGACACTAAGCGCATAAATAACAACTAGTTAAAATATCTCTTCGAGATTGGATCGAGGTAATATGTCGCTGCCGAACGACAGGCTGATGCATCAAATCCAACAGACCCCCGTGGCGCGACGTTGTCGCCTGTCGCCGGACAGCGACGGCACCGTTCATTCCGCAGCGTTCTTGAACGCCCGGGGATCGAGATGGTGCCGCTGCAGCAGCTTGTAGAACTCGGTGCGGTTGCGCTTGGCGAGCCGCGCCGCCTGCGACACGTTGCCGTTGGTGATCTTCAGGACCTGTGCCAGGTACTCGCGCTCGAAGCGCCGGCGCGCCTCTTCGAACGACGAGAGAGACTCGGTTTGCGTCTTCAGCGCCCCCTGCACGAGCGACGCGGGCACCACCGGCGAGGTCGACAGTGCGACCGTCTGCTCCACCAGGTTGTACAGCTGACGCACGTTGCCGGGCCACGGCGAAGCGATGAGCAGTTCCAGGGCTTCGGGCGCGAACCCGTTCACCGTCTTCTTGTAGCGGGCAGCGAGCTGGCGCAGGAAGTGATGAGCGAGCAGCGGAATGTCTTCCCGCCGTTCCGCCAGGGACGGCAGTGCCAGGTGAACGACGTTCAGGCGGTAGTAGAGATCTTCGCGGAAACGCCCGGCGGCGATTTCCGTTTCCAGATCGCGGTGCGTCGCGGAAATGATCCGCACGTCGATGTCGAGCGTTCCGGTCGAGCCGACCGGCCGCACCTGGCCCTCCTGCAGCACTCGCAACAGTTTGACCTGGAGCGAGAGCGGCATGTCTCCGACCTCGTCGAGCATCAGCGTGCCGCCATCCGCCGCCTGGAACAGGCCCCGATAGTCGCGGATCGCACCCGTGAACGCCCCCTTGGTGTGGCCGAACAGCTCGGATTCGAGCAGCGGCTCGGGGATGGCGCCGCAGTTCACCGCATGGAACTGCCTCTTCGAACGGGCGCTCGCGCGGTGGATGGCCTGCGCCAGCAGCTCCTTACCGGTGCCGCTCTCGCCCGTGATGAGCACGCTCGCATCGCTCTCCGCCACCAGGCGCGCCTTGGCGAGCAGATCCTCGAACTGCGGGCTGCGCGTGATGATATCGGCGCGCCACGCATCACCCCGCGCCGATTCCTCGCCGATATCCTTAGCAGTCGTATCGGCGACACCGCTCACTGTGACGGCGCGCTCCAGTTCGTCCAGCAGCGCCTTCGGATCGAAGGGCTTCGTCAGATAGCCGAAGATGCCGCGCCGGGTCGCGGTAACGGCGTCGGGGATGGTGCCATGGGCTGTCAGCATCAGTACCGGAAGAGCCGGATTGTCGCGGTGGATCGCCTCGAAGAGCGACATGCCGTCCATGCCACTCATGCGCAAGTCCGTGACCACGGCCTGGGGTCGCGACAGCGATAGCTGCGCGAGCGCCGCCTCTCCGCTCTCCGCCGACTTGACGTCGTAGCCGGCGGCTCGCAGCCGGATGGACAGGAGCTTGAGAAGATCGGGGTCGTCGTCGACGACGAGCACCCGCGGTCTGGTGGCGCTCATCATTTCTTGCGTGGCGCCGATTGCTCGCGGTCGATGAGACTCTTCTCGACCTCCTTCAGGGCGTCGAGCTTTTCCTGTAGCGAGTCCGCCCGTTTCTGCTCTTCGCGCATTCGTTCCTCCATTTTTCGGTCTTCGGCAATCTGAAAATACAGAAACGCGGCGAACGCGCGCAATCCATTGCCGGTGGTCCTGTCCTTCAGCATCGGCTCGAGCAAGGCCGCCGCTTTCGCCTCGTCGGGCCCACCGGTGCTCGGCAGCAACGACAGCACTGCGTACAGCAGCCGGTTGTACTCGGTTTTCGAGCGGCCAAACGCCTGGCGCGCCTGCTCCAGCTCGCGCGTCGCTTCGGTCGCCGGCATCTTGCGCACACTCTCGACTTGCATCAGCAGGCGATTGAGCTCGGTCTGCTGGGGCTCAGGCGGCGGCGGTGGTGGCAGCGGCGGCTCTGTCTTGACCTCGGGTCGCGGCGGCTCCACCAGAACCGGGGCGGGTTCGGGCGGAATGACCTCGGGCGGCACCACCACCGGCTTGGTCGGCGCGCAGGCAGCGAGCGCCAAGCAGAACACGTTCAGAGTCTTAAAAGTGTAACGCGTAACCCCCCCTTTCATGCAACAGATACCGAGGTCGAAGAGAGCTCTGGAACGTTCCGCGCGACCCGCGGCAGATTCACGCGAAAGCACGCGCCACCGGACTCGGTGTTGCGCGCTTCGACGCTGCCGCCATGGGCGGACACGTATTCCTTGACGATGGAAAGGCCGAGCCCGGATCCCTTGATGCGTTGGTGTGGGGCACGGCGACCCCGGAAGAAGGCGTCGAACACCTTCTCCCGCTCTTCTTCGGCAAGCCCGGGGCCCGCATCGCGCACCTCGATCACCACGCGGTCGCCGGACTGGGTCGCAATCACCCGGATGGTCTGGCCATCCGGAGAAAATTTGATCGCGTTGGATAGCAGATTGTCGAAAATTGTAGCGATTCTCCGTTCATCTCCTTCGATCATGATAACAGGACACACGAGATCGAGGTGGAGGCCGCGGCCGCGCAGCGCGAGCTCCTGTTTCCAGGCCACCTCCTCCAGTGCCGGGCGCAGCTCGAAACGGGTCAAGTTGAGGCTCGACTTGCCGGCTTGCAGCGCCTGGTACGCGAGCAGGTCCTCGATCAGCCGCTGCAACTCGACGCCGTTCACCCGCAGGATTTCCACCACCTCGCGCTGCTCCTCGGAGAGCGGTCCGACCGCGCCCTCGGCGAGCAGCTGCGCACCTTCCTTGAGCGCCGTGAGCGGGGTCTTGAGCTCGTGCGACACGTGGCGCAGCAGGCGCGCCTTCTGATCCTCGAGCTCGAGCAGGCGCTGGCGCATCCAGTCGAGACGACGTCCGAGGTATTCCAGGTCGGCCGGGCCGTCGACACTGATCTCGGTGTTGAAGTCCGCTTTGCCCAATTGCAGGATCGCGCCTTCGATCTGTCGAATCGGCTTGGCGATCAACGCCGTGAATCCGACCACGAGAAAGATCACCACCGGCACCAGCCCCAGCAGTTGCCAGATGACGAGCTGTCGGACCTCTTCGGCCTTCTCCTGCAGCGACCGCACCTCGCGGTCGACGACCTCGCTGCCCTGCTGCTCGATGGTCCGCGCCAGATCCGCGAGCGGCGTGAACTCGCCGACCGCATCGCGCAGTGTCTGCGGATTGCCGCGCGATCCCAGGACGCGTTCGTGCAGCGCCTGTTCCGCGCGGGTCAGATCGGCAATCAGGTCGCGCCGTGCCGTGTCCGGCACCAGCGCTTCGAGCGCCTGGGCCTCGGTCCGGAACTTGTCGTGCGCGACCTCGAAACCTTCCAGAAGCGAATCGTCGCCCAGGATCATGAACTGGCGGAAGCGCCGCTCCATGACCGTGACCTGCTCGATCAGGATCCGGCTCGCCTGCGCCGCCTGGACCGCCTGATGCACGGCTTTCCGGCTCTGGTTTGCCACCTGCCCCACGGACAGTGCGCTGTTGGCCAACCCCAGCAGCAGCGGCAGTGCAACGAGCATGAAGCCGACCACGGTCAGCATCAGGAAGGAGCGGGGATAATATCGCTGCATGGGGCGCACGCGAGTGTGTCGGGCAGTCCGGCCGCCGGCGCGGGGGAGGGCGTGCGCCATGGGCCGGGTGAAATATCCTACCGGCAAGAGCATAATCATTCGTTCGTGCAAACGAAAGCCGCGATTCGTCCGCCGCATGTCCACCTACCAGCGCATCCTCGTCCCCGTCGACGGCAGTCCCAGCGCGCTGCTCGGCGTCCGCGAGGCGATCCGGCTCGCCCGCGATCAGGCGGCGAGAATCCGCTTCGTGTTCGTGGTCGACGAATCTGCCGTCGGCCTCACGCTGGAAGGTTTCGTCGCCTTCGGCGACATCATCGATGCGCTCAAGCGTTCGGGCGAGGAAGCGCTCGCGGCGGCACGGCAGATTGCCCTGGATGCCGGTCTCGAACCGGAAACGGCCCTGGTGGAGGAATACTCGGGGCGGGTAGCGGACGCCATCGTGGAAGATGCACTGCGCTGGCCGGCCGATCTCATCGTCATGGGCACGCACGGCCACCGGGGCCTGCACCATGCACTGGTGGGCAGCGAAGCGGAGGGCGTGATGCGCAAAGCGCCGGTCCCGCTGCTGCTGGTGCGGGGCAAGGCCCCCAAGCGCAAGGGCGAAGCAGCCGTTGGCTGAGCTCGCGCTCGGACTGGCGGACGATGGCCGGGCACTGGACGCCCGACCGGGCACGGTGATCGTGATCGAGCTGCCGGAGAATCCCACGACCGGCTTTCGCTGGTCCCTGCGCTCCAGGATCGAGCCGGTGCTCAGCCGCCAGGCCGACCAGTTCGAGCCACCAGCGCAAGCCCGGCCCGGCGCCGGCGGAAGCCGCCGCTTCGAGTTTTCCGCGTCCGCTCCGGGCGAAGCGTCGATCCTGCTGTGGAACTGGCGCGAGTGGGAAGGCGAGGGCTCGGTCGCGAAACGCTACCAGGTCACCGTCACGGTGAAATGATCGAGCACGGTCGGATCTCTTGACCGACCACGGTGGCGCTAGCCTGACTTTCGCTACTCGCGCTGATATTGGCTGATGTTTGTGGTTATGGCGAGCGCAAGTGTTTGAGCGATGTGGTGAGGGTGTGGGGAGGTGGGAGTGGTACAGACCTTGGTGCTGGTCAGCGTTGGATGATGGCGCTACGCTTGCGGGGGTATGTATCTGAAATGCCATCGGCGCATCAAAGACGGCAAAGAGCATCGCTATTGGAGCATTGCCGAGAAGCGGCGGCTCGCGGGCCGGCGTGTGGTCGATCGGCATGTGCTCTATCTCGGTGAGATCAATGACAGCCAGCGCGCGGCGTGGCTGAAGAGCATCGAGGCATTTGACGAGACGCGCGGGCAGCAGCGACGGCTCGCGCTGTTTCCCGCCGATCGAGCGATCCCCGAGCACGCGAACGACTACGGGGTACAGGTACGGCTGAAGGACTTTGAGCTGCGCCGGCCGCGCCAGTGGGGAGCGTGCTGGGCGTTTTGTCGGCTGTGGGAGCAGTTGGGACTGGATGAGTTCTGGCGCCCGCGGCTCACCGATTCGCGCGAGGGCACGAGCTGGTATCACGTGTTGATGCTGCTTGGCGCGTATCGGTTGATTGATCCGGGCAGCGAGTGGCGGCTGCACCGCGAGTGGTATGAGCGAAGCGCCATGGGGGACCTGCTGGGCGAGGATGCGGCGCTCGCCGCCAAGGACACCCTGTATCGTTGTCTCGACAAGCTCGTGGTTCACAAAGAGGCGCTGCAGGGGTTTCTCGCGCGGCGCTGGCAGGATCTGTTCGGCGCCTCGTTCGATGTGCTCCTGTATGAGCTCACGAGCACGTACTTCGAGTCCGACCCGCCCTTTGACCCGACTTTGACAGTTCTTGGTCACATTTGGGTCGGTGGTCTCCGCAAGTTGTTGATTTGTGTAGTTGGCGACGCGCGCAAACCGCCAAATTCATAGATACATGGAGTGGCCGTAACGGCTTGACTGCCTTGGTTTGCGGC
>JAEUMX010000109.1 GCA_016791285.1 Burkholderiales bacterium
CGTCACCGCAACCGTGCAGGCCGTCGACCTCGACAAGCG
Organism: Burkholderiales bacterium; assembly: GCA_016791285.1. The sequence continues at coordinate 40 of JAEUMX010000109.1, forward strand.
CATCGTCACCCTGAAGGGTCCGGAGGGTAACGTCTTCGACGTCAAGGTCGGCCCCGAGGCGCGCAATCTGCCGCAGGTGAAGCCCGGCGACATCGTGGTCGCCAAGTATTTCGAGGCCGTCGCCGTCGAGGTCAAGAAGGGCGGTGTGGGCATTCGCGGCAAGGAGACCGAGACCGCCGTGTCGCGCGCCCCGCTCGGGGAGAAGCCCGCGGGCGCCGTCGCCACCACGACCACCATCACGGCCAACGTGACCAAGGTCGATCCGAAGAAGCAGGTCGTGACGCTCGAAGGTCCGAGCGGCCGCAGCGTGAACGTGAAGGTGAAGGATCCGGCGGTGTTCGCTCAGATCAAGCCTGGCGAGCAGGTCGAAATGGTGATCACCGAAGCGTTTGCCATCGCGGTCGAGGCGCCGAAGAAATAGCTGCGCATACCCCGGTCAGAATCACGGAGCGGACCTGCGGGTCCGCTTCTTCTTTGCGAACCGGCGCATGAACCGATCGATCAGAGGTTCGACTCGACCACGCGCTCGATCGACCGCCACGGCAGCACGGTAGCCGCGCTGCGCTTCTCGATACGATCGCCGCCGTAGACGATCCATCCGGGGCACGCGAGATCGCCGGCAAGTTCCGCGAACCTGGAAAATGGACTGAAGAAATCACTCGCCACGGTCTGGCCCGATTTGATCTCGAGCGGCACGAGCACGGTACCGCGATCGACCACGCAGTCCACCTCCAGGCCGGCGCGGTCACGCCAGAAATACAGATTCGAAGCGAGGCCGGCGTTGGCGCGACCCTTGATCAACTCCACGATCGCCCAGGTCTCGAACAGTGCCCCACGGAGCGGATGCGCCTTGAGCTGTTCCTCGTCCCGGATCTCGAGCAGCCAGGCGGCCAGCCCGGCGTCGAGGAAGTAAAGCTTGGGGGTCTTCACGAGCCGTTTGCCGAAGTTACGGAAGTGCGGCCGTAGTTGCATCACGATGAAGCTCGCCTCGAGCACGGAGAGCCAGGTCCTGGCGGTGTTGTGGGTAACACCGCAATCCGCGGCGAGCACCGACAGATTGAGCAGTTGCCCCGTACGGCCCGCACACAAGCGGAGGAAGACCTGAAAGCTCGAGAGGTCCCGGACGTTCACCAACTGGCGCAGATCCCGCTCGATATAGGTCTGGACGTAGTTGGCATACCAGCGGCTCGGGTCGAGTTCGCGGTCGAAGATGGGTGGATACAGCCCCCGATAAAGCAACTGTTCGATGGACCGAGGGGCGAGTGACGCCGGAAGCTCGCCGAGCGAGAAGGGCAGCAAGGAGAGCAGGGCGGCACGCCCCGCGAGGGTCTGGGAAACGCCAGCGACTACGTCGAGCTGCTGCGAGCCAGTGAGGACGAACGACCCCGGACTTGGCTTTCGGTCGACGATACCTTGCAGATAGGACAGGAGTTCCGGGGCGCGCTGGACCTCGTCGAGCAAAGCGCCGTCGGGATACTGCGCGAGGAAGCCGCGGGGATCTTCGACCGCGAAGCGGCGAACGTCAGGTTCCTCGAGCGAGGCGTAGGGCCGATCGGGAAAGGTGGCCTTGCAGAGCGTGGTCTTGCCGGATTGCCGGGGTCCAGTGACGACCAGGACCGGATACTCGCGCGCAAGTGCGGTCAGGGTCTTGCCAGCATTCCGGGGAATCAGCACGAGGGAAATGCTGGGCTCGTGCTGGCTATTTGTCAATTCAACTTACAATCCGCACAACCCACAGCAGTGACGCAGGAGCTGCCCGTCTTCTGGTTCCTGCTTCGCGACGAGACGCCGCGAACGGTGCTCGTCGAGAGCGCGATCGAGGTGGTGGATCAGACCCTCGGCGATCGCGCGTCGAAATGAATAGGCGTGGCCGAGCGCACCATCGACGATAATCGCGGTTTCGCACGAGGATCTTTGCATGTCCCGTATCGACGCCTTAAGAGTCCGCGATGCCGGCACGACACTCACGCCGGAGCAGAAGCGGTTCAACTCCCTGATCCGACAAATCGAGCAGGCTCGCGACACGCTGGCGGCGTGGCGCGACAACATCCCCTTGTATCGGGACGCTCATGCGCGGGTCGTGCTGCCACTGGTGAGGGAGGTCACA
>JAEUMX010000341.1 GCA_016791285.1 Burkholderiales bacterium
GCCGAGCTCGCGCTCGGATCCCCCCTCGTAACCGGCGCTTCGGTGCGCGCGACCGTCGTGTCCCAAGGGCGACACGACAAGGTCACCATCTTCAAGATGCGTCGCCGCAAGCACTACAAGAAGTCCCAGGGTCATCGTCAGAGCTACACCGAGATTCGGATCGACGCCATCACCGTCTAGGATCGCGCGAGGAGTGTAATCATGGCACACAAGAAAGCGGGCGGCAGCTCTCGTAACGGACGCGACTCGCAGTCAAAACGCCTCGGCGTGAAGCGTTTCGGCGGTCAGATCATTGCGGCGGGCAGCATCATCGTCCGCCAGCGCGGCACGCAGGTGCACCCTGGCGACAACGTCGGGATGGGCCGCGATCATACCCTCTTCGCGAAGGTCGCCGGGCAAGTGCTGTTCTCCGTGAAAGGGCCGGCGAAGCGCAAGGTCGTGAGCATCGTCCCGGCCTGAGCCGCGCTCCCACAGACGAGGCCCTATCGTTCGCGGTAGGGCCTTTTTCATTCCCGTACGTTCCGCTTTGCGCATGAAGTTCGTCGATGAAGCCGTGATCGAAGTTCACGCCGGCAATGGCGGCGACGGCGTCGTGAGCTTCCGGCGCGAGAAGTACGTGCCACGCGGCGGGCCCAACGGAGGCGACGGCGGGCGCGGTGGCAGCGTCTACGCGCTTGCCGACCGCAACGTCAACACGCTGGTCGAGTACCGCTTCGCGCGTCTGCACCGTGCGAAGAACGGACAGAACGGCATGGGGTCGGAGTGCACCGGCCGCAGCGCAGACGATGTCGTGCTCTCGATGCCCGTCGGCACCATCGTCAAGGATGCCGACACCGATCGGGTCATCGCGGATCTGTGCCGCCACGGTCAGCGGGCGTTGCTTGCGCGCGGCGGACAAGGCGGGCTCGGCAACGTTCATTTCAAGTCGAGTACCAACCGCGCACCGCGGCAATGCACGCCCGGGGAACCGGGACAGGCACGGCGGCTCGCGCTCGAGTTGCGGGTGTTGGCCGACGTCGGACTGCTGGGCCTGCCGAACGCGGGCAAGTCGACTTTCATCCGTGCCGTGTCGGCGGCCCGTCCCAAGGTTGCGGACTATCCCTTCACCACCTTGCATCCCAATCTCGGCGTGGTGCGCGTGGACGAGGGCAGGAGCTTCGTCGTCGCCGACATCCCGGGGCTCATCGCGGGTGCGGCTGACGGCGCCGGCCTCGGGCATCAGTTCCTGCGGCACCTGGCGCGCACGCGGCTGCTGCTGCACATCGTCGATGTTGCGCCCTTCGACCCCGACGCCGAGCCGGTGCGCGACGCTGCCGCCATCGTTCGCGAGCTGCGGCGGCATGACGAGGCGCTCTACCAGAAGCCGAGATGGCTGGTCCTGAACAAGCTCGACCTCATTCCCGACCATGAGCGTACACGCAGGGTCGAGGAGCTGGTCGAGCGCTTCGGTCGACCGGCGCAGGTGTTCGAGGTTTCCGCCCTCACGGGTGAGGGTTGCCGCGCGCTATGCTTCGCGGTCATGGACCACCTGGATGCCAACCGCCGGCCGGACACCGGCGACGACGCGGGTCTCGAGACCGACGACGCGATGCCCGAGACGCGTGATGATTGAGACACAATGGCGAGGTAAGCGCTGATGGCATCCGTGCTCGCCGGTGCGAATCGGCTGGTGATCAAGGTCGGCAGCAGCCTCGTCACGAACGACGGACAGGGGCTGGACCACGCGGCGCTCGCGGGCTGGGCGGAACAGGTTGCGGCGCTGCGCGAGCGCGGGCGAGAGGTGATCGTCGTCTCCAGCGGCGCGATCGCCGAGGGCATGCAGCGCCTCGGGTGGAGGAAGCGTCCGCGCTCCGTGCACGAGCTGCAGGCTGCGGCAGCGGTCGGCCAGATGGGACTCGTGCAAGCCTACGAGTCCTGCTTCGCGAAGCACAAGCTCACGACGTCGCAGGTCCTGCTGACACACGACGATCTCGCGGACCGCAAGCGTTACCTGAACGCGCGTTCCACCCTGCGCACGCTGCTCAAGCTGGGTGCGATCCCGATCATCAACGAGAACGACACGGTCGTCACCGACGAGATCCGCTTCGGCGACAACGATACCCTGGCGGCGCTCGTCACCAACCTCGTCGAAGCCGACGCACTCGTCATCCTCACCGATCAGGCCGGTCTCTACACCGCCGATCCCAGGAAGGATGCACGGGCCGAGCTGGTGCGCAACGCAGCCGCGGGTGACCCGGCACTGGAACGCATGGCGGGCAGCGCCGGCAGCGACATCGGCCGCGGCGGCATGCTGACGAAGGTGATCGCGGCCAAGCGCGCATCCCGCAGCGGCGCCCATACCGTCATCGTTTCCGGACGCGAACCCGACGTGCTCGTGCGCCTCACCTCCGGAGAAGCGATCGGCACCGAGCTCGCCGCCGTCGCCATGACCCTTGCCGCACGCAAGCAATGGATCGCGGACCACCTGCAGGTCAAAGGCCGGCTCGAGCTCGACGCAGGCGCGGCGCGCGCCCTGTTGCGGGAAGGGAAAAGCCTGCTGCCGATCGGCGTGCAGGCGCTGACGGGCGAGTTCGAGCGGGGGGAAGTGGTGAGCTGCGTCGACCCCGCGGGACGCGAGATTGCGCGCGGGCTGGTCAACTACGGCGCGAGCGAAGCGCGTCGCATCCTGCGTGTGCCGAGCGCCGACATCGAAAGCCGGCTCGGTTACATCGACGAGCCCGAGCTCATTCACCGCGACAACCTCGTTCTCTTGTGACGCGCGCGCTGCACGAACCGCCGTGCGGCTCCGTCAGAAGCTGTCGTCGGCCCGGGAATTTGCCCCTGACTTGAGCGCGCGGATGGCCTCGCCAGGGCTTCTGACCGGCACCTTCTTCGGGCAGAAGAAATCCTTGAACAGAACGATGCGGTAGCGGTTTACCTCGGTGAAGGCGATCGGTCGCCATTCCGGCTGCTTCACCGGCGACCACGTGCCATCGGCGCGTCCCATTGCGTAGAGCTTGTACGTGTAGCCCGTGCAGTCGAGCCCCTCGTAGGTGACGCTGCGCGCGCCGCTCGGCGAGACGACCACCGTCGTGTAACGGATCGCCCAGTCCTCGCCGATGCTGATGGACTCGGGGTCGACGAAGAACGTGTTGCGCGAAACACCGCCGATGTCGAAGCGAAGCAGGCGGTCATCCGCCGGAAACGGCGGCAAGGCTGGCGTGTCCTCCTTGCGCGGGCCTTCGTCGGCTCTTTTCTCGTCGGGATCGGGCACCCGCAGCCAGCGGTCCTCCGCGCTCTTGCAAGCGCAGAGCGCGAACGAGATCGCCACGACGGCGAGCGCAAGCCGCAGCCTGGCAGCGCGCACGGGTGGCCTCAATGCTCCTGAAAATCGCCGATGAGCGAGGCCCTGGTGGCGGGATCCGTGATGACGACCGCCGCCGGGTAGTGCTGATGGTCGATGCCCATGGCAAGCCCACCGCCGGCGCGCAGCGCCGCGCGCATCTCACCCGTGAGCTCGAACCGGAGAAAATGGACCGATGCCGTTTTCTCCTCGTTCGAGCGCTCCAGGTCTTCGTCGGCGATGGCGTGGACCTTGTCGAATCCCTCGATGCGGACCCAGACATGGTTCTCCACGCCGATCAGCCTGGCGAGCATCTGCCTGCGCTCGTCGATGTCCGTGTACTCGACCAGCATGGTCGCCTTCCAGTTGGTGCCAGTCGGAACGAGCGGGTTGTACGCGGACAGCTCGCCGTCGATGCCGTCCTCCTCGAAGATCTTCTCGATGCGCAGCATTTCCTGGATCTGGTAGCGAATCGTCAACTCGTCCTCGAAGATCAGCGTGACGTGCGGCCCAACGGCCACCGTCCGGTGCTTCTTGTGCGCGAGCACCTTGGCTCGGAAGTCCTTGCGCGTACGCGCGTAGACCTCCAGCGGCATCAGGCTTTCTCTCGAAATAGCTGCCATCGGCGGTTTCCTGTCTGGCGCGCCCACGAGGCGGGGCGCTATGGTTGGGTCATAGGCCATAGGCGGTCCGGACCAACGTGAGCGGATGCGCGAGTTCGGCCTGCGTGAGACCGCCCTCGTGAGTACCCTGTTCGATGTGCCGCCCGCCGAGCTGGCAATCGGAGCTGATGAAATCGGGCTTCGCCGCCCCCGCCATCGCCTTGAACACCGGCTTGCCGATCTTCATCGCCATCGCATGAAATTCCTTCTTGGTGCCCCAGGCGCCGGAGTGCCCCGAACAGCGCTCGACGGTCGTGACGGTCGTGTCCGGGATGAGCTTCAGCAGCTCTTCGGTCTTCTTGCCGATGTTCTGCACCCGCAGATGACAGGCAACCTGGTACGACACGCGCCCCAAAGGCCGCTTGAAGTCGGTCTTGAGCAGCCCGTCCTTGTGGCGTGCAACCAGGTACTCGAAAGGATCGAACATCGCCTCGCGCACGAGCTGCACATCGGCATCGTCCCTGAACATGAGCGGCAGCTCCTGCTTGAACATGAGGGTACAGGAGGGGATCGGCGTCATGATGGCGTAGCCCTCCCGCGCGAGTTTCGCCATGTGCGGGATGTTGTGATTCTTGCGCTTCTCGATCTCATCGAGCTCGCCGTTCTCCATCTGCGGCATGCCGCAGCACTTCTCCTCGATCAGTACGTACGGGATCTCGTTGTGGTCGAGGATGCGCAACAGATCGAGCCCGAAACCAGGCTCGTTGTAGCGCGCATAACAGGTGTAGAACACGGCCACCTTGCCGGGGGTGCGCTCGCCGTCGCGCACCGGATGATCCTTGCTGTCGGCAGCAAGCGAGGTCAGACGCTTGGTCGCAAACTCGGGAATCCAGGCCTTCCGATCCACGCCGAGCGCTTTCTCCATCACGCCCCGGACCGACGCCTTGCGGTTCAGGGCGTTGACGGTCGGCGTGACCACGGGGATGCCCGCGAGCTGGCCGACGAGGTCGGTATTGTTCAGCATCTTGTCGCGCCAGCGCGTTTTTCCGTTGCGGTTCTTCACCGCCTTCGCGCGCAGCATGAGGTGCGGGAAATCGAGGTTCCACGGGTGCGGCGGTACGTATGGGCACTTCGTCATGAAGCACATGTCGCACAGGTAGCATTGGTCGACCACATCCCAGAAGGACTGCTTGTCGACGGCGTCCAGCTCGCCGGACTCGCCGTTGTCGATGAGGTCGAAGAGCGTGGGGAACGAGCCGCACAGACTCACGCAGCGACGACAGCCGTGGCAGATGTCGAAGACGCGTTCGAGCTCCTTGAAGAGGCTTTCTTCCTGGAAGAACTCGGGGTTCTTCCAATCGATGGGATGTCTCTTGGGCGCTTCCAGGCTTCCTTCGCGGACAGTCATCCTGGTCCTTGTCGATGGGGTGAGGGTGTGGCGAAAAAACACCGCGCGCCCTGCGGCGCGCGGTGTCGGGACTGCGGCGCGACTCTCAGTCAGCGAGGTTGTCGAGCGCCTTCTGGAAACGATTGGCGTGCGAGCGCTCGGCTTTGGCCAGGGTCTCGAACCAGTCCGCGATCTCGTCGAAACCTTCGTCGCGCGCGGCTTTCGCCATGCCCGGGTACATGTCGGTGTACTCGTGGGTCTCGCCCGCGATGGCCGCCTTCAGGTTGTCACGCGAGGCGCCGAAGGGCAGATCGGTCGCCGGGTCACCACAGGTCTCTAGGTACTCGAGATGCCCGTGGGCATGACCGGTCTCGCCCTCCGCGGTCGAGCGGAACACCGCCGCGACGTCGTTCTGACCTTCCACGTCCGCCTTGGCGGCGAAGTAAAGGTAACGGCGATTGGCTTGCGATTCACCGGAAAACGCGTACTTCAGGTTCTCGTGGGTCTTCGAGCCTTTCAGGTCCATCGTGCTCTCCTTGCAGAGTGGTAGGGTTGACTCGACGGCTGCGGCGCGCCCTTGCGACCTCGCGTGAAGCGCCGACGCAGCTGTCATGTCCGTGGTTTAGACTTGATCCAAGAGTCGCCGAAGAATAGGTTTGGACGCTTCCCCTGTCAAGGACGATGGTTGGCAAGCGAGCGCGCCGTGCTAGGTCGTGCGCGCCAGCATCGCCTCGACTTCGGCGAACGTGCGCGCGACCTCCGTGGTCTGGATCACGACCCCCAGCTGCCGCGCGATCTGCGAAGCGGAAAAGATGCCGCGCACCTTCTGCCGGCCCTTCTCGTCGAGATCCACGACTACCGCGTGCAGACGCCCCGCGGCCTTGAGGGTGGCGACGATGTGACCGACCTTCGCCAGCCGCACGTCTTCCATCTGCAGCACGTGCAGTTCTTCTTGCGGAGTCATCACGTCTCGAACCAGCACGTCCGCCCGTTTGATACCGCGGCTTTGCACGACCTGCATGGGACGCTCGCCGAGAATGTCAGCGGCGGAGATCACCCCCTTCACGCGCCGCACCTCGTCCACCACCAGGAGCAGCCGCACGCCGCGTCGCTTCATGCGCTCGTTGGCAATGTCGATCGTCTCGTCGCCACGACCGATGACTGCTGTCACCTGCCGCAGGTCCGTCATGCAGTCCACCGCATGACTGTCCAGCCTCACCCGGTCGGGCAGGCTCTGGCTCGGCTCGTGATACGTGACGTCGCGTTCGACCGCGGTTGCGTGCAGGGGAATATACTCGCGCAGCATGCTTGCCATCCTCCTTTTCTGGTGGGGGCGCATGCGTCGATTGGCGCGCTCGCCCTAACGCATCGTAGGAGGAGTGGCTCAGTTCTTCAAGAGGCTCCGCGACGCCGGCACGCGCGCGTACCGCCGTGCGCGGCCGGGGGCGTCCTGGCAGGTCAGCGCACGCCGACGCCGGCCCGGCTCCAGCGCGCCGTACGTGTGGGAAGGTATCGCGCCAATTCGGTCAGCGCCTTCTGGTAGACGTCCCGCTTGAACTCGATCACGGACTCGAGCGGCACCCAGTACTCGTGCCAGCGCCACGCGTCGAACTCCGGTTTGGTGCTGGCGCGCAGCGAAACATCGCAATCGCGGCCCACCATCTTGAGCAGGAACCAGATCTGTTTCTGTCCCCGGTAGCTGCCACGCCACTCCCGGCGCACCCAGTGCTCGGGCACGTCGTAACGCAACCAGTCGCGGGTCCGGCCGAGAATCCTTACGTGCTGCGGCAGCAGTCCCACCTCCTCGCAGAGTTCGCGGTACATCGCCGCCTCTGGCGTCTCTCCCTGCTTGATGCCACCCTGCGGAAACTGCCAGGAATGCTCGCGGACCCGCTTGCCCCAGAAAACCTCGTTCCGACTGTTGCACAGGACGATCCCGACATTGGGTCTGTACCCATCCCGGTCGATCATGCCAACCACCTGTATATTCAAGACTATTTCGAACCGATTGTGGCACACTTCGGTGGCGAAAAAAAGCGATTCCTGCGTCGCCTGACGGTATGTCGCGACATGCGCAAGCGCGCCCGCGATCAGACCGAGAGATGCTTCGAGTCGTGGCGATTGCGCTCCCTCAACCGGTCCACGAACTCCGGGAATTCGAGACCATATTGCGCTTGCAGTTCGCCCGCCCGCCGCTCCAGCGCCCGCCAGGTCGGCCGTCCCTGAGCGCGCACGAACCCCATCACGATGAGATTGCCGCGCCTCGCGTCGGTAAGTTGCAGCAGGCGCCCGGGGAAGGCCTGCTCGAGCAGCCGCAGGTGGGCGCCGAGCCCCGGCCGGCCCGTGAACAGGTTGGTCACGAGGACACCGTTGTCGGCCAGGGCGCGCTCGCAATCCTCGTAGAAGGCGGCGGTCGCGAGTTCGGGTGCCCCGGCGTCCGTCCCATACCCGTCAACCAGCAGCGCGTCCGCAGCGCCTGCCAGACTTTGCACGAATGCTGCCCCATCCCCGATCTCCACGGTGAGTCGCTCGGACGACTCGGGCAGCGCGAAGAACTGGCGCGCAGCGGCCATCACCTGCGGATTGATCTCCACCGCCGTGACCCGGGTGTGCGGCATGCGGGCATGGATGAACTTCGCGAGCGAACCGCCGCCGAGGCCGATCATGACCGCGTGCCGGGGCGGCGGCACGAAGAGCAGGAACGCCAGCATGGAGCGGGTGTAGGAGAGCTCGAGGTCGTTCGGACGCGCGATGCGCATGGCGCTCTGAATCGTCTCGCTGCCCAGGTGGAGATACCGGATACCGTCGCGCTCGCTCACGTCCACGCTGCCGCGGGCGGCGACTTCGTTGCGAAGACGGAAGCGGGAGAATCTCGGCATCGGGTTACGGGGGGCGGGCCGCGGGGCGAACGCGGGATATGGCTAGAATAGCGGTTTTTCCGAGCGGGGCAGTCCATGCGCGTCAGTCAGTACTTCATCTCGACCCTGAAAGAGGCACCGGCCGAGGCGGAGCTCGTGAGCCACGCGCTGATGCTGCGCGCGGGGCTCATCCGCAGGCTGGGGAGCGGGCTGTACACGTGGATGCCGCTTGGCCTGCGCGTGCTGCGCAAGGTCGAGAACGTCGTGCGAGAAGAAATGAATCGCAGCGGGGCGATCGAGCTGCTCATGCCGGCGGTTCAGCCCGCCGAGCTCTGGCAGGAGTCCGGGCGCTGGGACGTGTTCGGCCCGCAAATGCTCAAGATCCGTGACCGGCACGAGCGCGACTTCTGCTTCGGGCCGACGCACGAAGAGGTGATCACCGACATCGCGCGCCGGGAGATCCGTAGCTACCGCCAGCTGCCGCTCAACTTCTATCAGATCCAGACCAAGTTCCGCGACGAGATCCGGCCTCGATTCGGCGTCATGCGCGCCCGCGAGTTCGTGATGAAGGATGCCTACTCCTTCCACCTCGATCACGCGAGCCTCGCCAAGACGTACCGCGTGATGTACGACACCTACTGCCGGATCTTCGCGCGCCTCGGCCTGCGCTTTCGTTCCGTCGCGGCCGACACCGGAGCGATCGGCGGCACCGGTTCGCACGAGTTTCACGTGTTGGCAGACTCGGGCGAAGATGCGATCGCCTTCTCCCCCGACTCCGACTATGCCGCCAACGTCGAGTTGGCCGAGGCCCTGGCGCCCGGCGAGTCGCGTCCCGCGCCGGCGCAGCCGCTGCAGAAAGTGGCCACACCAGACCGGAAGAGCATCGAGGACGTGAGCAGTTACCTGGGCGTGGCGCCCGACCGGATCGTGAAGAGCCTGATGGTCGTGACCGACAGCGGACAGGAATGCCTCTTGCTCGTCCGCGGCGACCATACCCTCAACGAAATCAAGGCCGCCAAGGTGTTGGACGGTTTCCGTTTTGCAACCGAACCAGAAATCCGCACCCGCTTCGCTGCAGGTGCAGGGTCGATCGGTCCGGTGGGCGCGGATCTCCCGGCGATCGCGGATCGGGCGGTGACGGCGCTGGCCGATTTCGTGTGCGGCGCGAACGCGGATGGCTTTCACCTGACCGGTGTCAACTTCGGCCGCGACCTGCCCCAGCCCTCCCAAGTGGCGGATCTGCGCAACGTCGTCACGGGCGATCCTTCGCCGGATGGGAAGGGACGACTCGAGATCTGCCGCGGGATCGAGGTCGGACACATCTTCCAGCTCGGGACCAAGTACGCCGACGCGATGGGCGCCACCGTGCTCGATGAGAACGGTCAGGCGCGCGCCATGGAGATGGGCTGCTACGGGATCGGCGTATCGCGCATCGTCGCGGCGGCAATCGAGCAGAACAACGACGCGCGCGGCATCATCTTCCCGGAGGCGATGGCACCATTTGCAGTGGCCATCGTCCCCATCGGCCTCAACAAGAGCGCGCACATTGCCGAAGTCGCAGGGCGCCTGCACGATGCGCTGGAAGAGGGCGGCATCGAAGTCCTGCTGGACGATCGGGACGAGCGGCCTGGCGTCATGTTTGCCGACACCGAGCTCATCGGCATCCCGCATCGGATCGTCGTCGGCGAGCGCGGGCTGAAGCAAGGCCACGTCGAGTACCAGGGCCGGCGCGACCCCTCGGCACAGCCGATTCCAGCCGCCGAGGCGGTTGCGTTCGTCCGATCCAGGACATGCGCGCACTGAAGCTCATCGCGATCGCCGCACTGCTGGCACCGGGTGCCGCGCTGGCGGGCGCACAGGCCGAAGAGCCGCTGTCGGCGAGCGTGCAAGCCTCGCTGCAGAAGGCGGTCAGCGATCGCGCCGTGTCGTCGCTCGCGCATGCGCCGGATGCCGATGCCCGCAGGTGGTTCACGACGATGGCGCCGCGCCTCGAGCGTCAGATGGCGAACGAAGCGCTGCGCCTCGATTTTCTCCGCACGGTGCACTACGAGGCGACCCGTGCGGGACTCGATCCCGAGCTGGTGCTGGCGCTGATTCAGGTGGAAAGCGCCTTCCGCAAATACGCCGTCTCCACCGTCGGGGCGCGCGGTTTCATGCAGGTGATGCCGTTCTGGGTGACGGCGATCGGCAACACCGAGCACAACCTCTTTCACCTGCGCACCAACCTGCGCTACGGCTGCACGATTCTGCGTCACTACCTCGACATCGAGCGCGGCAACCTCTTCCGTGCTCTGGGCCGCTACAACGGCAGCCTCGGTCGGGCCGAATATCCCAACCTCGTTCTGCGTGCCTGGCGGGCGTGGCAGATCCCCGCCGCGCGCACGGTCGAGTTCCAACCCCCGGTACGCCCCGCCCCGCGCGCACCCTGAGCACTTGCCGCCCCGGCGCCGGCTCGCTCACCTCGAGGCGCCGATGATCGCCTCCACCTGCTTGCTCGTGATCGCGCCGAGGTGCGTCTCGACGAGCTTGCCCTTGGGATCGTAGATCAGCGTCGTCGGCAGGCCGCGGATGCGCGCGAACTGCTGCGTAACCTTCTTCTCGCCGAGCACGATCGGATACGAAACCAGCATGTTGTCGGCAAACTCGACCACCTCCTCGCGGCTCCGGTAGTCCATCGCGATGCCGATCACGACGAGATCGCGGTCCCGGCGCGCATCGTACAGCGCACCGAGGTCCGGCATCTCTTCGAGGCACGGCGGGCACCAGGTTGCCCAGAAGTTCACCAGTACCCATCTACCCCGATAGTCCGAGAGCCGGTGAGGCTTGCCCGTGGCGTCGATGAGGGAAAATTCCTGCGCAACTGCCGCGCCGGCGAAGCAGGCGAGAAGCGCGAGCAGCAGCAGCCTCCTCACGCGCGCCTCGCGGACCTTCATCCGACTCGGGCGGCGACGGTGCGATCGTCGCCATCGCGCTCCGAGCTTGCCGGCGTCTCGGGGAAGAAGAGGCGCGCGAGCGGCACCGCGAGATCGCCGCTCGAGCGCGACTCCATGTGCGCCAGGATGTCCCGCACCTCGGCGAGGTCGGAAGGCGCCGGCGTGTCGAGCGGCGCGAAGACGAAGCGCTGAAACACGTCGGCCAGCATGATCTCGCCCGTGTCGCG
>JAEUMX010000140.1 GCA_016791285.1 Burkholderiales bacterium
GGCGCTGCCGCCCGAACAGGCGCAGACCCAGATGATCAACTTCCTGAAGAATCTCGCGCTGATGGGCGGGCTGCTCTACGTCGTCGCCTTCGGCCCAGGCGCGTTGAGTGTCGACGGATCGAGACGGCGCCGCTGACGACGCGGTTCGACCGCCGCGATCGTCGAACGATCGCGGCGCGGTGACGCTGCGATCAGCGCTGCTGCTGTTGCGCCTGCGCGCGACCCGTCTGCACGCCCTGGTCGAAGGCACGCTGCTGCTGCGCCTGTTGATTTCGTTGATGCTGGTCGACAAGGTACCCGCCGGCCGCACCGGCGGCGGCACCTGCCGCGGCCCAGCCCCATTCGCCGGTCAACGCCCCGACCGCGAGACCGCCGACGACGGCACCTGTACCCACGCGCTGCTGGGTGTCGCTCATGCCGGCGCAGCCGCCGAGAGCGATCGCCAAGGCCAGGCTCGATGCGACCATTGTTTTCCTGTTCATGCTGTGCTCCTAAAGACTGTTGACGCGCTTCAACGCTTCTTGCAGGGAAAGGCTTCGGCGGCGTACCGAAACAGCGTATCGATGGCGCCGTCCTTCATGTGTTGGGGGTTCTTCTTCGTCCAGGCGACGAATCCGCTCGCCACCTGGGACCGCGTCGGCGCCGGTTCCGGGGCGCAGATGTATCGGTCGGCGACGGGCGTCGCGCTCACGTAGAAGCCGTACGCACCGGCAAGCACGCCATGACAGAACGCGATGGCGGTGGCGTAGTCGGCCTGCGTAGTGGGCGCACTGCAAACTGCCACGAGCTCCGCGGTGGTGTGGGCCTTGTAATAGTCCGGCGGGGCCGCATGAGCCGACACGGTCAGCATTGCCGTTGCGGCCAGGACTGCGATTCGCATAAGGAAAGCTCCATTCGATTAGAAGATTGCTACAAGACGATTGCTGCACGACTGAGATTGCTGCACGACTGAGTCGGGCCAGGATCGGGCAGCCAGCTCGGCGTAATGCTCGAAGAGCCGGTTCCCGAAAATCGTCCTTCGGAGCTTAGCGCATCGGCCTGGATGTTGTACATGGCCGGAATGCTCTCCAGGCGACGGTGTGCGGCACTCTAGCGCGAGCGGTATTGCTGCCGGGCCTCGAACGCCTTCCGGCATTCGGGCAGATCAAGCGCCGCCCGCTGTCTCTGCATCACTCCGTAGTCGCTCCAGTACCGTTCGCAGACCTCGCGTGAAGGCGGCCTGGCGCGCGCCGAGGGCGCCTGACCGACGCAGGCCTCGATCTTCTGCTGGCGGATGGCGGGCAGCGCCGCGTCCCGCGCTGCCTCGCACTTGCGATCGAGCGCGTCGAGCTGCCGCAGCACGTCGCTGCTCTGGGGGTGAGCGGAGGGCAGCCACGCCGCAAGGACCATGGCGGCGCCGGTACGCAGGGACCTGTCGATCATCGATCGGCTCCGTTCAGTCGAGGCGCGGCGCATCCGCATTCATCACGTTCAGCGCGACCCCGGTGGTCTTCTCTTCCAGCACCGGCGCGTCAGTCACGAGCAGCGTCGTGCCGGGCGTGAGAGCTTCGTACACGGCGTTCGCGAACGCGGGCGGCATGCGCACCCGGTTGGCCTGGGACGGATCCAGGGGCTGTTTGTCCTCGCCGGCGTAACCCGGCAGTCCGACCGCGATCCAGCGGTGCGCGGGCGCACCCGGCGCGATGGGGCTCGACCCCGCGCCCTGGCCCTCCTGCATGATGAAGGCGTGCGTGCCGAGCGGCACGTCCGGCTGATTTACCGCGATCTTCGCGCGCCCGATCTCGACGCCGTTGCGATAGACGAGCACACGCTGATCCGCACTGCTCATCACGATCGAGAGCGGCCCCGTCGGCGACTTGTCAGGCTGCCAGCGGAACGGCTCGTCGGCGCTCAAGCGGGGCACCTCGAATGCCTGGCCGGTCTTGGGATCGACCGGCGAGAGCGCTGCCGGGTGTACCACGTCCGCCGGCGACTTCTGCGCGTTGGCGATCACCACCGTCATGCCCATCGGCGAGATCTCGAAGAGCTGGCGCGCGAACTCGGAGGGCAGGTGCACGCAGCCGTGCGACGACGGATAGCCGGGCAGTCCACCGGCATGCAGTGCCACGCCGTCCCACGTCAGCCGCTCCGTGTAGGGCATGGCAGCGTTGTCGTACTTCTTCGAGTGATGGTCCTTGTCCTTCTGCAGCACCGTGAAGATGCCCGTCGGCGTTACGTGGCCCGGCTTGCCCGTGCTCACCGTCGCGGCGCCGATGCGAACGCCGTTGCGGTAGACGTC
>JAEUMX010000156.1 GCA_016791285.1 Burkholderiales bacterium
TTCGCGCTGCCCGCGCCGCGCACGCGCACGCGGGTGGTGTCGATCAGGATCTTGTCGTCGGACACGATGCCGTCGTCCAGGTCGAAGCGGCCGACGATGCAGTTGACGTGCGATTCACCGCCGGGATCGATCACGGGCAGCACGGCAAGCAACAGGTTGACCGACCACAGGTTGAAGATGCCGCCGCGAACGTCCTCGGGCCACACGGCGAAATCGATCTGGCCGTCGGCGTAGAGCATGATCTGATCGAGCGACGGCGCCTGACCGGCAAGCTCGACTCGCCCGCTGAAGAGGCCACGCACGCCCTCGGCCTGATGCAGGCGGCGCGCGAGAACGCCATAGTCGAAGCGCTCGATGTAGGCGCCTGCCTTGAAGTCCACCACGGGCGCCGTCGGGTCGTACGCGATCGACAGGCGCAGGGTGCCGCCGGGCACATTGACCAGCGCCGGCCCGAGGTGGAGTCGCCCGTCGTTCACCTGCACGCGCAGCGCGCCGTCGGCGAGGCGGTCGGTCCCCGAGTACACCTGCTTCACGACCACGTCGATGTAGGCATCGAGCCGGCGCAGAAACCGCACGCTCATGAGACGCTCGGTCCGCCGTGCCAGCGCCCGCGTGGTGGCGCGCACGCTTTGCGCGGTGAGGGTCGGCCGCGCGTCTTCGGTCAGGCGTTCCGGCAGCGGGAAGTCGTCGAGCTGGATGTCGGTAGCCGTCACCTGCACGTCGAGACGCGGACGCGGACCGCTCAGGTCGAGCTCGCCGGTGCCATCGAGCCGGCTCGCGCCCGCGCTCACCACGAGATCCCGCACCGCGTAGCCGGTCGGGGTGACCCGGATCGGACCGCGCATCGACCACGGACCCCACGGAGGAAGCTCCGCACGCGCGAGTGCGTTGAGCGCATCGAGGCGCTCGCCGCCCATTGCCATGACGAGCTGCCCGCCGCGTCCTGGCGGGAGATCGACCTCGCCTTCGAGGCTCAGGTGAGTGGTCCCGGCATTCGCGGTCACGGCGAGCGGCACGCGCGCATCGCGCGCGAAGTCCGACAACGTTCCCGCCGCGGCGTCGATCACGAGCGGCGTCGCGTCGAGCGTACCGTCCGCGTGAAGTCGAAGGCGCTGCCCCGGCGGTGCAACAACAGTCGCTTCGCGTATGCCGATCTCCGCGACGGGGTCCTCCCCAGTCGCTCGGCGCACCGCGACGCTGCCGCCGGTGAGGCGTGCCTCGATGGAGGACTGCTGCGCCAGTTCGCGCAGGGTGCTGCCCTGCGCGCGCAACGCAACGTCGAGCGCGTCCGCACGACCATCGATGTCTTGCGCGATGCGCAGCCCGCGCAGCAGCCCGCCGACGTCGATGGCACGCGCCGAGACATCGATCGTCGCATCCGGTGCCACGCCGCGCAGGTCGAGCGCGACGCGCCCCGCGAACGGCGTGCCGGCGAGCGTCGCGGCGATGGGTGATGGCAGGAGACGCCCTTCGCGGACCTTCGCGGGAAGCTCGAAGTCGACGAGATCGAAGCGGCCGAGTGCGACGCGGTCCAGCCGCAGATCGATGTCCGCGTCCGTGAGCTCGATGCCGCTGGGAAGCAGCGGCGCGTCGATGCTCGCGCCCCCTTTCGCGCGCAACGTCGCGAGCTGCGGCACGTCGATGAGCGGGCTGCGCACGAGCGCCGCGGTGATCTCGCGTCCTCCGATGCGCGTACGACGCACGTTCGCGGTCAGCGTGCTGCGGCCGAGCTTCACCGTCGCACCGTCGAGGCGCCACGCATCGCGCTCGGTCCGCAGACGGCCGCGCGCGTCGAGCGCGAGCTTGGCGCCGGACGCGACGGGAAGCCAGCGTGCGAGATCCCCCACGCGCGGTGCCCGAAGGTCGAAGGCGAGGTCGGTCGCTTCCGGCGTGCCGGGAAAGGCAATCGTGCCGGAAGCGCTCAGCTTCGCGCGGGCGGCGGTGAGATCGAGTTCGAGCGGCATCGCGCGATGCGCCACCATGTCGGACAGCGTGCCTGCCCGGAACGCGAGCGTCATGCGCTCGCCCTGCAGTGTGCCGCGCCCACTGCCGTGCAGGCGCTCGCCGCGGCGCGCCGACAGGTCGACCGCATCGAGGGTGAGAGCGAGTGGCGGTACTCCGGCGCCCCGGTCGAAACGCAATCTCGCCGCCGCCGACAGCGTGAGATCGAGCGCGCCGGCCAGCGCACCGACCGTCTCGCCGCGACCGTCGGCGCGCAGTGTGACGTGTCCCAACTCACCGCTCACGGCAGGCGTGTCGACGAGGCCCCGTGGCAGGTCGCGCAGCGCCGTGTCGCGCGCCTCGAGCCGGAGGGCGAGCGTGGGGACGGCAGCCGCGCCGTCGAGATCGAGTTCGCCGGAGAGCGGGACACCGGCCCACACCCCGCGCATCGGCACATGCACGCGGCCGCCGTCGACGCGCAGTTCCAGCGTCACGTCACGCAGATCACCCGGCACGCCCGACAACTCGCCCATGCTCACGTCGATATCGAGATCGAGCGGCATCAGATCGCGCACGAACAGCCGCTCGAAGCTCTCGGGGGTGCGCGTGCCGCCGCCCCCGAAAAGAGGCCCCAGGTCCAGCCGGGCAACCGCCAGGGCGCCGCGCAGCCGAGTGCGCGCGCCGCGCAGATCCGCCACGAGCTGTCCCGATGTTTCCGCCCCCGCCGCTCGACCTCGCAACGCGGAGATCTCGATGCGCTGCGCTCCCGCGGCGACCATGCCACGCGCCGAGAACTGGCTGTCGGCATGCTCGAACACCAGCTCGAACGGCCACGGAGCGCTTGCCGCGAGCAGTCTCTCGGGCGCGTCTCCGGTAAGCGTGATCGCATACGGCGACGCACTTGCCGTGTGCGCGCGCAGCAGGACGCGCAGTGGCTGATCAGCGCGGCCGCTCGCCGAGAGCTCATCGACTGTCGCATGAAGATGTCTCGCTGCGCCGACATCGAGGTATTCGAGATCGAGGTTGCGCAGCGCGATCTCATCGATGCGGATGGCGCCGGCGGATGATTGGGCCAATCGGGCGCTCGTCCAGTTCGCGCGTCCGTCCGCGCTTCGTTCCAAGCGCACGCTGCCGCGGTCGGCCTCGACGCGGCTCACCCGCAGGAAGCCGCGCACTGCCTGCAGCAGATCGAAACGGACGTCGACAGCGCCGAGTGTCGCGAACTCCCCGGTCGAGAACCCGGGGACATTGGGAATCTCGACACCGCTCGCGTGCACCTTCGAATCGAGGCCGAGCGTCAACGTGAGCGCACCGTGCAGGCGAACCGGCCGCTCCAGCGCGGCGGCAAGACGGCCGGCGGCGACATCGCGCCAACGCGAGAGGTCGACGGTCACGCCCGCGAGGACGAACGCCGCCAGCGCAACGATCGAGATGAAGAGGATGCCGGCGACGGCCAGCAGCGCCCCTCGCCCGCGCGTCATCGCGACAGAAGCACGCAACCGCTACGGCGAGACCGCGTTGGCAAGCGGTCGAGGCGCAGCGGTATGCAGCGGCTGCCGGGAGAATGCGAGGCGATGGGTCGGGCGCGAGCGCCGCGCCCGACGAGAACAGCCCGGAGGATCAGAGATCGAGGCGGTTGATGCGGGTCCCGTTCACGCTCAGATCGGCCATGAGCCCGGCATTGCTCAGCGCGAAGCCGACGACGTCCTGCCGCACGTCCTGCGTATTCACCCGGGCGTTGGCGCCGAGGGAAATCATGGTGACGTTGGCATCGACCCCGGCGGTCCAGCCGCTGCTTGCCTCGAACCTCTTCAAGGACTCGGGGGTCATGAACAGGATGAACAGCGCGCGCGACTGGCCGCCAGCGGTCAAGCCGACCGATGCCGCGCTGATGGAGTAGTAACCGGCCGTCTTGCCGGCCTTGCGCAGCGCGCCCTGACCGTGCGAACCGGCGACGAT
>JAEUMX010000183.1 GCA_016791285.1 Burkholderiales bacterium
CATCACGCTGCGCAACTCGATCATGCTGGTGTCGCACTACCAGCATCTGGTCGAGGTGGAGGGGGCGACCTGGTCGAGCGAGACCGCGCTGCGCGGCGCGCAGGAGCGGCTGCCCTCGATCCTGATGACGGCGCTGGTGACGGCTTTGGGCCTCTTGCCACTCGCGCTCGGCAGCGGCCAGCCGGGGAGAGAGATCGAAGGGCCGATGGCCACCATCATCGTCGGCGGGCTGGTGACGTCGACCTTACTCAATCTGGTGATCCTGCCGACGATACTGCTGCACTACGGGCGGTTCAGCGCGCCCGGCCGGTGAGGTGGGCCGCTGATTCTAATTAGAAAATTCTTAACCTCTCTTGACATGAGTTAAGATTAGGCATCGAACAATCGGGCACGCTCTAAGGCACCGAAAGCTGACCTGCGGGAGTTGATGCGTGTCGGCCTCCTTCGGAAGGACGAGGAGCTGTTCCTCGTCGACTGTCGGGAACGGTTGCAGTTCAAAGCGACGATCTCGAGCGGAGGTCTCTTGTTTGATGGGCAGCACTACTCTATGAGTGATTTGGCCCGCCAGCTGCTAAAGAAAGTCGGCTACGAAAGCGACTCTGTCCGTGGCCCGTCCCACTGGGTAAACGGAAGGGGCGTCTCGGTAAAGGAGCTGTGGCAGCAATTGCTCGATAAACGAAGCCACAAGTGACGGCGCAACATCCGCATCAAGTGAAGCGTCGTACATCGGTTCCGCGGCTCGTGTGGCGCTACACTGAGGCAGTCGGAGGCAGGGCTTGAGGTAGGTATGTCCACAGATATCGCCGAAATCGAAGCCAGGATTCGCTTATTGAGCCACGAGGACAAGACCGAGCTCATCCGCGCGCTGATCGCCGAGCTCGATGGCCCAGCGGAGGCCGATGTCGAGCGCGCATGGCTGGCGGAGGCGCAACGACGATACCGCGAGGTCGTTGAGGGCAAGGTCCAGCCTGTGCCAGGCGAACGCGTCTTTGAGAATCTCCGGTCGCGCCTGAAGAAGATATGAGGCTTGAGTTTCACCCGGAGGCGGAGTTGGAACTCATCGAGGCGGCCGAATACTACGAGTTACAAGTCCCAGGTTTGGGTGAGCGTTTCGAGGCCGACGTACGGCGCGCAACCGACCTTCTCCTGGTCCATCCCGAGATCGGCGCCCCGGCCGATCCGGTCCTTCGCAAGTTTGTCCTGAACCGATTTCCCTTCACGCTGTACTACAGTGTGTCATCCGATGTACTGCGCATTGAGGTTGTCGCGCACCAAAGTCGCCGCCCCGGTTACTGGCGGTCGCGTCTTGACCGCTGACGACCTGCCACATCAAGGCAGTCGCGCACTTATTCCATGACCGCATCGAGGCTTTGTCCGAATGCGAAAGACATCGTCTTCTCAAGTTTCTCGTGACGTCCTGCCAGATGAAGATCATCGTTGCGCGCAACCTCGATTCCGCGTGCCGCGTCGTGGCTGCGTTGAAGTTGCGAGGTAGCGATCTCCTCGCGAGATCGAAGGACCGATGGCGACCATCATCGTCGGCGGGCTGGTGACCTCGACCTTACTCAATCTGGTGATCCTGCCAACGGTGCTGCTGCATTACGGGCGCTTTGCTGCGCCGGACCGACGTGATCTGCCGGCGTGAAGGCGTGCCGCGTGAACTCGACGGGTAGGCCACGGACAAAACCCTCGGGTTGCGTCGCGAGTGTCGCGCGCCGGTCGCCGTCGGCCTCGTGCGCTCGCTGCTCGCGACCGGCCCGCATTCCGAACCGTCAACCCAGAAGGGAGAATGTCATGACAAAGCGCACCCCCGCACTGCTGGCAGGAGTTGTCTCGCTCGTTCTGTTTTCCGGCCCCGCCTTCGCCGGCGACGATGTGAAGGGGCAGATCGAGTCGGTCAACAAGGGCAACCAGTCGTTCGTCGTCAACGGCACCGAATTCTTCGTGACACCGTCGACCGAGTTCGAGGACGGGCTGAAGGGCTTCGACGATCTCAAGCCGGGTCTCAGGGTCGAGGTCGACTACCACCAGCGCGATGGCAAGCGCTTCGCCAAGGAAGTCGAGCTCGACTGACCCGGTCGACTGCCCGAGCCCCGGCCGCGGCAGGGCCGGGGTGACCTGTAACCCAGCCGGAGCGTAGGCGCCAACTTGGGGGCCGCTTCATTGAACGCCGATCTCGTCGCGATCGCCACGCATCTCAGCGCCGCGTTGCTGGCCGGCGGGGCCATCGGCCTCGAACGGAGCTTTCATGGACGGCCAGCGGGCTTTCGCACGCACGCGCTGGTGTGTCTCGCGTCGAGCCTGCTCATGCTCGTCACCCTCTATTACCAGACCTGGCTGCCGGGCAGCGCCACCGACACGGTCCGCACCGATCCGACGCGCATGGCGCAGGGCATCATGACCGGCATCGGCTTTCTCGGTGCGGGGGTCATCTTCAAGGAGGGTCTTTCCGTTCGCGGGCTGACGACGGCGGCGTCCATCTGGATCACCGCCGCGATCGGCATTCTCATGGGCATCGGCTTCTACGGCCCGGCGACACTCGCCACCGTCATGACACTTGCCATACTCGGGCTGTTTCGCTGGATCGAGGCGCGCGTGCCCTCGCATTTCTATGCCCATCATTTCGTCCGCTTCGGCCGTGACAGCGTGATGCCCGAACGCGAGCTCAGGGACTTTCTCCAGAGCCTCGGCTTCACCATCGCCAACATGAGCCACCGG
>JAEUMX010000203.1 GCA_016791285.1 Burkholderiales bacterium
GGCACGTTGGCCACCAGGGTCGCGCCACTGGACGTCAGCAGATGTTTCGCGGCGCCGCGGATGTCCAGCTTGCGCACCGAATGGGTATCGACCGAGCCGGTCGCGGTTTTCTTGCGCACTTCCTCCGCCAGGGTCTGCGGCTGACCGAATTCCTTCCAGGGCACGGTGGGGCGCTTGCCGTTGTACTCGAAAACGGCGACGTTGTAGAGGAAGAGCGTCTCGTCTTCGGGCCGTTCCGCCGCGAAGGCGAAACCGGGGACGGCAAGGAGGAGCAGGGCGTAGGCGCGTAGACGCATCGGGAGACGTTCCGGGCGGGTGAGGCCCTATGGACCGCGGCGGCGGCGCATCGTTCGGCGGCAGCCGGGGCAAACCGGAAACGGCGCGGGCGCCGCGGAAACTCCCGGTCGGAGCTCCCGCGACGCCCGCGAATGCCGTCAGATCGACTCGGGGATCATGGTGATGGCGCCGCAGGGGCACTCGGACACACAGATGCCGCAACCCTTGCAATAGTCCAGGTTGAACTTGAAGCGCTTGCCGGGACCGAGCTTGATGACGGCGTTGTCGGGGCACACGCCGTAGCAGTTGTCGCACTCGAAGCAGTTGCCGCACGACAGACACCGGCGCGCTTCGAAGAGTGCGTTGCTCTCGTCGAGCCCGCCGACCACTTCATCGAAGGTGGACTGCCGACGGATCGTGTCGAGCGTTGGCTGCACCGTCTTCGGCGCATCGTCGTAGTACCACGGGTTGAGCTTGTCGAAGGTGGCGATCTCGTGCTTCGGCGCCGGCTCGTAGGTCTCGCCGCGCAGCCATGCGTCGATGTTGCGCGCCGCCTTCTTGCCGTGGCCGATGGCGACCGTGACGGTGCGCTCGGAGGGCACCATGTCGCCGCCGGCGAAGACGCCGGCACGGCCGGTCATCATGTTCTTCGCGACCTGCACCACGCCGTCCTTGATCTCCAGACCCGGCACGCCGTTCAGGAGCGAAAGGTCGACGTCCTGCCCGAGTGCGAGCACCAGCGAGTCGGCTTCCAGCGTTTCCATCTCGCCGGTCGGCTGCGGGAAGCCTTTCGCGTCGAGTTCCATGCGTTCGACGGTGAGCGTGCCCTCGTCGGACATGTTCTTGATGGTCGACAGCCACTTGATCATGATGCCTTCCTGCAGCGCCTCCTCGACCTCGAAGTCGTGCGCGGGCATCCTCTCGCGGGTGCGGCGGTAGACGATGATGGCTTCCTCCGCGCCGAGCCGCTTCGCCGTGCGCGCCACGTCGAGCGCGGTGTTGCCGCCGCCATAGACCACCACGCGGCGCCCGAGCATCGGCTTTTCCTCGCCCTCCATGCTGCGCAGCACCTGCATCGCATCGAGCAGTTTCGCGGCCTCGCCCGCCGGGATGTAGGCGCGCTTGGCGATGTGCGCACCGACGGCGAGGAACGCTGCATCGAACCCGCCTTCCTTCATCGTCTCCTCGATGTTCGCGACCTTGGTATTGAGCTTGAGCGTGACACCGAGATCGAGAATGCGCTGGACCTCGGCTTCCAGCACGTCGCGCGGCAGGCGATATTTCGGGATGCCGAAGCGCATCATGCCGCCCGACAGCGGACCCGCCTCGTGGATGGTCACGCGGTGGCCGAGGCGCGCCAGGTGGTAGGCCGCCGAGAGCCCGGACGGCCCGGCGCCGACCACCAGCACGTGCTTGCCGGACGAGGTCGCGGGTTTCTCGAATTTCCAGCCGAGCTTAATGGCCTGGTCGCCGAGGAAGCGCTCGACGGAGTTGATGCCCACGGCCTCGTCGACGTTCGCGCGGTTGCACGCCGTCTCACAGGGGTGGTAGCACACGCGGCCCATTACGGCCGGCATCGGATTGTCCAGCGTGAGGGTGCGCCACGCCTGCTCGTAGTCGCCGGACTCGGCGTGATAGAGCCAGCCCTGGATGTTCTCCCCGGCCGGACAGGCGTTGTTGCACGGGGGCAGGCGGTCCAGGTACAGCGGGCGATAGGTACGCCAGGTTCCCGTCTTGTTGGCGAGCGAGGAACCGACGTCGAGCGTGATCGCGAACGGCTTGTCCATCAGTGAGTTCCTCCGTCGACCAGACCGAAACGCCGGATATTGCGGTCGGCGATGGCCTGGATGTGGCCGATGACGTCCAGCCGCGGCTGCGGCGAGAAGAGATGCGCGAAGCGCTTCTGCGGCTTGAGGTATTCCTCGACCGGAACCTGCTTGCGGATCTTCGAGACTGCGACAACTTCGCCGTTTTCCGCCTCGATGACGGGGAAGACGCCGGATTCCTTCGCGAGCCGCGCGATGCGGATGGTGTCGTTGGAGGCGGTCCCCCAGCCGAGCGGGCACGGCACGAACACGTGGATGTACCGCGCGCCGCGGAATTCCATCGCGCGTTTCACCTTCGCCTCGAGGTCGCGCAGCTCCGACACGATGGCCGTGGCGACGTAGGGAATCTCGTGCGCCATCGCGATCATCGGGACGTTCTTCCCCTGTCCGAAGACGTTGCCCGGCTGCTTGCCGACAGCGGGCGTGGTCGCGGTGCGCGCCGCGCCCGGGGTGGCGGAAGAACGCTGCACCCCGGTGTTCATGTACGCCTCGTTGTCGTAGCAGATGTAGAGCACGTCGTCGTTGCGCTCGAACATCCCGGAGAGGCAGCCGAAGCCGATGTCGGTCGTCCCGCCGTCGCCGCCCTGGGCGATCACTCGCACCTCGGTGCGGCCCTTGACCCGCAGCGCGGCGGCGATGCCCGTGGCCACCGCCGCGGTGTTGCCGAAGAGCGAGTGGATCCACGGGATCTGCCACGAGGTTTCGGGGTAGGGCGTGGAGAACACCTCGAGGCAGCCGGTCGCGTTGGCGGCGATCAACTGATTGTCGGTCGCCATCATCGCGGCGTCGATCGCATAGCGCGCGCCGAGCGCCTCGCCGCAGCCCTGACAGGCGCGATGACCCGAGTTGAGCGAATTCGTCCGTCGCATGTCCGCCTGCACCGTGCGCTGCGATGGATCGAGCAGGCGGTTGCCGACGGTGTGCGTGCCGGTCTGATAGAACTTGATTGAGGTGACTGTCATCTTGGTCTTCTCCCTGTTAGCGGATGCGCGCCGCCACGACGCCGAGATCGCGCAGCAGATTCTCGGCGATCGGTCCGGAACGCCGCTTCGTGCGCTCGCGCTCGAGCTGACGGTTGACCGCCTTCCAGTCGAGATCGAGGAAGGTGACCGGCTCGAGCTTGTCGGCGATGCCATCCAGGAATAGCTGGCGCAGCGATGCCTTGGTGATCGCGCGCCCGCCCAGGCCCGCGATCACGTCGTACACCGGTTGGCGCATGCTGCGCAGCGCCATCCGCACATCGCGCGTGACGATGCCGCCCAGCCCCACCGCGAAGCATTTCTCCACGACGATCACGCGCTGCATGTCCTGCAGCGCGTCGCGCACGGCAGTGAGCGGAAACGGCCGGTAGGACGTGATGCCGAGCACGCCGATGCGGTGTCCGGCGTTGCGCAGATCGTCGATCGTGTCCTTGATCGTACCCAGTACCGAGCCGAGCGCGACGACGGCGACTTCCGCGTCCTCCAGCCGGTAGCCGTGCACGAGCCCGCCCGAGTCGCGGCCGAACACCTGCTCGAATTCGGCTGCCAGCTGCGGGATCAGCTCCAGCGCCTCCATCTGTTTGGCATGGGCGAGATAGCGCACCTCCGAGAACGCCTCGGGGCCGACCATGGCACCGATCGAGACGGGCTCGTTCGGATCCAGCACCTGGCGCGGCTCGTACGGCGGCAGGTAGGCATCGACCTGCTCGTGCGTCGGGATGTCCACGCCCTCGTAGGCGTGGGTGAGGATGAAGCCGTCCATGCACACCATGACCGGCAGCGATACCGCTTCGGCCAGCCGGAACGCCTGGATGTGCAGGTCGGCCGCTTCCTGGTTGTTCTCCGCGAAGAGCTGGATCCAGCCCGAGTCGCGCATCGACATCGAATCGGTGTGGTCGTTCCAGATGTTGATCGGCGCGCCGATCGCGCGGTTGGCGACGGTCATCACGATCGGCAGGCCGAGCCCGGACGCGTTCCAGACCGCCTCGGCCATGAACAGCAATCCCTGGCTCGCCGTTGCGGTGTAGGTGCGTGCCCCCGCCGCCGACGAGCCGATGGCGACCGACATGGCGGCGAATTCGGATTCGACGTTGATGAACTCGCAGTTCAGGAGCGTGCTATCGCGCACCATTTCGCTCAGACCTTCGACGATGTGGGTCTGCGGCGAGATCGGATAGGCACAGATTACTTCCGGCCGACACAGCGAAACCGATGCGGCGACCGCATGAGAGCCTTCACATTGCTTCAGCACGGGCGTACTCCTCTCGTTCCTGCTTCACGAATTCGAACGCGGCGCTGGCCGCGGCGACGTTGCCTTCGGCGACCTTGCCCGAGAACTTCTGCCGGATGGCGGCGTGCACCGACTCCAGCGACACGGCGTCGCTGATGGCCGCGAATCCGGCGAGCAGGATTGCGTTCGGCAGCGGGCGACCGAGGTGCTTCATCGCGATCTCGGTCGCCGGCACCGTACAGAGGTGGGAGTGGTGCCAGCCCTTGAAGTAATCGCCGAGGCCGAGATCGTCGAAGCTCTTCTTGGTATTGATGAGGACGTAGCCGTCGCGGACGATGCCGCTGAAAACGTCCACCTGGTGGAGCAGGGTCGGATCCTGAATGATGAGCCCGTCGGGCTCCATGATCGGCTCGCGCAGCCGGATCTCGTGATCGGAGATGCGACAGAACGCCACGACGGGGGCACCGGTGCGCTCCGAGCCGAAGCTCGGAAATGCCTGCGCGTGCTTGCCTTCGAGGAATGCGGCGATCGACAGCATCTCCGCGCCGGTGACGCAGCCTTGGCCGCCGCGCCCGTGAATGCGGACCTGGAACATCGATGTGAAGCCTCCCTTGTGTCTTGTTGCTCGTGAAACTGCGAACTCACGCGGAGTTGGTCACGACGCGCCCGGTCTTGCTGCCAGGCTGCGGGGAATTCGATCGCGTGACCCAGAAACGTAATTTGTAAGAGCGTTGCGGGGATAAGTCAAATCCCACAGCGACGATGCCCGCGAAAACGCATCGCCAAGGTCAGCCCGCCTTCCTCAGTCGATCTTGACCGCCCCGCGGTGAAAGCGCGTGATCACGTCCGGATCCGGAAAGAGCGAGATGCGCGATTTTTCCTTGCCCGTGTAATCGATCACGGAGAGCACGTGGCGCATGCTCTCCAGCCGCGCGCGCCGCTTGTTGTTCGCTTTGACGATGATCCAGGGGCTGAAGCTCGTGTGGGTGCGGCTGAACATCACTTCCTTGTACCGTGTGTAGTCGTCCCACAGCTCCTGCGCCTTGCCGTCGAGCGGGCTCAGCTTCCACTGCTTGAGGGGGTTGGTTCCGCGCGACGTGAAGCGGTCGAACTGCACCTCGCGCGAGATCGAAAACCAGAACTTGACGAGCACGATACCATCCTCGAAGAGCATGTGCTCGAACTCGGGCACCTGCTGCATGAAGCGGTCGTACTGATCCCTGGTGCAGAAGCCGTTCACCGGCTCGACCACCGCGCGGTTGTACCAGCTGCGGTCGAAGAAGACGATCTCGCCCGCGTTCGGCAGCTGCTTCATGTAGCGCTGGAAGTACCACTGGCCGGCCTCTTCCTCGGTCGGTTTCGGCAGCGCCACCACCCGCATCGCGCGCGGATTCAGATGCTCGATGAAGCGGCGGATGGTGCCCCCCTTGCCCGCGGCGTCGCGCCCTTCGAAGAGGATCGCCACGCGCCTGCCGTTCTCCTGGATCCAGCGCTGCAGCTTCACCAGCTCGATCTGCAGCGACTCCAGCTCGTACTCGTACTTGATCGAAGACTGGATCCTGGAAACGTCGACGTGATTGGAGCGCAGAAGCTGGATGAAATCCCGCGAGGAATGCAGATCCGAGAGCTGCTCGGGACGCAGATAAAGCGCCGGTGGGGTCTGGTCCGCGAACTGCGCGTCGCGCGTCGCATGCAAGGCCTCCGCGAGATCCTCCACGGTGGCGCCTTGCGATGGGGGGTCCTGCGGTGCTCCAGCGGCGCTTTCGCTGCCCATGGTCGGGACCACGGACAACTCGACCAATGTGGCGCCGCTCGCCGGTTGGCTTCTCTTTCTCATCGTTTCATCTCCCCGTCTTGCACGGTCCACGATCGATGCGCGGCCGTGCGTCCCTCGCATGCCCGACCGTGCGCCTCGGAAATGGCTGCGCCGCACTCTCGCGCAACTGCATGTCGCCGGTCGGATCGAACGGCTACTCTACGACCGAAGACGCCCGGCTGGCAAATATCGCGCGAGCCCACGTCAGGAGACTGCCGCTTTCGATGGGGGGACGGGCGAGCGCGTGCGCAGCGTGTCATAGATGGGCTCGCTCCTGACGCAAGTGGCCGCTGCCGCCGCGGCGAAGCACGCCGCCAGCATCGGCACCAGAAGCGTCGTGGTCGCGGTCATCTCCACCACCAGCACGATGCCGGTGAGCGGTGCGCGCACGACCGCGGTGAAGAAGGCGGCCATGCCGACCAGTGCGAACGCAAGCGGTTGCGGCGCGAGTGTGGGGGCGAGATCGTGGACGATGGCGCCGCAGAGCGCGCCGAACGCCGCGCCGATGACCAGCAAGGGTGCGAAGAGCCCGCCGGGGGTTCCCGCAGCGTACGACCAGGGACCGATGAACCAGCGCACGGCGAATATGAGCGCGAGCGTGTCAAGCGGCAGACCACCGCCCAATACCTGCTCGTTCAGCGCATCGCCGCCGCCCACGAGCGACGGCGCGCAGGTGGCAACGAGGCCGACCCCCGCGCCGACCACCGCCGCGCGCGCCTCGACCGGCCAGGCCGGCAAGCGTTCGAACGCATCCAGCCCCCACACGACGATGCGGTTGTAAGCGGCGCCGAGCAGACCGAGGAGGGCGCCGAGCAGCAGGTGCGGGACGATGCTCCAGAACGGCGGTGGCGCCAGGGCTGCCACATGGAAGGCGGGCTCGTCGCCGAGCATCGCGCGCGCGACCGCGACCGCCACCGAGCATGCCAGGAGGGTGGCGAGCACGAGTCGCGGCTCGAAGCGTCGCGCCACCTCCTCGAACACGAACAGCGCGCCGCCGATCGGCGCGTTGAACGCCACGGCAAGCCCGGCGCCGGCGGTTGCCGCCTGCAGTGTGCGAAGCTCTTCGATTCCCGTGCGCAGCAGCCGCGCGATGCCGACGCCGATGGTCGAACCCATCTGCACCATCGGCCCCTCGCGCCCGAGCGCAAGTCCGGACCCGATGGCGAGCGTGCCGCCGATGAACTTGACGGGCAGCACGCGCAGCGGCGCGGGTGTTTCCTCCTCGCGCATGACGGCCTCGACGTGCTGCACGCCGCTGCCGGAGGCGATCGGCGCGATCCGCACCAGCGCGCGCGCTGCGGCCGCGCAGACCGCCGCCGCCAGCACCGGCCACAGCCACCCCACCTGCGGCCACTGCTGTGACCAGCCGAGGAAGGCATCGCGCAGCGCGTCGGCCCGGTCGAGCACGAAGCGGAATGCGCCGCCGACGAGCCCCGCCAGCGCGCCGGCGAGCGTCGCACCCAGGGCAAGGCGAAGCACGCGCCTGCGATCCGGCGCGGCGAGCGCTTTGCTAATTGCCCGTGCTCAGCGACTGCATGTAGGCGGTGACCGCAACCATGTCTTCCTTGCTGAGCGCGTGCGATACCGGCGTCATCACCTTCGCGGAAGGCCGCGCCACCGTACGGAACGACTTCTGCAACTGGCCCAGCATGTATTCGGCATTCTGGCCCGCTACCCGCGGAATGGCCGTGGCGCCCTCGCCTTGCTCGCCGTGGCAGTCGGCACAGGACTTGTGCTTGCCCTTGGCGACTTCGATGGGACGCGTGTACACCTTGCGGCCGCGCTCGGCGAGCTTCGGCGAAGCAGGCTTGCCGGGGGGCGGCGTCTGCGCCGCGTAGTGATCGGACAGGGCCTGGATCGTGGCATCGTCGAGCAAGGCCGAGATACCCCACATGTAGGCCTCCGAGCTGATCTCGTTGCGTCGCTGGTCACGGAAGAGCTTCTGCTGTTCGACGAGATACGCGACCTGCTGCGCCGCCAGGCTGGGCACCTTGGGGTCATTGCTGATGCCGCCTTCGCCGTGGCACTTGTTACAGACGTGCACGGCGCGGTTGGTGAGATTGTCGGCGGCCTTCCGATCTTCGGCTGTGGCGCTGATGGTTATGAGACCGAGCACCGCGCTCGCGACGGCTAACATCTTCTTCTTCATCGACTGCTCCCATGGGGTGAACATGCCTGCGCAGTGTCTTGCGAGCGCGGTCCTGCCGTCAAGTGTCCGCGGTCGTGCCCCGCGCACCCCTTCGAGCCGCGGCGGCCGGTGTAGGGAATTTCAGCAGGCTGCCAGCTCGGCGATGCGCTTCTCGATATGGGCGAGCGCCGGCTCCACCTGGTCGACCAGAATCAGGCACAGGTCGCCCGCATCGAGGCGTGTGAGCGCGGTATCGATCGCCGGGATCTCGCCCCGTATCTCCTCGACCACGCCCGCGCGCCTGGCGTTGCCGAGCCCCTGTCGCAGGATGGCCAGCACTTCACCGTCGCTCCGCCCGCGCTGGCACTTGTCCTGGTACAGGATCACCTCGTCGAAGGCGGCGCCGAGGATCTGCGTCTGCTCGCGCAGATCGACGTCGCGCCGGTCGCCGGCGCCGCTGATGACGACCACGCGCCGCCTTGCCGGCATCGCGTCGACGGCTCCGACCAGCGCCCGCATGGCGTCCGGGTTGTGCCCGTAGTCCGCGATCACGGCTGCACCGCGGTGGTCGAAGACGTTGAAGCGGCCGGGTACGGTCTGCCGATCGGACGCGAAGGTCGCGAGTCCGGCGCGGATCACGTCCCACTCGAGTCCCGCAGCCCAGGCGGCCGCGGTCGCGGCGAGCGCGTTCTCGACCTGGAAGGCGATCGCACCGTTGCGCGTGAGCGGGATGTCCGCGAGCGGGATGCGCTGGCGACGCCCTCGCATGGCGGCAACGATGGCGTCGTCTTCGACGTAAACGACCGGTCTGCCGCGCGCGCGGTGCGCCGCCATCACCGGGTGGTGGGGATCGGCCGCGAAAAAGGTGACCGAACCGGGGCAGCTCTCGGCCATCGCCGCCACCAGCGGATCGGCCGCATTCAGCACGGCGGCGCCGTCGGGCGACACGTTCTGCACCACGACCTGCTTCACGGCGGCCAGATCCTCCAGCGTGTGGATGTGATTGAGGCCGAGATGGTCGCCGGCGCCGATGTTCGTGACCACGGCGATCCGGCAGCGATCGAACGCGAGCCCCTCGCGCAGGATTCCCCCGCGTGCGGTTTCGAACACTGCGGCGTCGACCTCCGGATGCATGAGCACGCGGCGGGCGCTGCGGGGACCGCTGCAGTCCCCCGTGTCGATCTGGCGCCCGGCGATGAAGACGCCGTCGGAGTTGGTCATGCCGACGCGCAACCCGCTGCCGGCGATGAGATGCGCGATCAGGCGCACGGTGGTGGTCTTGCCGTTGGTACCGGTGATCGCGAAGATCGGAATACGGGCGTCCTCGCCCTCGGCGAACATGTGCGAGGCGATCGCTTCGCCGACCGCCCGTCCCTTGCCGAACGAGGGGGTGAGGTGCATGCGCAGGCCCGGCGCCGCGTTGACCTCTACGATGCCACCCCCCTGTTGCTCGAGCGGGCGGCGCACGTTGTCGCACACCACGTCGACCCCGCAGATGTCGAGACCCACCATCTGGGCGGCCGCGACCGCACGCGCGGCCACCTCCGGGTGCACCTCGTCGGTCACGTCGGTGGCGGTGCCGCCCGTGCTCAGGTTCGCGTTGTTGCGCAGGATGATGCGCTGACCCCTGGGCGGCACCGAGTCCGCCGTATAGCCCTGCGTTGCCAGGCGCGCCAGCGCGATGTCGTCGAAGCTGATCTTGGTGAGCGACGTGGCGTGACCCTCGCCGCGGCGTGGATCGCGGTTGACTTGGTCGACCAGCGCGCCAACGCTGTGGACGCCATCGCCGATCACCTGGGGCGGGTCGCGTCGCGCCGCCGCGACCAGGGAGCGTCCCACGACGAGCAGGCGAAAGTCGTTGCCCGAAAGGTGGCGCTCCACGATCACGTCGTCGCGGAACTCGGCCGCCACTTCGTAGGCCGCCATCACGGCGTCGCGGCCCTCGATGGCGACCGCAACACCCTTCCCCTGGTTGCCGTCGCGCGGCTTCACCACCACCGGGCCGCCGATCTCGCAGGCGGCGCGCCACGCGTCCTCCGCATCCACGACCGGGCGGCCGAGCGGCACGGGCACGCCGGCCGCAGCAAGCAGTTTTTTCGTGAGTTCCTTGTCCTGTGCGACCGATTCCGCGATCGCGCTGCAGCGGTCCGTCTCGGCAGCCTGGATGCGGCGCTGGCGGCTGCCCCAGCCGAACTGGACGAGACTGCCGCTCGTGAGCCGGCGGTAGGGAATGCCGCGCGCGGTGGCTGCATGCACGATGGCGCCGGTGCTCGGCCCGAGACGCAGATCCTCGTCGAGCTCGCGCAGGCGCGCGAGCGCGGTGCCGACGTCGAAGGGCGCGTCCGTCATGGCGGCGCGGCAGAGTGATTCGGCCAGTGTCAGTGCAAGCCGGCCGACGGCCTCCTCGGTGTATTCGACCGCCACCTCGAATACTCCGGGCGTACCGGCAGGTGCGGTGCGGCTGAAGGTCACCGGGCATCCTGCCTGGGCCTGCAGGCCGAGCGTCGCAAGCTCCAGCACGTGCGCGAGGGACATCGCTCCGGCGTGGGTGGCGGGCTCGAGAAACCCAATTTCCGGAAAGCGCGCGCGCAGGCGGGCTTCGACGCCGGGCATCGTGGCGAGGCTGCGCTCGTCTTCGTCGCAGGCCACGATCGCCTCGATGGCGGTATGGCGGGTCCACAGATTGGGGCCGCGCAGGATGCAGATCTTCGAGACTTCCATGCAGATTTCCTGGTTTGAAGGGGTGGTGCCGCTAGCAGACCGCGACTTTGGCGGCACGGCCGTTGGCGCGCGCGGCTCCCGCACCGTTCGAGTCGAAGGTTTCGATGGCGGTGGCGACCGCATCGTGCGCGAGGTCGAGGGCGACGGCCGCGGCCACCGCCGCAAGCACGGCTTCCGCCGGTGGTTTCGGCTTGCCGTTTCGCCTGCGTGACGCACCCTCGAGCGTGGCGAGCGGCGTGATCTCTGCACCCTTGCCGAGTACCACCTGCCCGTCGCTCAAGAACACGGCGCGCCGACCTTGGGTCAGGTGCTCGGCGATGATCGGGAAGCTCGAGTCGAGCCCGTAGAAGATCACCTCGCCATCACACAAAGGCGCCATTTCGACCACGTGCGGGTCGTGGGCATTCAGTACCGCCGCGCCGTGCGGCAGCACCACGTCGACCTGCGTGCGCAAAGCCGTGTAGAGCTGGTCTGCGTCGCGCACGTCGAATTCGGCGACCTCGCTGGGCTCCCCCAGGTCGGTGACCACGCCCACCTGGCAGCGGTCGTAGGCAAGACCCTCTGCGAGGATCGTCCGCGCGCCATTCTCGAACACCGCGGCTTCGATCGCGCGGTTCATGAGCAGCCTTTGCCCTGCCTCCCAGTTCGCCGCGTTGCCGCCCTCGATCCGCCGCCGGTTGAGGTACAGCCCGCTCTGACACGCGAGGCCTACCTGCCTGCCTGCAAGGTGGAGCATCCAGGTGACGAGGCGCGCGATGAGCGTGGTGTGGTTCGCGCCGGCGACCCCCACGATCGGGATGCGGCAGTTGCTGCCCGCGGGGAAGAGGTGGTCGACGATGGCGCGTCCGACCGGACGCGGGGCGCCGTCCGCCGGCTTCAGATGCATGAGCAGGCCGGGGCCGGCATTGACCTCGACGATTGCGCCGCCTTGCTCCTCGAGCGGCCGCCCGATGTCTTCTGTCACCAGGTCGATGCCTGCGATGTCGAGTCCGACCACGCGCGCGGCGAGCGCTGCAGCCGTGGCGACGTCGGGGTGCACGCGGTCAGTGACGTCGAAGGCGACGTTGCCGTTGCGCTGGATCAGGATGGAGGCGCCTGCCGGCGGCACCGACTCCGGCGTGAAGCCCTGCCGAGCCAGGTCGGTGCGCACGGTCGAGTTCATGCGAACGGGATTCAACGGAAAGTCCTCGGTGTCGCCGCGCCGCGGATCGGAGTTGAGCTGGTTCTGGACGAGGTCGCGGATCGTCGAGCAACCGTCCGCCACCACCGCGGCGAGCTCGCCCTTCGCAGCCGCCGCCACGCGGCCGCCGACGACGAGCAGCCGATGTTCGAGCCCGGCTACGCACCGCTCGACGATGACCCCGCTGCCTTCCTCGCGGGCGACGTGGTAGGCGGCTTCGATCTCGCCGCGGTCGGTAAGATCGGTGAACACGCCGCGGCCGTGATTGCCATCCGTTGGCTTTACCACGACCGGGAGGCCGATTTCCTCGGCCGCCTGCCAGGCGTCCTCCGCGCTCTCCACGAGCCGCCCCTCGGGTACCGGCACACCGCAGGATCCGAGCAGGCTCTTGGTCAGGTCCTTGTCGCGGGAGATGCTCTCCGCGATCGCACTGGTGCGATCGGTTTCGGCGGTCCAGATGCGATGCTGTTGCGCGCCGTAACCCAGCTGCACGAGATTGCCCCGCGACAGACGGATCGCCGGGATGCCGCGCTCCTCGGCAGCGTTCACGATGCAGGCGGTGCTGGGTCCGAGACAGTAGGTGTCGACGCCGTCGCGCAGACCTTCGACGGCGGCGGCCACGTCGAACGGCCGATCCTCGATTGCGGCCATCACCAGATCTCGTCCGGCCTGGAGCGCGTCGCGCGTGACCTTTTCGTGCCAGGCGGTGACCACCACCTTGTAGATCCCGCGCGTGGAAGTTTCGCGCGCCCGTCCGAATCCGCCCGCCATGCCCGCCAGGACCTGCAGTTCAAGGGTGACATGCTCGAGGATGTGCGCGGGCCAAGTGCCCTCCTGCACACGGCGCAGGAAGCCGCCCAGTTCGCCGTAGCTGCAGCGGTGTTCCACCAGCGACGGGACCCACGACGACAGGCGTTCGTAGAATCCGGGAATGGTGTTGGAGGGCGCATCCTCCAGCTCACCAATGTCGATCCAGGCTTCCAGGACCGGGGTGTAGGTCCACATATTGGGTCCACGCAAGTGCAGGACGCGAAGAATCTCGATGTCTCGTCTTTTCATGAGTTACCTTGCGGAAGGGCGGGCACTTTTTCCTGGATCCACGGGCGCCGACCGCCCGGGCGCCCGTTGCCCGGTTAACGCACGAGCGCCGCCGGCGACGACAGGAAAGCACTGAAAATCAATGGCCGAGCACGATCGGAAGCGAAGGTTTGCGGTATACTCCAGAAAAATCATGCCGTTAGCGGTGGTGTCAGAAATCCGGATAAGCCAACGGCAAGTTTTCGGGGGCAGGATGCCCGGCGCCGCGGGGGTTTTCGTCAACGCCGCGGGTTCCTGCAACGTTTCGTAGCTGTGCTCCACCCGGAGCGCAATCCCGGACCCGCCTCGAACGCGGGGTTTTCCCGCAGGATCTGCACGCGACAATGACCGAGCCTCTTCCGAGCCCACACACGCCTTCGTGCAACGGATCGCTCCCACTGCAGTGGGGCGATGAGCTGAAAGCCGTGCTGATGGGGCAGGAGACGGTGCTGGCGTGGGTCCCGCTCGACCTCGACGAGCGGCTCCGGTTTGCCAAGGGTGTGGTCGTCGTGACCGACCGCCGGTTGCTCGCCCGCGCGCCCGGCGAGCCCGTGTGGCGGGACTGGAAGTATCGGCCGGGTCTGCGCCTCGCTCACCACGACCACGCCGGCGTCGGTACCCTCGAACTCTGCGACGAGAAATCCCGGCTCGCATGCTGGCGCTACACGCTCGAAGGCCATGCCGCGGCTGTCCGGGCTGTGGAACACTTCGAGCGTTGGTCGAACGGTGACGGTGCGCTGCAGTCGGCGCTGCCCGAAGCCGAGGCGTTGTGCCCCTGCTGCGGGGCCCCGCTGGATCCTGATCTGGACGAGTGCGCGAGTTGTCGCCGCGACTTCCACTCGCCACCTTCGACCTGGGGACTGCTGCGCCTGTGGCGGTTCGCGACACCGTACAGGCTTCAGCTTTTCATCGGCTTCGCGCTGACCCTGGCCGCCACCGCGGCGTCTCTGGTCCCGCCGTATCTCACCATGCCTCTGATGGACCGGGTGTTGGTGCCGTTCGAGCGGGGGGTGCCGATCGATTTCGGCTTTGTCGGGCTGTTGCTGGCGGGGCTCCTGGGGTCTGCCTTCCTCGCGTGGGGACTGGGCTGGGCGCGCACCTACATCCTGGCGCTGGTGAGCGAGCGCATCGGCGCCGATCTGCGCACCGCCACCTACGAGCATCTCCTCGGCCTGTCGCTCGAATACTTCGGCGGCAAGCGCACCGGCGATCTGATGGCGCGCATCGGCGCGGAGACCGACCGCATCTGCATCTTCCTGTCGCTGCATCTGCTCGATTTCGCGACCGACGTGCTGATGATCACGCTGACGGCGGCGATCCTGTTCTCGATCAATCCGTGGCTCGCGCTCGTGACGCTGCTGCCGCTGCCCTTCATCGTCTGGATGATCCATGTCGTGCGCGAGAAGCTGCGTACCGGCTTCGAGAAGATCGACCGCGTGTGGTCGGAGGTCACCAGCGTGCTCGCGGACACGATTCCCGGCATCCGGGTGGTCAAGGCTTTCGCCCAGGAGCACCGCGAGTCGGCACGGTTCCGCGAGGCGAACAAGCACAATCTCGCGGCCAACGACCGCCTGAACCGGGTATGGGCGCTCTTCGCGCCCACGGTGTCGCTGCTGACCGAGGTGGGCCTGCTCTTCGTCTGGGCGTTCGGCATCTGGCTGGTGTCGCGCAACGAGATCACGGTCGGCGTGTTGACTGCGTTCCTGGCGTACATCAGCCGCTTCTACACGCGACTCGACTCGATGAGCCGCATCGTCTCCGTGACTCAGAAGGCAGCCGCCGGCGCGAAGCGGATCTTCGACATCCTCGACCATGTGTCGAGCGTGCCGGAGCCCGCGCGTCCCGTGCACCTCGGACAGGTGCGCGGCGAGATCGACATCCGCGATGTATGGTTCCGTTACGGCAACCGGACCGTCCTGCGCGGCGTCGATCTCAAGATCGCGCCGGGGGAGATGATCGGGCTGGTAGGCCACAGCGGCTCCGGCAAGAGCACGCTCGTCAACCTGATCTGCCGCTTCTACGACGTGTCCGAGGGCGCGATCCGCATCGACGGCGTCGACATCCGGTCACTGCCGGTCGCCGAATGCAGGCGCCATATCGGGCTCGTGCTGCAGGAGCCGTTCCTCTTCTTCGGCACAGTCGCCGAGAACATCGCCTATGGCAAGCCGGAGGCCACGCGCGAGGAGATCGTCGCCGCGGCCCGTGCCGCCCACGCCCACGAGTTCATCCTGCGCCTGCCGCGCGGCTACGACTCGCTGGTCGGCGAGCGCGGTCAGGGTCTGTCCGGCGGCGAGCGCCAGCGCATCTCCATCGCGCGGGCGCTGCTCATCGACCCGCGCATTCTGATTCTCGACGAAGCGACGTCGTCGGTCGACACCGAGACCGAGCAGGAGATCCAGAAGGCGCTCGACAACCTGGTGCAGGGGCGCACCACGATCGCCATCGCGCATCGCCTGTCGACGCTGCGCCGCGCCGATCGTCTCGTGGTGATGGAGCGCGGAGAGGTGGCAGAGGTCGGGCCGCACGAGGCGCTGATGGCGCGCCAGGGTGCGTACTACCGCCTGCACGAGGCGCAGGCACGCCAGGTCGAGACCGCGACTTCCGGCGAAGGAGACTGGGATGGCAGGTCTGCAGCGACAGCGGCGTAGCGCAACCGGAAAGATGTCGCCCCCCGAGCTGCGGCTGTCCCGCAACGCGTTCGGGCGTCTGATGCTGGTCACGTCCGACGGACGCAGCCACGAGGGGGTGATACCGGTGTGTGCCTTTCCTATTTCGGCGCCGGGCGACAGCATCGCGCTGGTCGGCAGCGACGGTCACGAGCTCGCGTGGATCGAGCGCCTGTCGGATCTGCGCGCCGACACCCGGGCGCTGCTCGAAGAGGAGCTCGCGAGCCGCGACTTCGTGCCCGAGATCCTCCGTCTGCGCAGCGTATCGAGCTTTGCCACACCGAGTACGTGGGAGGTGGAAACGGACCGGGGCGATGCCGTCCTCGTGCTGAAGGCAGAGGAGGACATCCGCAGGCTCGGCCGATCGGGTCTATTGATCGCCGACCGCCACGGCATCCGGTTCCTGGTGCGCGATCTCGGCGCTCTGGACCACGCAAGCCGCAGACTGCTCGATCGCTTCCTCTGACGGCGGCCGCAACGCTCGTCCGGGCGAGCGTTGCGCGCGGCGCGGACGCCGTGGTACACAGCACTTCCCCTGATTGCCCCTCTCGCCGCGGATGCCCCCAGATCACGTCGCGACACCTCTGTCGAAGCCCGCGCTCGGGCTGCTGCTTGCCGCCATCTTTCTTGCCGTGATGGCGCTCTTCTTCACGCACTACGATCTGCATCGAGACATCGGTGACAACCTCGTCGCGGGCGGCAACATGGAGCAGTCGCCCCTCACCGCGGGCGGCGCCTGGCACGTACGCGGGCCGCGCGTCGCGTGGGAGCCGCAGGGCGGCGTCGGTGCATCGGGCGCGGTGCGGCTGGCGCCACACGCCGGACGCGGCAGCAGTCTCAACTACACCGTCGGGCAGCTACCCGGAGCCGGGTTCCTCCGTGTGTCGGCACGAGTGCGCACCGACGCCATCGTGCACGGCAGGAACGGCTGGAATACTGCACGCGTGCTGCTCTCGTTCGTCGATCGCGAGGATCGTCGAGCCCCGCACGAGATCTGCGAGTTGGACGGATCGACGGCGTGGCGGCTGTGCGAGCGCGTGATCCGGGTTCCGAACGACACCGTGGCTGTGCAGATCAACGTGCAGAACCTGGCGGCGTCCGGCACGCTGTGGGTCGACGATGTGCGGCTCGTTCCGGCTGCTGAAAAGTCCTCGGCCTTCTTCTGGCGCGCCTTCTTCGCGGTGCTCTGGTGCGCGGCGCTCGTCTATTGCGCGTGGCTTGCGCGCCTCTTCGATCGGCCACTCGGCCCGGCCATCGTCGCGATCGCCATCGTGATCATCGCCGGTGTGGCTGCGCCCGAATCGACGATCGAGCAGATCGTGGATCGCAGTGCCGACACCGTCAACGGTCTGGTGGTCGCCGAACCGTTCTCTGCCGCGCCTTCCGCTGCCGGGTCCGCGGTTTCCCGGCCGCGCTGGACGAATGAGGCGAGGAGGGCTCTGGGATGGCCGTTCGGGCTCGTGTTCACGGTCAAGAAGCTCGGCCACTTCACCCTTTTCGGGATGCTCGCGTGGGTTGCCGTCTCGTCCATCGCGCGTCGCAGCCTGGCCAGTGCGGCAACGGAACTCGCGACCACCGGCACGGCCTTGCTCCTGTTCGCCGCGGCAGCCGAAGTCATTCAGTTCCTCACCGTAAGTCGAACACCCTCGGTGGTCGATTGGGCGATCGATGCTGCCGGGATCGTTGCCGGGGGGGGGCTTGCCCTGATGTGGAGCCGTGTTGCCGCCCCCCCGATCGCCAGTCCGGTGCCTTGACGGCTCGGCGTCTTGCTCGCGTCTGCCGATCGAGACTTGCCTGCGGCCTTGTTGAATCCAGCTTCGGAAACATGCCAGGGCTTCGATGAGCAAGACACTGGACCCGCAAGCCAAGGCACTGATGGATATCGTCGCGCGTGCGGCGGCGCCGGCGTTCCACACGCTGGATGTCGCCAAGGCGCGCGACGAAACGCGCAAGCTGTTCGCCTATTTCAGCTCCGAGGCACCAGCCGTGGCCGCGGTGCGCGAGATCGAGATCACGGGCGAGGGCGGGACCATTCCGGCGCGTCTGTATCGGGCAGCGGGAAGCACCGCGACGGCAAGGCTGCCATTGCTGATTTTTTTTCATGGCGGCGGGTGGACTGTCGGCGACCTCGACAGCTACGACCCCCTGTGTCGGACGCTCGCGAACGAAGCACGTTGCGCCGTGCTGTCGGTCGATTATCGCCTGGCGCCCGAACATCCGTTTCCTGCGGCCGTCGACGACGCCTATGCGGCGACTGTGTGGGCCAGTGAGAACGCTGAAACACTCGGAGTGGATGCGGGGCTCATCGCGGTTGG
This sequence comes from Burkholderiales bacterium, assembly GCA_016791285.1. The sequence continues at coordinate 18,217 of JAEUMX010000203.1, forward strand.
GGGCGACAGCGCGGGGGGCAACCTGGCGGCTGTGACAGCAATCCTGGCACGCGATCGGGGTGCGCCCGCGCTGGTGTTTCAGCTTCTGATCTATCCGGCGACCGACCAAGCCAGCGAACGCCCATCATGGCATCAGTTCGGACGCGGCTATCTGCTCGATCTGGAGTCGATCCGCTATTTCCAGAACAAGTATTTGCGCCATGCGCACGACTACGTCGATTGGCGGGCGTCGCCCCTCTTGCGACACGATCTCGACGGTCTGCCGCCGACGCTCGTGATCACGGCGGGCTTCGATCCTCTGCTCGACGACTGCATCGCCTACGTGCAGCATCTGCAGGCGGCAGGGGTGAGCGTGGAGCATCGCTGTTTCGAAGGCATGGTCCACGGCTTTGTCACCCTCGGCAAGATGTTCGCTGCCGCGGGTGAAGCCACCCGCCTCGCAGGCGGGGCGTTGACGCGCGCCTTTCAGAACTAACCTGCGGTCTGCGGGGTTTCTACGAAACTGGGACTGTCCCGGGCTCCGGCCGGCGGCGGTGCGCCCGGTGGCGCGCACCGCGACCGGTAACAACTACAACGAAGCGTGAAATTGTTACCGCGCCGTGTCGCGTATGCCAGACTGCAGGAAAGGTTACCTTTGTAAACTCCTGCAAGTACAGCCTCTTCGGAGCATTCCAATAACCTGCCGCGACTTGCGATCGTTCGACCTCGGTCAAGGGATCATATGAGGATAGCAGCGAGGCGACCCAAGTTCCATGTCACGGGGATCTTTTCAACGCCCACCCAACTCGCCGCATACACGCGCGGACGACAGAAAGCAGAAAGGCTCCGCCGCAGCGGAGCCTTTCCGGATCGGTCGGGCGCGAGCGCGTGA
>JAEUMX010000225.1 GCA_016791285.1 Burkholderiales bacterium
GCGGAGCCCGTGCGCGAGACGTATCCGCTCGGCGGCTGGCGTCGAGTGTCCGTCAGGCTGGGGTGACCGGAGCGCATGCACGTGCACACGCTGCACGATCTGATTCGCCAGCGCCTTTTGGCCCATCGCTTGCGGCTACGCCGACTGTAAAGATGCGGCGCGGCTAGCGGACGATCCACTGCACAAACGGTGGCTCGATCGGGACGCCCTCGCTCCGGCAGGTCAGCGCACAGCGTCTGCCGTCTGCGTCCCCAGCGCCGCCAGCTTCGCATCCCGCTCCGCCTTGGGTAACTTCGCGAGTTCCTTCGCCGCCGCGTAGAACCGGGTGAGGTCGCCCTGCTCCTGCGCGAGCAGCGCGTGAAACGCGGGCACCTGCTGCGTGTAGCTTGCCACCGAAGCGATCTGCGCGTTGTTGAGCGGCCCTGCGAACCAGGCGTCGTACCCGCTCGGCATGTCCCAGCCTTGCCTGAGCGCGGCGTAGTCCGCACGCATCGCCGCGAAGGTCTGCGCCTTGAGCGCCCGCTTCTCGTCCTCGCCTGCTTTCGAGGCATAGATCTCCGCCAGCTTGCCCTGATATTCGAGCACGAGCGCGACGAACCCGCGCTTGCGTGCCTGTGCACGCTGAAACTGCGCGAGCTTCTCGGGTGAGCCGTGCGCCTCGACCCAGCGCTTGACGCCTTCCTGCTCGACCGCCGTGGCGAAGGACTCGTTGAACGTCGTGTCGTCCTTCACGTAGACCACCTGGTGCGCGAGCTCGTGGAAGATCAGGCGTGCGAGCTCTGTGTCGGAATAGCCGATGACGGTACTCGGCAGCGGGTCGTCGAACCACCCCAAGGTCGAGTAGGCGGGCACGCCGCCGACATAGGTGTCGTAGCCGTCGCTCTCGAGACTGTCGGCGAATGCGCGGGCGCGCTCCTCCGCGAAATAGCCGCGATAGGTCACGCAGCCCGCGATGGGAAAGCACCACTGCCTCGGCTGCAGCGAGAGTTCGGGCGCCGCGAACACGTTCCAGACCACGTAGGGCCGCCCGAGCTCGGCATAACTGCGATAGCTGCCGTTGTCGGGCAAATCGAGGTCGCTGCTCGCGAAGGTGCGGATCTCTTGCATCTGCCTGAGGCGCGCCTTGAGCCGCTCGTCCGCGCCTGGGTCGGCGAGCCAGTCGTCGATCGGACGCGACTTCTGCCAGAGCTCGAGTTGACCGTTCGCTGCCTGCCAATAGTAGGGCGCGCCGGTGCAACCTGACAGGGCGAACGCCAGGAGCGCCACCGCCGCGATCGGAAACCTCAAGCCGGCTCCGCCTCCGCGTGCCGGAAGCGGCCACGCTCCAGGAATTCGACGATCTGTCGGGCGATCGATCGCGCAACCAGCATCCCGGCATGGCTCACCCTCAGGCGGATGTAGTCCCGCGCGCCGGGAACGATGGTTTCCCGGCACGTCACGACGCCGTCGTGGGGGGGATCGAGGACGCGCAGCAGCGATCCTGCTCCGAGCGGCATGGTGCCCGCGATGACGCCGACGTCGAGGTCGTGCGGCGGCGGGACCCCTTCCTCCTGCGACCACAGCGCGTAGCTGCGGCCGAGCAGCCAGCGACCCGGCCGGACCGCACCGACCGCACAGCCGGCCCGACTGCCGTGAAACGGCGGGGCGAGCAGGACGACCCGACCGAGGCGTGGATCATGGGACTCCGCCAGCATTCTCAGGATGACGAGCGTGCCCATGCTGTGACCGACGAGATGCACGCAAGGCGCATCGAGCCGCGCGATGTGGCGCGTGAGCCGCTGCGCGTGGATATCGAGCGAGCCAGTCACCGAAGCGTACGAGAAGCCGCAGTCCGTTCCCAGCCCGCAGCGCCTGATCCGGCGCGCCTGCAGGCTCAAGGTCGGCCCGCGCATCCACAAGCCGTGGACGAAGACGACGGTCGCAGGGCGCCGCGCGCCCTGCGCTTCGGCCGTCGAGGGGTGTCTTAGTGCCTGCTCCCCCACACTTCTGCGACGCGAGCGTCGCGCCCGCAACTCGTCCGGTAATAGCGATAGCGGATGGGATTCTTCTGGTAGTAGTCCTGGTGATAGTCCTCGGCGAGGTAGAACGTGCCGGCCGGCGCGATCTCCGTATAGATGCGCGGGAACCGGCCGCTCTTCTCCAGCGCGGCCTTGCTCGCCTCCGCCGCCGCGCGCTGGGCGTCGTTCTCGTAGAAGATGGCCGTGCGGTACTGCGAACCCACGTCGCAGAACTGCCGGTCCTTCACCGTCGGGTCGACGTGGTGCCAGAAGAAATCCAGCAACTGGTCGTACGTGACCTGCTGCGGGTCGTACCACACGCGCACCGCTTCGGCGTGACCCGTGCGCCCCGCGCTCACTTCCTCGTAGGTCGGATTCGCGACCTTGCCGCCGATGTAGCCGGACTCGGCCTTGGTCACGCCGGGCAGCTTCTCGAAATCGGCTTCCACGCACCAGAAGCAGCCGCCCGCGAAGATCGCCGTCGCGGGTGCTTCCGCCGCCGCCCCCCGAAAGAGCGCGAGGGCGGCGAGCGCGAGGATCAACGCGAGCGCGCGCTTCATGTTCTGAGCGCGGGCAGCGCCTCACCTGCCGGGACGAACTGGAGCGCAAGCCCGTTGTTGCAGTAGCGCAGCCCCGTCGGCTTGGGACCGTCGTTGAAGACATGGCCCTGATGCCCGCCGCAGCGCGCGCAGTGATACTCCGTGCGCGGCCACACGAGCTTGAAGTCGCGCCTGGTGCCCACCGCACCCGACCGGGTATCGAAGAAGCTGGGCCAGCCCGTGCCGCTGTCGAACTTCTGGGC
>JAEUMX010000227.1 GCA_016791285.1 Burkholderiales bacterium
TGGCGCCGAAGACCGCGCGCCGCATCGCCGCCGACGGCAGCGAAGAGGACGTGCCGCTGACGCATGTGCATGTCGGCGACCTGCTGCGCGTGCGTCCGGGCGAGAAGGTGCCGGTCGACGGCGTGGTCGTCGAAGGCGCCAGCGCGGTCGACGAATCGATGCTCACCGGCGAGCCGCTGCCGGTGAGCAAGCGCGCCGGCGACAAGCTGATCGGCGCGACGATGAACTCGAGCGGCGCGCTGGTGATGCGCTCCGAGCACGTCGGCGCGGCGACGGTGCTGTCGCAGATCGTGCAGATGGTGGCACAGGCGCAGCGCTCGCGCGCGCCGATGCAGCGCATGGCCGACATCGTGGCCGGCTACTTCGTGATGGGCGTCGTCGCCATCGCGCTGCTGACCTTTTTCGGCTGGGGTTTGTTCGGGCCCGAACCGAGCTGGGTCTATGGCCTCATCAACGCGGTGGCGGTGCTGATCATCGCCTGCCCCTGTGCGCTCGGCCTGGCGACGCCGATGTCGATCATGGTGGCCACCGGCCGCGGCGCGACCCACGGTGTGCTGTTCCGTGACGCCGCCGCGATCGAGAAGCTGAAGCGCGTCGACACGCTGATCGTCGACAAGACCGGCACGCTGACCGAAGGCCGCCATGCCTTCGAACGCGCGGTCGGCACGCCGGGCTTCGGCGCCGACGAGGTGCTGCGTCTGGCCGCCAGCCTCGACCAGGGCAGCGAACATCCGCTCGCGGCGGCAATCGTCGCCGCGGCCCGCGACCAGGGGCTGCAACTCGACAAGGCCGAACAGTTCGATTCGGAGTCGGGCATCGGCGTGCGCGGTGTGGTGAACGGCAAGTCGCTCGCGCTGGGCAACACGGCGCTGATGGGCCAGCTCGGCATCGACGTGGCGCCACTGGCCGGCGAAGCCGAAGTCTTGCGCGCGCGCGGTGCCAGCGTCATGCATCTGGCGGTCGAGCGGCGGCTGGCCGGCCTGCTCGCGGTCTCCGACCCGATCAAGGCGACGACGCCGGAGGCGGTCGCGTCGCTGAAGCGCGCCGGCATGCGTGTGGTGATGGCGACCGGCGACGGCCTGACCACGGCGCGCGCCGTGGCAGACAGCCTGGGCATCGACGAAGTGCACGGCGAGGTCAAGCCGGCGGACAAGCTCATGCTGGTCGAGCAGCTGCAGGCGCAGGGGCGCATCGTCGCGATGGCCGGCGACGGCATCAACGACGCGCCGGCGCTGGCGCGCGCCGATGTCGGCATCGCGATGGGCACCGGCACCGACGTGGCGATGAACAGCGCGCAGCTCACGCTGGTCAAGGGCGATCTGCGCGGCATCGCCACGGCGCGCGAGTTGTCGCAGGCGACGGTCGCCAACATGAAGCAGAACCTGGGCTTCGCCTTCGTCTACAACGCGCTCGGCGTGCCGCTGGCCGCCGGGGTGCTCTTCCCGCTCACCGGCTGGCTGCTGTCGCCGATGATCGCGGCGCTGGCGATGAGTCTGAGCTCGGCCTCGGTGATCGGCAACGCGCTGCGCCTGCGTGGTGCCGTGTTGAGCGCGGCCTGACCGAAGCTGTCCGACCATGCGGCTGAGCCGCGTGCCGTGCGTCGGCCGCGGCGGATGAAGGTCAGTCGCTGGACATGGGCCGGGCGGCGGGAAGGATCGTATCTGACCCCTTTGTCGGACTTTGTCGGTACACCTTACCGCACGCGCTGCAGTAGCTTTCTGCGAAGGTCGTCGGCCGCATCAAGTGAGTCAACTTGATCGTTTGCCGCATTAGTGAGTCGACTGACGTCCGCACGCGGCAGTTCGGCCATATTCTGAAAGACGATCATCGAATTGAAGTCTCGCCCAGCTGCGATCAGATGCTGCAAGATGATCGTTGCCAAGCGCGCCTTATCCCGATTCGGAACACCAAATAGATAAAGCGGTGTCTCGCTGCCGCTGACGAAGAAGTCCACCGGATACTCATTCCCCCGTGGAACGTCGGGCACCACGTAGCTTTCCCGCAATCGTTCCTGGCCAACGAGTTCCCTTAGTAGCTCCCGCAAGTCCTCGTAGAATGTGCTCTCTGCACGAACCCGATTCAGAAAGGTTAGATCGTGCACCCGCGTGAGCGCTTGGCCGAACCGAAACACGTTCAGCCCTAGCTGATCCGCCGGTCCGTCGATGAAGAACTCGCCGTCCGCCTCGGACAGGTCAGATTCAGCGAGAATCTGCTGCAGGAGCCTCCCCCGCGTTCCATCGCGTACTTTGTCAACGTCGTTGTCGTAGCTCAAATGCATCAGCGTCAGCCCCACGTCGGTGATCCTAAGACCACCTGTCGGGAGCTGTCTCACGTAGAGTGAGTAAGCATCACCGTCCGGGTAGGAAAACGGTGTCCTCACTTGCCAGAGACCCTGCTCAGATGCCCGCACCTGAGCCTGCGCACACAGGCTCTTGCATAGGACTTCTTCAAGTTCTTCGGCCTTCATAACTAGTCGAACAAGTCTTCTTCGTCTGTCCGGGTGTTCAGTCCAGAGATGTTGGCCAGCCGCATTACTTCGTGCAGCGCGCCATTCAGCGTCCGGAATGCATCAGTGGGTTCAGCGCGCCCTTCACTGCGCTTTCCGGCCACGATGTACTTCTCGGTTGCCTTGTGCACGTGAAACTCTGCCTCGAACTGCTCCCGTTCAAGCACATTGACGTGAGAGTGGTCGGAACCGTTGCATCGGAGCAGGATGACCTCCTCGCCCGTCTTTGATCGCCAACGAATGCCTGCCGAGAAGCCATCACGAATCACCGTGCTCTGCCGTGTGAAGAGGATGAACTCATGCCTCCCATCCTCGCTCACCACCCGGTAATCGCGACGAAGGTGCTTCCCCTCTTCACGCTCCCGACTGCCAGGGTTCTGCACCAGCTTCGGCGTCCGAAGCAGTTCCCCGATCTCGTCGTCTGTAAGGGTCAGTACCGACATGTAAGCCTCGCTAATGCTATTGTCCCCCATCTGGCGTTACTCGGGGCGATGCGGGAGATCGTACCTGCGGCGACGCGTTAAAGCCATGCCAGCGCGCTGCCCCGTGCTCAGCAGAAGACGCAATCCCGGTTCGTTCCATTCTGCAACCCGCCCATGCTCAAGTCCCTCGCTAATTTGCCCGCTACCGTCTGGCTCTTGGGCCTCGTCAGTCTCTTCAACGATGCCGCGAGCGAGCTCGTCTATCCGCTGGTCCCGCTCTACCTCGCGTCGGTGCTGATGGCGGGTCCGAAGGCGCTCGGCCTGATCGAGGGGATTGCGGAAGCGACCGGCAGCCTGCTCAAGCTCTTCTCGGGAGTGCTGGCGGACCGCTTCGGCAGCACGAAAGGCTGGGTGGTCGGCGGGTACGGCTTGACTGCCGCCTGCCGGCCGCTGCTCGCGCTTGTCACGAGCTGGCCGGCCGTGCTCGCGCTGCGGTTTGCCGACCGCGTGGGCAAAGGGCTGCGAGCGTCGCCGCGGGATGCCCTGCTTGCGGCGAGCATCACGCCCGACCAGCGCGGGCTCGCGTTCGGCCTGCACCGCGCCATGGACAATGCCGGGGCCGTGATCGGCCCATTGCTCGGGGCGGCGCTGCTCGCCTCGGGCATGGCCATCCGGGACATCCTGCTCTGGACGCTGGTCCCGGGTGTCATGACGGTGGCGTTCGCGCTCGGCGTGCGCGAGCCGGAACGCAAACCGGCCGGTAACGCCGCCTTCAGTTGGACGCTGCAGGGCTTTCCGCCGGTCTTCAAGCGCTATCTGCTGGTACTCGCGCTCTTCACCCTCGGCAACTCGTCCAACATGTTCCTGCTGCTGCGGGCGCGCGAGGTGGGGGTGCCGGAGGCCCAGGTACCGGTGCTCTGGGCACTCACCTCGGCCGTCGCCATGCTGGGTTCGACGCCGCTCGCCGCGCTGTCGGACCGGGTCGGGCGGCTGCGTCTCATCCTCGGCGGGTGGGTCGTGTACGGCGCGTTCTACCTGCTGCTCAGCCTGATCGATTCGAGCACGGCGCTCCTGTGGCCGCTCTTCGCGCTGTACGGACTTTTCCTGGCGGCGACGGAGGGCGCGGAGCGGGCGCTGGTCGCCGATCTTGCGCCAGCTTCCCTGCTCGGCACCGCGTACGGCTGGTTCAACGTGACGACCGGCGTCATGCTGCTGCCGGCATCGATCCTGTTCGGCTGGCTGTGGCAGAGCGCGGGTCCG
>JAEUMX010000259.1 GCA_016791285.1 Burkholderiales bacterium
GGCGCGTGCCGCGTTCGTCGACCTGGGCGGAGAGCCCTGTGTGCTCGAGGCGATGCTGCACCTCGAGCTCGAGCTGTCGGTGGTCGTCGTGCGCGGCGGCGACGGATCGGTCGTGACCTTTCCGGTTGCCGAGAACGTCCACGCGCAAGGCATCCTCGATTACTGCATCGTACCGGCACGCGTGCCGCAGGCGCTGGCTGCCGAAGCGCGCGCCGCAGCGGTCGCGGTGGCGCAAGCGCTGGACTACCGGGGCGTGCTGTGCGTGGAGTTCTTCGTCGACGGCGGCGGCGGGCTGCTCGCCAACGAGATCGCCCCGCGCCCCCACAACAGCGGCCATTACAGCATCGACGCGTGCGTCACCTCGCAATTCGAGCAGCAAGTGCGCGTCATGGCCGAGTTGCCGCTGGGAGACCCATCCCTGCACTGTCCGGCAGTAATGGTGAACATTCTGGGCGACGCCTGGCATGCAGGCGAACCGCAATGGGAGCGGGTGCTCGCCCATCCGCGGGTCAAGCTGCACCTGTACGGCAAGCGCGAGCCGCATCCGGGACGGAAGATGGGGCACTACACCGTGCTCGGCGACGATGTCGAGGCGAATCTCGCGCTGGCGCTCGACATCCAGCGCGACCTGCGCCCATCGTCTGCTGTCGCGCCGGATGCGAAGCAGTGGAACAGCGTTTGAGCCGGTCGGTCCGCCGCGCGCTGCGCGGGCTCCTCGCCGCCGTCCTCGCGACTGCCGTGAGCGCTGCCGCCGCACCCTTTGCCTACATCACCAATCAGGGCAGCAATGACGTCTCCGTGATCGACCTCGCGCAGAACAAGGTGGTCGCCACCGTCGCGGTCGGTCGCGCGCCGGCCGGCATCGCCGTCAGTTCCGCGACCGCGCGCGCGTTCGTCTCGAATCCGGAGAGCAAGACGCTTTCGGTGATCGACATCGCGTCGAACCGCGTCGTCGACACGCTGCCCGGGGGCGACGGACCGGTCGGCATCGCCGTCTCGCCCGATGGTTCGCGGGTCTGGCTCGCCGACTGGTTCAACGACCGGGTGCTGGTATTCGACGGCCGGAGCCACCGGCTCCTCGGCCGCGTGGCGGTGGGTGCCGCACCCGCCGGCGTCGCGGTGCATCCGGACGGCAAGCGCGTCTACGTGGCGAACCGCGACAGCAACTCCATCTCGGTGATCGACGCCGACGCGCTGGCGGTGACGGCGCAGCTCCCGGCGGGCAGTCATCCCTTCGCGGTCGCGCTCGATCCGTCCGGTGCGCGGCTCTACGCCGTGAACGTCTGGAGCGACGACGTGACGGTGTTCGACACCGCGTCCGGGACCCGGCTCGCGACCGTGCCGGTCGGGCGCTCGCCCTATGGCGCTGCCGTCGACGCGCAGACGGGCAGGATCTTCGTCACCAACCAGCAAGCGGACACTGTCTCGGTCATCGACGCCGCAAGCCACGAGGTCGTCGCGACCGTGCCCGTCGGCGGCTACCCGGAAGGCATCGCGGTGCACGACGGCCGGGTGTACGTCGTCAACTGGATGGACGACAATGTCGCGGTGCTGGACGCGCGCACCCTGCAGGTGCTCGCCACGATCGACACGGGGAAGAACAGCCGAGGCTTCGGCCAGTTCATCGGCGCCCCCTGATTGTTCGGCTCGCGCGAAATCTCATTCGTTCAACCAAAGGAGTCATCGATGCGCATTACAGGTCTCGCCCTGGCGCTTTGCCTGGGTATCACCACCGCCGCCCATGCTCACGGCCCGACGCGGCAGAAGGTCACTGAGTCCATCACGATCAATGCGAGCCCGCAGAAGGTCTGGGACACGATCAAGGACTTCGACGGGCTGGCGAAGTGGCACCCGGCGGTGGCAAAGAGCCCGGCGACCAAGGGCAACGAGGTCGGCTCGGTGCGTGACATCACGCTCAAGGACGGTGGCAAGATCGTCGAGACGCTGGAGGACTACAGCGCCGAGAAAATGAGCTACAAGTACCGCGCGGCGGACGGCGGCGCGCTGCCGGTCACGAACTACACTTCGACCCTCAGCGTGAAGCCGGCCGACGGCGGCAAGGCGACCGTCGAGTGGCGTGGCGCCTTCTACCGGGCGTACCCCAACAACGATCCGCCGCCGGATCAGAACGACGAAGCCGCGGTCAAGGCGATCACCGGCGTGTACCAGTCGGGTCTGGCGAATCTGCAGAAGATCGTCGAGAAGTGATCGGCACGACGCAGCCGCTGTTCGAATCGAGCCTCGACAGCCTGCCGCTGCTGCACCGGGGCAAGGTGCGCGACCTCTATGCGGTCGGCGAGGACCGGCTGCTCGTCGTCCAGACCGATCGGTTGTCCGCGTTCGACGTCGTGCTGCCGACGCCGATCTCGGGCAAGGGCCACGTGCTCACCGCCCTGTCCGCTTTCTGGTTCGCGCGGCTGGCGCACGTCGTGCCCCATCATCTGACCGGCATCGATCCGGCGACCGTCGTGAACGCTTCCGAGCGCGCGCAGGTCGCCGGGCGCTCGTTCGTGGTCAAGCGGCTCGCGCCGCTGCCGATCGAAGCAGTGGTCCGCGGCTACCTCGCGGGCTCGGGGTGGAAGGATTACCTTCGCACCGGCGCGGTCTGCGGCATCCCCCTGCCGCCGGGACTGCAGGAGGCGGCGAAGCTGCCGGCGCCTATCTTCACCCCGGCGAGCAAGGCACCGGCGGGCGCCCACGACGAGAACATCTCCTTTGCCGCGGTCGAGCAGGCGATCGGCCCGGCCCTCGCCGCCCGCGTGCGCGACATCTCGCTGCAGTTGTACACCGAGGCCGCGGAGTATGCGGACACGCGGGGCATCCTCATCGCCGACACCAAGTTCGAGTTCGGCCTCGACCCGGCCGGCACGCTCTACCTCATCGACGAGGCGCTGACGCCCGATTCCTCCCGGTTCTGGCCGCGCGATTCGTATGCGGTGGGATCGAGCCCGCCCAGCTTCGACAAGCAGTTCGTGCGCGACTGGCTGGAGTCGATTGCCTGGAACAAGACGCCGCCCGGCCCGTCGCTGCCTTTCGAGATCGTGAACAAGACGGCAGCGAAGTACCGGGAAGCGCTGCGGCTGCTCACCGCGTGAACCTCGCGCCGCGCTGTGCGTCCCGGCTGGGCGATGCGTGACGCGCCGCTCGCCACCGACCCGGCCGTCGCGCGTGCCGTCGAGATCCTGCGTGGCGGCGGGCTGGTCGCGTTTCCTACCGAGACCGTCTACGGACTGGGGGCGGATGCGGGCAACGAAGCGGCGGTGCACCGCATCTTCTCCGCCAAGCAGCGTCCGGCAGACCATCCGTTGATCGTCCACCTCCCCGACGCGAGCCACCTCGGGCGCTGGGCAGCGGCGGTGCCGGAGACGGCCGCCCGACTCGCCGCGGCATTCTGGCCCGGACCGCTGACGCTGGTGCTCGAGCGCGCGGCGGGCGTGCTCGACGCGGTGACCGGCGGCCAGGACACCGTCGGCCTGCGCGTGCCCTTTCATCCTCTCGCGCTCGATCTCCTGCGCGCTTTCGGCGGCGGCATCGCGGCGCCGTCGGCGAATCGCTTCGGGCGGCTGTCGCCGACCGCCGTGACGCACGTGCTGGCGGAACTGGGTGACGATGTGGACTTGATCCTGGATGGGGGCCAGTGCGCAGTGGGCATCGAGTCGACCATCGTCGACGTGAGCGGGGCGCTGCCTCGGCTGCTGCGACCGGGAGGCATCGGTCTCGACGCGCTTGCGGAGGTCATCGGCCGGGAAATCCGCCCCGCCGGGGCCGACGCGCCGCGGGCGCCGGGCCGGCTCGCCGCGCACTATGCGCCGCGGGCGACGATGGTCCTGGTGGATGCGGACGGACTCGCGGAGGCCGTACGGTCCCACTTGCGGTCGGGGCGCCAGGTGGCCGTCTTCGCGCGGCAGCCGGCGCCGCCACTGGCGGGCGTGATTCCGGCGCGCGCACCCGACTCTGCCGCGGCCTACGCGCGGGTGATGTACCGCGCCCTGCGCGAGTTGGACGAAACGGGAGCCGACGTGCTCCTGGTCGAGGTTGTGCCAGACGCGCCTGAATGGCTGGCGATTCGCGATCGCCTCGCGAGGGCGGCACAGCGCGACCTTGGAGACGACGAGCCTTGAGCCCATCGCCCGTTAGCCGGGGTAGTGCTCGTAAGGCAAACGGTATACGGCCACGCGGCCCATGGTGAGCGGGACCGCGATCCAGCACTCGCCGGCAGCGGTGCAGCGGAAGTCGAAGTCTCGCAGCGGCGCAGGCCATTGGAATTCAGTGGGAACGCGCAAGGCAAAGAGCAGCCGTAATCTCTCCGGATCCCACATACGGACCGTCATGTCGGTACTTGCGGTCGCAAGGTGACGGCCGTCTGGGGTGTATATGGCGCGGAATACGGTCTGCTTGTGGCCCATCAGGCTGCGAGATGCACCGAGCGAGGGGTCAAGCGAGTGAAGCGACACAGTCGACGCACCGCGCCCCACCGCTGCGACCTCGCGGCCGTCGGGTCGAAGGGTCGCCCACATTAGCTCGTCCGCCTGTTGCGAAAGCTCGCGGGGTATATGGGTGGGATCGGCCAAGTCCCAGAGACGCAGCCGGAAATCGGTCATCCCGGCCCCAGCGCTAAGCAAACAGCAACCTTCCGGGCTGAATGCAACGCTCGCGACGCCACCCTCGTGAGCTGCGAAGGACCGTTCCTTGGCGCTCGCCACGTCAAAAAGCCCCACCTTACCGTCGCCGCCGGCAGTGGCGAGTGTCTGGCCGTCCGGGGAGAAGGCGACGGCTTGAACCGAGCCGCTGTGGCTTTGCATCGTATGCATGGGTGCGAGTTCGACGTTGTCGGCGGCGACATGCACTCGCCAAAGCTTGGCAGTGCCATCATATGCCGAGGTGGCAAGCAGGCTAGAGTCGCCCTTGAAGATCATCCGTAGAATCGGATCGGTATGGGCTTGCTCGATCCCGCCAAGAACTTCTCCACTGGGGAGACGGTAGAGGCGCACGCCACCGTCTCTTTGGCCGACCGCGACCATACTGCCGTTGGGTGCAATCGCAGCTGACATGGCTGCCTTCATCGTCGCCCATACCCACTGGTTCGGAAGGCCCAAGGGCCAGCGGCGCACGGTCGTATCGCTGGCGGCTGTATAAAGGGTGTTCCCATGGGTGGCCACGGACCACAGGCCTGCTGTGTGGCCTTGGTAGATGCGAAGCGTGACGCCGCTCGCTACGTCCCATAGGCGCAGAGTCGCATCGCGCGAGGCCGACAGGAGTTGGCTGCCATCCGCGCTAAAGGTGATGTCGAAGACAAAATCGTGGTGACCACGGAAATGGCGACGCGGCTTGCCGTTGCCGGCGTCCCAGAGGATCACTTCACTGTCGTCGCTCGCCGTCGCCAGCCACTTACCGTCCGGGCTGAAGGCAACTGCTTCCACATCATCAGTGTGACCCTTGAGGATGCGCGAAGTCCGGGCATTAAGATCCCAGATGCGAGCTGTCTTGTCGTAAGAGGCGCTGGCCAAGTACCCATCCCGGGAAAAGGCCAACCCATGAGGACCGATGGAGTTGTCATGGCCCTTCAGGGTCGCAATTACCTTCCCATGGGGTACCGACCAAAGGGTAATGTTGCCGTTACTGCCCCCGCCACTGGCGAGAATCGCTCCGTCTTGGGTGAGGGCCAGTGCCACCACGCCACCCACTCGATCCTCCACCTTCCACTCGCCCAGCTTTTCGCCCGCTGGCAGCGACCACCGGATGATGTGGCCATCTTCGCCGCCACTGAACAGCCAACGGCCCTGCGGATCTATTGCTAACGATTGGACCGTGCCGCGTCTCCCGCCCTTAGGGTCGTGCCCATCGAGCCGTCGCAGGAGCGCCCCAGTCGCCGTATCGAAGAGAACCAAGGTCGCCCGCTCCCCGGCGGCGGCGAGTAGCTTGCCGTCCGGGCTCACCGCCACCCCGCCCGAGAGCGCGGCACCGGCCCCCACGTATTCCTGCTCGGCGCTTCCGCCCATCACATCCACATAGCCCGCCAGCAGG
>JAEUMX010000267.1 GCA_016791285.1 Burkholderiales bacterium
GGCGCGGAGCGGGCGCTGGTCGCCGATCTTGCGCCAGCTTCCCTGCTCGGCACCGCGTACGGCTGGTTCAACGTGACGACCGGCGTCATGCTGCTGCCGGCATCGATCCTGTTCGGCTGGCTGTGGCAGAGCGCGGGTCCGCAGACGGCGTTCTCGTTCGGTGCGGCCTGCGCGGTGCTCGCGGCGCTCCTGCTCAAGGGGTGGGTCGCCTCGGGAAGCCCTCCCCGACGAACCTAAACTTCGGGTGACTGCCTTATCATCGGTCGGTCAGTACACGAGACGACACGGGCAACCCGGAGGAGGCGGATGAATCGCAACGACGCGCTGCTCGAGGACTGGCGCAGCCGCGCGCTCAAGCTCGAGCAGGAGGTGCAGAAGGCGGTGATCGGCCAGGAGACGCTGATCCGCCGCGTCGTGATCGCGGTCTTCGCACGCGGCCATCTGCTGCTCGAAGGCGATGTCGGGGTCGGCAAGACGACGCTGCTGCGGGCCGTCGCGCGGGCTATCGGCGGGGCGTACGAGCGCATCGAAGGCACCATCGATCTCATGCCGAACGACCTCGTGTACTACACCTACATCAGCGAGGAAGGGCGGCCGCGGGTCGATCCGGGTCCGCTGCTCAAGCACGGGCCGGAGCTTTCCGTCTTCTTTTTCAACGAGATCAACCGCGCCCGCCCGCAGGTGCACTCGCTGCTGCTGCGGGTGATGGCGGAGCGCAGCGTCAACGCCTTCAACCGCGAGCACCAGTTCCCGCACCTGACCGTGTTCGCCGATCGCAACCGGGTGGAGAAGGAAGAGACCTTCGAGATCTCGGGCGCGGCACGCGACCGCTTCATGATGGAGCTCTTCGTCGAGACCCCGCAGGATCCCGACATCCAGCGCCGGCTCGTGTTCGATCCCGTCTACCACGACATGGAGGCGCTCATCGCCCGGGTCGAGCCCGACGTGCTCGCCCACACCGAGTTGAATCAGGTGAGCGCGCTCATCCAGCGCGAGATCCAGTCGAGCGAGGCGCTCGAGCAGTACGCCCTCAAGCTCTGGGGCGCGACGCGTGATCCCGCGGCGTACGGCATCCAGATCGATGGTGCGAACATGCAAAGCCTCATCCTGGCCGGCGCGAGCCCGCGCGGCATGAGCATGCTGCTGCGCGCGGCGCGGGTGGCGGCATGGTTGAAGGGGCGTGGCTTCGTGACACCGGAGGACATTCAGTTCGTCTACCACGAGACCGTCGCCCACCGCGTGTTCTTCCACCCCGTCTACGAGCTCAGGCGGTCGCAGGTGTCGAAGGAACTGATGCACGGGATCATGAACCGGGTCGCCGCGCCGTGACGGCCCGCCAACCGTAGCGCCGGGCATGGTCCAGGAGTTCCACTACCGCATCGCGTGGCGCGCCCGCGGGTATCGCCCGGGCCACCACCGCGGACAGCAGGGCGGCGGCGGCCTCGATTTTCTCGGCCACGCTCCGCTGCTCGATCTGCCCGATCCGCGCCGGCTGGACGTGCTTGCGAGTCTGCGCGATCCGTTCGAGACCTGGAAGGTGCGACGCTACAGCCAGCGCACCAGCGTGCCCGTCTACCTGCTGGCCGACGTCTCGGCCTCCATGTCCTTTCGGGGCCGCACCCGCAAGCTCGACGTGCTGGCCGACTTCGCGGTTTCGCTCGGCTACTCGGCGTATCGCACGGGCGATCCGTTCGGCTGCATCGCGTGCGACGACAAGGTGCGCGAGGAAGCGCTGATCCTGCCGACCCACGCCAAGGGCGCCGGGATGGTCGCGGCGCAGCAGTTGCGCGCGATCGCGGCGCAGGGTCGTTCGGCGCGCGGCCTCGCCCACGCGGCGCAGCACCTCGCCCGGCACCGGTCGCTCGTGTTCCTGGTCTCCGACTTTCATTTCCCCGACGCATTGCTGGAAGAGATACTGAGTGCGCTCGCGCGCCACGAGATCGTGCCGATCGTGCTCTGGGATCCGGCCGAGTACGAGCATCTGCCGGGGTTCGGGCTCGCCTTGCTCGAAGACCCCGAGAGCGGACGGCGCCGCACCCTGTGGCTGCGGCCGCGGTTGCGCGAGCGCATCGCCGAGGCCTATGCCGAGCGGCGCGCGCGGCTCACGCGGCACTTCCTCGACCAGGGCATCCGGCCGTTCTTCCTGATCGGCGAGTTTCGAGCCGAAGCGCTCTCCGAGTTCTTCTTCGCCGGCGAGGTCGCGGCGAGCGAGGCGTTGGCGTGATCGAGATTGCGCTGCGGCTTCTGGCTTGCGCGATGTTCGTGGCGTCGAGCACCTGGGCGGCCGAGACACCGTCGCCGGTGAAGCACATCGAGATCATCGACCCGCGACCGTTCGGCTACGTCATTGGCGATACCCTGACGCGACGTATCTTGCTCGAGACCGCCGGCGGCGCGAGCCTCGACGTCGAGCGCCTGCCACAACCGGGGCGCGTGTCGAGCTGGGTCGATCTCGTCGGGGTGACCGCACGCGGCCGGGGGGGGCAGCAGGAGGTCGAGCTCGTCTACCAGATCTTCAACTCCGCGCCGGAGGTCAGCACGCGCGCGCTGCCCGCAGTGGACCTGCCCTTCAGGACTGCCGCCGGGACCGCGGTCCATACCGTGCCCAAGTTCCTGTTCACGACCGGCCCGCTCACGCCCGAGTACGTGGCGGCGCGCGACGGCCTGCAAGAGATGCGTCCCGACGCGCCGCCGCCGCCGTTCTCGACCTCCCCGGTGCAGCTGCGTCTGGCGCTGTACGCGCTCGGCCTCGCCGCCATCGCTCTGTATTTCGTGTACGGATATCTCGGGTTGCCGTTTCTCGCCCGTTCCCGCGGACCGTTCGCTCGCGCTCTGCGCGCGGTGGATGCAGCGGCCCGCGCACGCGACGAGCCGCAGGCGCGGCGCGCAGCGCTGCAGGCGCTGCACCGCGCGTTCGACGAGACGGCGCGCGGCACCGTCTTCGGCGAGCACCTCGACCGCTTCTTCGCCGAGCACGCGCGCTACGCGCCGCTGCGCCCGCAGGTGGAGCGATTCTTCGCCGCGTCGCGGAAGGAGTTCTTCGGCAGCGGTACGGCAGAGCTTTCGCTGGCGTGGCTCGCCGCGTTCACGCGCGATCTGCGCGATTGCGAACGCGGGGTCGCATGACCGACGTGACGTTCGCGCAGCCGTGGGCGCTCGCGCTGCTGCCGCTCGCCCTGCTCCCGTTCGTGCGTGCCGGGCGGCAGGTGATCGGTTACTCGTGGCTGGCGATGATTCCGCCGGATCGCTGGTCGACGCTGGCCGGCGCGGCGTACCGGGCGCTCGCCGCGGCGGCGATCGCCATGGTGGTGCTCGGACTGGCGGCGCTGACGCGCGGCGAGACCAAGGTGGAGCGGCTCGGGCAGGGCGCCGAGATCGTGCTGCTGCTCGACCGCAGCCGCAGCATGGATCAGCCGTTCCACGCCGAGACGCGGCCCCAGGACCTGGTGCCGACTCTGGCTTCGCCGACCCGGGAATCGAAGACGAGCGTCGCGCGCCGGATGCTGTCCGAGTTCATCTCGAAGCGGCCGGACGATCTGTTCGGCATGGTGATCTTCAGCACGCTGCCGATCGAGGTGCTCGACTTCACGCAGAAGCAGGAGGTCATCCAGGCGGCGATCGCGGCCAGCGCCATCGGCAAGGGGATCGGCGACACCGACCTGGGCTTGGGCCTGGAGCGCGCGCTGTCGCTCTTCGACGGGCGGCCGTACACCGGCTCGCGCATCGTCCTGCTGGTATCCGACGGCGGTGCGCACCTCGACGTGGAGACCCGCGAGCGCGTGGCGCGACTCGTCAAGCAGCACCGGGTCTCGCTGTACTGGATCTACATCCGCTCGTTTCGCAGCCCGGGTCTGCTCGCGGACGAGGAGGTGGACGCGGCTACCGCCGACACCGTCCCCGAGCACTTTCTGCACCGGTACTTCTCCGGCATCGGGGTGCCCTATCGCGCCTACGAGGCGGAGAACGCGCAAGCGCTACAGAGAGCGATCGAGGACGTGAACCGCCTCGAGCGGCTGCCCATCCAGTTCACCGAAGTGCTGCCGCGGCGCGACCTCTCGCAGTACTGCTACGGGGCGGCGCTCGCCTGTGCGCTCGCCCTGCTCGCCATGAAGCTCGCGGAGGTACGCCGATGGACCTGACGCGCAAGCGGCGGCGCGAGCTCTGGCTCGGGGTGGTGGCAGCGGTGCTGATCGTACTGTCCGTATTCGATATCGGCCGGCTCGTCCGGCTGCGCGACTGGAACCGCTCGATGGAAGACGGCACGGTGATCGGGCTCAAGGGTCAGCTTCCGGCGCCGCTGCTCTTCGCTCAGGCGTACCACCAGCCGCCCGACACCGACTATCAGGACGCGCTCGCGCTCTACAAGCGTGCCGAGGTGGCGGGCGATGCCGCGCTGCGGGCTGCCGCTCGCTACAACAGCGGCAACGTCTACTTTCGCGCGGGGCTCGCGATGCGCGATACCGACAACGAGCAGCAGGCGGTGCCTTTGCTCGAGCTTGCGAAAGGCAGCTACCGCCAGGCGCTCAGGCTGGACCCGGCGAATTGGGACGCGCGGTACAACCTGGAGCGCGTGCTGCGCCAAAGGCCCGAACCGGAGGATC
>JAEUMX010000039.1 GCA_016791285.1 Burkholderiales bacterium
GCGGATACGCCGCAGAAACGGCGCAAGGAACGTGCCCCTAGTCGCGGAGCCCCAGCACGGCGTTCAGGAGGAAGGAAATGACCGATACCGCCAGCGCGATGCCGATGGCGGTGCCGAACCCTGCCAGCTGAAAGCCGTCGACCAGCTTCGCCACCAGGTAGAGCGTGAGGCCGTTGATCACCAGCAGAAACAGGCCGAGGGTGAGCACGGTTATCGGCAGGGTGAGGATGACCAGTATCGGCTTCAGGAAGGTGTTGACGATGCCGAGCACGAGGCCGGACAGGACCAGGGTTTCCGTACTGGCGAACGCGATGCCGTCGAAGAGTTCGTCGGCGATCCACAGCGACAGCGTGTTCACGCCCCAGAAAAGGAGGAAACGGATGAGACCTTGCACGGCTGCTCCCACTGGTGTACGAGGCCCGCATTGTAGCCGCTGCCGCGGTTTGGCCGGCTCCTGGTCGGGCACGGGAGGAGCGACCGCGCGCGATGGCGGCCTTGCAAATCGCCCTGTGAGCCCCCATGTCGGTCCGGTTACTGCTTGAAATTCCGCTATAATTTTCAGCGATCGAACATTCAGGAGGTTCCATGCCGATTTACGAGTACCGCTGCGACGACTGCGCCTGCCAGCGCGAATTCCTGCAGAAGGTCAGCGACGACCCCATCAAGTCCTGCCCCGAATGCGGCAGCGGGAAGTTCTCCAAGCTGGTCTCGGCCGCGGGCTTCCAGTTGAAGGGCAGCGGGTGGTACGCCACCGACTTCAAGAACGCCTCCAAGCCCGCGTCCAAGGCGGACGCGAAGTCGAAGGACGAGACGAAGTCCTCGGACGACGCCAAGCCGAAGGAAGAGAAGAAATCCTCGGACGACGCCAAGCCGGCAGCAGGCTGCGCCGGCGCCTGCGCGTGTCACAACTGAACGCGGCAGCGTGAAACGCTATCTCGTCACCGGCCTGCTGGTTCTGGTGCCTCTGGTCATCACCCTGTGGGTGTTGAACCTGCTCATCGGCACGCTGGACCAGAGCCTGCTGCTCCTCCCCGACAGCCTGAGCCCGGAGCGGCTCTTCGGCATGCGGATTCCGGGACTCGGGGCGCTGCTTACGCTCGGCGTGGTCCTGTTGACCGGCATGCTCGCCCGCAACTTCGTCGGCGAGCGCCTGCTGCGGATGTGGGAAGGGTTGCTCGCCCGCATTCCCTTCGTGAAGTCGATCTATTCCAGCGTGAAGCAGGTGAGCGACACGCTGCTCTCGCCCTCCGGCCAGGCGTTCCGCAAGGCGCTGCTGGTGCAGTTTCCGCGCGAGGGCTCGTGGACGATCGCCTTCCTCACCGGTACGCCCGGCGGCGAGGTCGCGAATCATCTCGAAGGAGGGGAATACGTGAGCGTCTATGTGCCCACCACCCCCAATCCCACGGGCGGTTACTTCGTGATGATGCGCAAGACCGACGTGATCGAGCTCGACATGAGCGTGGACGATGCCCTCAAGTACATCATCTCCATGGGCGTGGTCGTGCCGGGACCGCGCGGTCCAAGCCGCACGAGAAGCGCGCGGCCCCAGATCAAGGCCGGCGCTGGCAAGTGACGGGCGGGGCGTAAGAGCGCCCCGTTTCGCGTTCTTCCCATTTTCCGATTCTCATGCGTAGCGAATACTGCGGACTGGTAACGAAGCGCCACCTCGACGAGGCCGTGATCCTCTGCGGCTGGGTGCACCGGCGGCGCGACCACGGTGGCGTCATTTTCATCGACCTGCGCGACCGCGAGGGCCTGGTGCAGGTGGTATGCGACCCGGACCGGGCGGAGACTTTCCGCGTGGCGGAGAAGCTGCGCAGCGAGTTTGTCGTCAAGGTGATCGGCAAGGTGCGGCCCCGCCCCGAAGGCACGGTGAACGCGAATCTCCTCTCGGGCGAGGTCGAGGTGCTGGCGCACGAGATCGAGATCCTCAACCCGTCGCTGCCGCCGCCGTTCCAGATGGACGACGAGAACCTCTCCGAGCAGGTGCGGCTCGAGTACCGCTATCTCGATCTGCGCCGCTCGCCGATGCAGAAGAATCTGCGGCTGCGCTACCGGGTGGCGATGGCGACGCGCAAGTACCTCGACGCGCATGGCTTCATCGATATCGAAACGCCGATGCTGACGAAGTCCACACCCGAGGGGGCGCGCGACTACCTGGTGCCGTCGCGGGTGCATCCCGGGGAGTTCTTCGCATTGCCCCAGTCGCCGCAGCTCTTCAAGCAGCTGCTCATGATCTCCGGCTTCGATCGCTACTACCAGATCGTGAAGTGCTTCCGCGACGAGGACCTGCGCGCCGACCGCCAGCCCGAGTTCACGCAGATCGACATCGAGACATCGTTCCTCGGCGAGCTCGAGATCCGCGCGCTGATGGAGGGACTCTTCCGCGCGCTCTTCCAGGAGGTGCTGGACGTTGCCTTGCCCGATCCGTTCCCGGTCCTGCCGTACGCCGAAGCGATGGCGCGCTACGGCTCGGACAAGCCCGACCTGCGGGTGCCGCTCGAGTTGACCGAGCTCACGGATCTCATGCGGACCGTCGAATTCAAAGTGTTCCGTGCCGCGGCCGATATGCCTAGCGGGCGCGTGGCGGCGCTGCGGGTGCCCGGCGCGGGTGAGAAGCTCTCGCGCAAGGACATCGACGACTACACGAATTTCGTCAAGATCTACGGCGCCAAGGGTCTCGCCTACATCAAGGTGAACGACGCCTCGCAGCCGAACGAGGCAGGGCTGCAGTCGCCCATCGTCAAGTTCCTGCCGGCCCCGGTGCTGGCGAGCATTCTCGAGCGCACCGGCGCGCGGAACGGAGATCTCGTCTTCTTCGGCGCGGACCGCGCGAAGATCGTCAACGATGCGATGGGAGCGCTGCGCCAGAAGATCGGTCACGAGCACGGCTACGCATCCGCCGGCTGGCAGCCGCTGTGGGTGGTGGACTTCCCGATGTTCGAGTACGACGAAGAGGACAAGCGCTGGGTCGCGATACACCATCCGTTCACCGCGCCGAAGGACGGTCACGAGGACTACCTCGCGACCGATCCCGCCAAGGCGCTCGCGAAGGCCTACGACGTCACGCTCAATGGCTGGGAGATCGGCGGCGGCTCGGTGCGGATTCACCGCGAAGACGTGCAGTCGAAGGTGTTCCGGGCGCTTGGCATCGGCCCCGACGAGGCGCGGCTCAAGTTCGGCTTCCTGCTCGATGCGCTCCAGTACGGCGCACCGCCCCACGGCGGCATCGCGTTCGGGCTCGATCGTATCGTGACGATGATGGCGGGCGCGGAATCGATCCGCGACGTGATCGCGTTTCCGAAGACGCAGCGCGCGCAGTGCCTGCTTACCCACGCACCGAGCCCGGTCGACGAGAAGCAGTTGCGCGAGCTGCACATTCGCCTGCGTGCGGTAGATCAGCCGTAACGGCCGGGGCCTGGCGATGCGGGCGGGGTGGCGCGGGCTCGTTCTTGGTCTCGCGTTCTGGCTCCTCGGCAGCGCCGCGCTGGGCTACTCGTCGATCGGCGAGGTCACGCTCGCCGAGCTGCCGCATGAGGCGCGCGCGACGGTCGCGCTGATTCGCGAGGGCGGACCGTTCCCCTACCGCAAGGAGGGGGTTGCATTCGGCAACCGTGAGCAACTTCTGCCCCAAGCCCCGCGCGGGTACTATCGCGAATACACGGTGCCCACACCCGGTGCGGGCGACCGCGGCGCGCGCCGGATCGTGACGGGTGGCAACGGCGAGCTCTACTACACCGACGACCACTACCGAAGCTTCCGGCGCATCCTCGAATGACAGACCTCGATCAGCTTCTCTCCAGCCTGACCCTGGGCGGGCCGTGCGCCACACGCGTGTCCGCAGCGAGCCTCGCGGTGGCTGGCGCCTCGAGGGGCTACGGCGTCTATCGCATCGACCTCACGCGCGTTGCCGACAAGGGCGAGCTCATGGATCGCATGCAGCTTGCGCTTCGGTTTCCCGAGTGGTTCGGCCGCAACTGGGATGCGCTCGAGGACTGCCTGACCGACATGTCCTGGCACGACGACGTGGGCTACGTGCTCCTGTTCGACGGCGGTGCCGACCTGCGCCGACGGGAGAAGGCCCTCTTTCAGACGCTCGTCGACGTGCTCGAGGCCGCGGCCGATTACTGGCGGGGCGCCGAGCGTCCGTTCTGGGCGTTCTTCCTCGACGTGTCCGCCGACGCGACGCTGCCCGCGTTTCCGTGACCGGCGCGCAGCCGCGTTCATGCCGCACAAGATTCCGGTTTCGGTGCTGGTGCTCATTCACACGTCGGCACTCGAGGTGCTGTTGATCGAGCGCGCCGATCATCCGGGCTTCTGGCAATCGGTGACTGGCAGCCTGGACCCGGGCGAGACGCTGCGGCAAACCGCGGTGCGCGAGGTGTTCGAGGAGACCGGCATCGCGGTCGCGCCGGAGGACCTCGATGATTGGCAGGTGGAGAACCGCTACGAGATCTACCCATTCTTCCGCCATCGTTATCCGCCCGGGGTCACGCACAATACCGAGCACGTCTTCGGGCTGCGGCTGGCCGCGGCTCGACCGGTGACGCTCGCGCCGCAGGAGCACGTCGCGTTCGAGTGGCTGCCCTGGGAGCAAGCCGCCGAGCGTGTTCGTTCGTGGAGCAACCGCGACGCCATCCGGCTGCTGCCGGAAATGCTCGCGCGCTTTGCGCCGCGCGACTGACGGCGGGCGCGCTGCAACAAAGCACTTGAAAATCTGTCGTAGCCGCATACCATTGCCGGTCCCGTCGACGTGACGGACACACCAGGGAGCGCCGCACGAGATGCAAACTGCAGCCATCGCCTTCGATCGTTTCGAGCCATTGCACGACGCAGCGTGCCAGGATCGCATCGTCGCCGCCAAGGCGGCGCTTGGCAGGCGTGCTGTCATCCTCGGTCATCACTACCAGCGCGCGGACGTATATCGCCATGCCGACCTCACCGGGGATTCGCTCAAGCTCTCGCGGCTTGCATCGCAGACCGACGCGGAGTTCATCGTCTTCTGCGGCGTTCACTTCATGGCCGAGGTCGCGGACATCCTGTCGCAGCCGCACCAGATCTCGATCCTGCCGGACTTGAGTGCCGGCTGTTCGATGGCGGACATGGCAAACCTCGCGAAAGTGGTCCGCGCCTGGCGTGAGCTCGCCGCCGTGCTCGATCCCGACGAGCATGTAACGCCGGTCACCTACATCAACTCTGCCGCCGACCTGAAAGCCTTCTGCGGTGAGCACGGCGGCATCGTCTGCACGTCGAGCAACGCGCCGCAGATCCTCGACTGGTCCTTCGGTCGCCGCGAGAAGGTGCTGTTCTTTCCCGATCAACACCTGGGTCGCTGGAGTGGCTACAGGACGGGCATCCCGCTCGAGCAGATGCCGGTGTGGGATCCGGACGAACCGCTGGGCGGTCTCACGCCCGATCAGATTCGCGGCGCGCGCATCCTGCTCTGGAAGGGCCACTGCTCGGTGCACCAGATGTTCCAGCCGCAGCACGTGCTGCGCTGGCGCAACCAGTACCCGGATGGCATCGTGATCTCCCACCCCGAGGCGAGCTTCGAGGTGTGCAAGCTCTCGGACTACGTCGGCTCCACCGAGTACATCATCAAGACCATCGCGGAAGCGCCTGCGAATACGCGCTGGCTGGTGGGCACCGAGCTCAATCTGGTGAACCGCATCGCCGAGGAATTCAAGCCCCAGGGCAAGATCGTCCAGTTCATGGCGCCGACGGTGTGCATGTGCTCGACCATGGCGCGCATTGATCCGCAGCACCTCGCGTGGTGCCTCGAGAACCTGGTGCAGGGCAAAGTCGTCAACCGCATCAGCGTGCCTGCCGCGGAGGCGGTGCTCGCGAAGCTCGCCCTCGACCGCATGCTCGCGGTGTCCTGAGCCGCGAGCGTCGCGGCACCGCAAGCACCTCGTGCCGCGACGACTGGTCTTGCTGTTCTTCCTTGCCGGCATCGCAATCGGCACGGCGCGCGCCGCAGCGGCACCGGACGTGCGCATCGAGCAGCGCGGCGACGGCTTCACGGTGTCGGCACGGATGTGGGTCGGGGTCGCGCGGGTCACCGCGTGGGCGGTAATCACCGATTACAACCGCTTGGGCGATTTCGTCGCCGACATGGACGAGAGCCGCGTCGTGAGCCCGGCGGGCGAGCCGACCCTGGTGCGGCAGACCGGGGCGTGGAAGCTGTTCGGCATCCGGGTGCCGGTGTGGATCCTGGCGCAGGTCGAGGAGCAGCCGATGCGCAGCGTGCGCTTCCACTCGATCAGCGGTAACGTGCGTGTCGAAAATGGCGAATGGCGTATCGCGGATGAGGGAGGCGGTGTGACAATCACCTACCAGGTCGAATGCACGCCGGACTTCTGGGTGCCTCCGATTCTCGGCGCCGTGCTGATCAGGCGCGACGTGCGGGCCAGGCTCCAACAGGTCGCGCGGGAGATGCTGCGGCGAGACGCTGCCGGACGACATGTACCATCTCCAACAGTACCGGAACCCGCCACCTGATCATCCCGTCGAACAGCAGCCGTGCGTGGCGCTCGGAACCTTCCACGGCGGCGCGCCCCAAACTTACGCAGTCAGAAGGAAGAAGCAGGATCAGCCATCCGCCACGCCATGATCGACCTGCTCCGCGTCACCACCTACAACATCCACAAGGGTTTGTCCTCGCTCAACCGGCGCATGGTCGTCCACGAGCTGCGGGAGCGGCTCTCCGCGATCGGTGCGGATGTCGTGTTCCTGCAGGAGGTGCTGGGTGAGCACGAGCAGCACGCCCAGCGCTTCCTCGACTGGCCGGACGAGCCGCAGCACGAGTTTCTCGCGGGCGAGGAGTGGATGGATTTCGCCTACGGCAGGAACGCCATCTACGACGGCGGCCACCACGGCAACGCCATACTCTCGCGCTTTCCGATCTCGCGCTGGGACAACGAGGACATCTCGGCCCACCGCCTGGAGAGCCGTGGGCTGCTCCACTGCGAAATCGAGGTGCCGGGCTGGCGCCAGCCCTTGCATTGCGTGAACGTTCACCTCGGACTCGCCGGGCGCTGGCGGCGGCGTCAGCTCGATGCGCTGCGCAAGCGCATCCTGCGGCTGGTGCCGAACGATGCGCCGCTCGTGATTGCCGGCGATTTCAACGACTGGCGCCGCAAGGCAAGCAACGAGCTGATCGCAGGGCTCGAAGTGCAGGAAGCGTTCGAGACCTATCGCGGCCGGCCGGCGCGTAGCTTTCCGGCGGCCCTGCCAGTCTTCAGCCTCGATCGCATCTACGTGCGAGGGTTCAGGATCAGGCACGCGCGCGTCCATCACGGCAACGTCTGGGCGAAACTGTCCGATCACGCTGCACTGAGTGCCACGCTGGTGAAGCTCTGACGCGACGCAATTGCCGCTTTCCGGTCGAATTGGTGCATCGCAGCACAGAAACTGCACCATGGAGAGGCGCAGACCAACGTCGCGCAACCAACCACTTGCGGTAAGCTCTTGTTCCGTCGGTATTGTTAAAACTGGCACGGTTGTGGCTTAGACAACGGGCGAAGGCATTGAGAGCACATTCTCGGTGTCTTCATCCTCCTCCTTTGGTACCTGGGGCGCAGTTTTTCTGCGCCCGTTTTTTTTCCGCGTCGGCGCCACGGTTCATGTGCCGCCGGTCCTGCATGCGCTAACATCGGCGCCGAAGTCTCCAACCCGTCGCCATGTCCGTCCCTGCCGCGCTTCCATTGGGTCTCGTGTTTCATCTCGCGGCGGTACAGTGCCTCGCCAGCGTGAGCTGGATCGCCTACGTCGTTTACCTGCCGCAGCTCGCAGCGTCCGCCGGCGTGCCGGTCCAGGCGGTGGGGTGGATTCTGCTCGCCGATCAGGCGCTGTTCGCACTCGCCGACCTCGCACTGGGGCGGGCGACAGACCGGGCGCTCGCGGTCCTGCGCACTCTCGGTCCCTGGCTCGTGGCGGTCACGGTGATCTCCGGCGCGGCCTTCGTCGCCATGCCGATGATCGCGAACAAGGCCGTGCCGTCCCTCTTCCTCGCACTGATCTTCCTCTGGGCGCTCACCTCCTCGGTGTTGCGCGCGCCGGCGCTCGCGCTGGTGGCGAAACGCACGCCGAAGCCCGCACTGCCGCTGCTCGGCACCCTGGTCGTGATCGGCACTGCGCTCGCGGCGGCCGCCGGGCCGTACCTTGCCCTGATCGCGAAAGAAGTCGATCCACGGTGGCCGTTTCTGCTCGCGACACTCACCTTGCTCGCAGCCGTGGTCGGCCTTGCCCTGGCCGAGCGGCGTGGCGTGCTCGCGGCGAGCGGTGACATATCCGGGTCTGACGAGG
Organism: Burkholderiales bacterium; assembly: GCA_016791285.1. The sequence goes on from JAEUMX010000039.1 coordinate 8,308, forward strand.
GAGCGCCGGCTGCGCCAGCGAACGAAGCGACGATCACCGCGTTCTTCATGGCGGCGGCGCTGCTTGCGGTCGGCCAGCAAATCCACACCAACGTGAACTCAGGCCCCTGGTACAAGCAGTTCGCGTCGGCCGACGGTCTGCCGTGGCTGCTGCCGGTGTTCGCGGTCGGGGCGAGCCTCCTTGCATTCGCGGGCGGCAAGGCGTCGAAGCGGGCGGGCGCGTTGACGGCGCTCAGATGGGCTGCATTGCTGGGTGCCGTGTTCTGTGTCGGTGCAGCGATGGCGCCAGGACTCGTCTCCCTGACTGCGGTGCAGTTCCTGGCCGGTGGCGCCTGGGGCGCGATCAATGCCGTGCTCGTCGCCCACGCGCTCGCGCTCGGCAAGCCGGGGCGGGAAGGAGCGATGGCCGGGCGGCTGTCCGCGCTGCTGGCGGTGGCGGCACTCGTGCGTCTCGGACTGGTCAACCTCCAGATCCCGTCGCTTCCCTGGGCGGCGGCGGTCTTGCAGTGGCTGCCCGCCGCATGCTGGGTCGCGGCCGCGGTCCTCGTCTGGCGCACGCAGTCGACGGCGACGGCGCGCAGCGCCTGATCACGGTTCGCGCGACTTACAATCCCTCATCTGCCCTTGCGCACGCACGCATCGACCTGAGCTGTCCCGCTTGAGACGCGCCCCCTACGATCCCGACGCCAAGCCGGCCACCCGGTCCGGCCAGCACCGCAGCGAATGGCACGCGGCCCGGCTGCTCCTGCCCTATCTGTCGGAGTTCAAGTGGCGCGTGCTGATCGCACTCCTGTTCCTGTCGGCGGCGAAGTTCGCGAACGTCGGCGTGCCGCTGCTTCTGAAGGAGATCGTCGACTCGCTGAGCCCGGACCAGACCGTCCTCGTGCTGCCGCTGGCGCTGCTGCTCGCGTACGGCGCGCTGCGGCTTTCCACCACGCTCTTCGCCGAACTGCGCGACGTGGTGTTCGTGCGCGTCACGCAGCGCGCCATCCGCCGCATTGCGCTCACCGTCTTCCGTCACCTGCACGCCCTCTCGCTGCGCTTTCACCTCGAGCGCCAGACCGGGGGTGTGTCGCGCGACATCGAGCGCGGATCGCGCGGCGTGTCGACGCTCATGAGCTACATGCTGTTCTCGATCATCCCGGTGCTGCTCGAGTTCTCGCTCGTCGCCACCGTTCTGCTCACCAAGTTCGACTGGCGCTTCGCCGCCGTCACGTTCGGTGCGGTGGCGATCTACATTGGCTTCACCATCGCGATCACCGAATGGCGCATGGACATCCGACGGCGCGCCAACGA
>JAEUMX010000307.1 GCA_016791285.1 Burkholderiales bacterium
CGCTCCGTCGCTCGGAAGTCGAGCGCGAGGCCAGCCGCGCCCGCCTTCGCCGCCTTCTCGGCCAGCTCAAAGATGAGGGCCTCCTCAACCCCTTTGCCCATCGCCCGGCAGCTGAAAGCCAGCTCGAGGATAGACCACTCCTTGCCGCTCTTCGCCGCGATTCCTAGCCCGATCAAACCATAGTCTCCGAACTTGTCCTCGAGCAGTCCCACGCAGACCTCGAAGTCGGAGGACCTGCGGAAATACTCCTGGAGGTCCGCAAGCGAGGAGCGGCGCAAGGTGGCGTTAAGCTGATTCGTTCTCTGAAGCAGCTCGTGAGCGCGGCTCATCTCCCCCTCCGTGGGGCGTCGAAGCGTGAGGCGCAGCTGGCAGCTGCGCAGAAAGGCCTCCATCGACCCGGATGACGCAGCGGCGGCCTCGCGCTTTGCCTGTTGCATGTACATGACGGTTCTTGAGCTCGATTCGGCCGTAATCTCCCCAAACGGCTCGAACTCCGGCCGTCGGAGGACCTCCAGGATGTCCGTGTCCTTCAGAACGAGGACCTCCGGTGCGTTCGTTCGCACTTCCTCCCGCTCGAACTCGTTGTCGTCGAAGAACGCCAAGCTATCCAGGCCGATATTCAGCTGAGCTGCGAGATCACGAAGATTTTGGGATTTCGGCAACCAATTGAGCTTCCAGGCAACAAACTTCTTCCAAAGGGCGTCCCCGATCAAGCCTGGAAGGTGCTCAATCTCAACCTCATCGTTCTTCGAGCAGATCGCTAGGAGGATCCCCCGCCGTGTCAAGTGGCCCAGGATCGTCAGATAGTTCAGGCGCACCGCCAACGCGCCGGGACCATCCTCCCTGAGGACGCCCGACCAAAGAGTCCCGTCGAGATCCACTGCCACACACTTGATGCGGCGCCGGGTCGCTTCGAGGGCGTCCAGTTGATGCAGGAGTCGCGCCGCCGCCTGACCCCCGCCTTCTCGCGTGAAATGCTCGTAGACACCATCCGCACGTGAATCATCGATCTGTCCGTTCTTCCCATCGCGCTCGAAGGCGAGATTGAGATCCAAGAGATAAACGTCCGGAAACTGCCGCACAAGGTGATAGACGCGCAGTTCGTATGCGTGACTGAGCTCGGCGAGACAGTACGCTTTCGAGATCGACCGATACTCGTGAATGCCGTAGGCCGGGCGATAAACGAGCGGATACGTCATCAGGAAAATTGGGCACTTTAGACGCATTCGGATCAGCCGGATCGCCTCGGCAGCATTCTCGATGACGTCGGCAAGATCGGATTCCTGTTCGTCGCGCCGGTAATTCAAACCGTCGGATTGAGTTCTCTGAACGAGGCCCCGGTAGAGCTGTGCCTGAGAGAGGACCACGTAGTCCGGTTGATACTCCCAGATCGCTGAAGAGGGATTGGCCAACTCCCCGAGAGGCTCAGAGGCGCCGCCGTGATCAAACGTGTGATAGGTCTGGACACCCGCATTGGCGAAGCAATCTTTCAAGGCCGTCAGTTCGCAGCCCCCAATGAGGAACATTTTCCTGCCAGCCAGCCAACTAAAGTCCGACGTTGCGTAGCTCCCCAGCTTCGCTGCATCATGTTCGCTCGCTCGAATGTGTCGCCCCACCACGTCTAGAACGTGATTGCGATACTTGAGGTCGACGAGGAACTTGCTTGAGAAACGGAAAACTCTTGCTAGCTGGCCCATCGTCTACTCCTGATCAACAACCTTGAGGGAGCATTTCGTACCCGATTAAGTTCAAGAACTGTGAATGATTTTTACCCGAAGGCGACTCGTCAGCGCTCTGAGAACAAACTCGATGCGAGCCGAGGCCTGGTACCCCGCTTACCGATCCAGCCCGGCGCTGAGCGTTCTGATGCAACTCTGTCTCTCAGCCTTCCCGCTCACCCGCCGGGTCAACCGAGGGAGACCGATCGCATAGGCGACGTGTGCACCCACGAACACCAACCGCAACCAAAAAGCACCGAGGCCCGCTTTGCCCAACCACGCCAGGGTCGCGCCGACAACGGCCAGAAGGTACAGCACCCCGACGCCCCAAGGAGCCATCCCCATACACCACTACCACCCTGCACGACCGCAATGCCGCCCACCAGAAGGATGGCACTCAGGAAAACCGCGGGCGCCAGATGTCGTAGCCCATGTGCCCTAGGGCGCCGCCCGACCCACAAACCGTTTCCGAACATCTGTCGGACCAAACGTCGCAACGTCGGTGGCGGAGAATAACGGCACCTCAACCTCGGTGAGGTCACGAAGTGAAATCTCCCGCGGCCCGCGCCCGCGCCGTGAACTCGATGTCCTGATTTCGCACCATCGTCTCGTCGAAAAGACCGATTCGCCCGAAGACCTCACGCCGAATTGAAGGATAGCTCTGGTGACCCATGGCACGAGCGGTCCCCGACGAGCGAGAACGGATCTTCGTCAAGCTGTCCTTACCACGCGATGCGCTGATCGAGTTCGTAATCCGGTGCTGGCTGGGCCTGGGGGCGAATCGGTCCTTCCCGGCATCCGGCATCTCCCCCAGCGGTGGGCCGCGAGCCGGCGCCAAGCCCGGCGGTGAGGTGGGTTCACTCAGGTGCGCGAGGATCGCGCGCACGCGAAGGCGATGATGCGCATCTCGGCGCCGCGTCGCGGCCAATGACCGCTATGGGATCTGAACCTGCCGCTCGGGAAGGGCAGTCTT
>JAEUMX010000312.1 GCA_016791285.1 Burkholderiales bacterium
AGGCCGCCGCGGTCTTCACCACCGCCGGGGCGTTGGTCGCGCAGGTGAGCCGTCCTTCGACCCGATCCGTGACGCTGCCCAGGTACTGGGAGATATTGGCGCAGCCGCTCATGATGGAGTTGTCGTATTCGCCCACGACGCCATTGACCAACGCCTGCGCCGCCTCGCAGGAGTTGATGTTCATGGCATTGATCTTGTTGATCTGGTCCTGCAATTCGGTGAGCAGCTTGTCGATGTCGGGAGAGATCGACTGCAGCGCGAGCTTGAAGGCGTAGCCCACCGCATTCGCGCCGATGTTCTGCAGAAGGGCGACGAACTGCTGCTTGTTGATGAAGGAGAACGCGCCGCCGAAGAGGTCGATGCCCCCGCAGCCCGCCCGCAGGCTCGGAAGCTGGGCGTTGATAAGCGGATAGTTGCGGCCCGGCGCGCGCATCATGAGGTTGCCGCCGGTGTAGAGATTCATCGCCTGGCCGCGGAAGGCGCCGGGATCCGTGACATTGCCCAGCGCACCCAGGTCGTTGAACATCGCCTGCATCTCGGCATTGAGATCGGCCGGGGAGCTCACGACTGGCGCGCTCGCCAGCGCCACGGCAAGCAGGCCCGAAAGGAATCGCTTGGATCGAGTCGTCACGGTGTCTCCGGATTCGTCATAGCGGGTTCTCGGGCGGCTCCTGCGCAAGGGCCGCGATACGCTCGACGAGGTCCGTCATCGCCATCACGCCGAAGCCCACGGGGCGGATCTCGCGCCTGGACGGTGCCGTGAGGTAGAGCGCCGGCACGACCGAGGCATTGAGCCGTGTGGCGATGCCGTTGTCGAGTTGAGGGTTCGGGTACTCCGGGAGACCTTTGCCGTCCAGGCTCACCGGGAAGACCGTCATCCCGAACTCCTGCCCGAAGCGCCTGAGGATCGGTGCGAGCCGGTGGCAGTAGGGGCAGTCGCTGCGGAAGATGAAGAGCAGTCCGTGCGTCGCGGCCAGGTTCCTGACCCCCTCTGCCTGCCGGTCCCGCTGCGCCTCATCGAAGGCGCTGACCGCCATCGCGTTGGTCGGCCGACCGGTGAGTCCGTAGTCGAGCTCCGGCACGGTCCAGACGAGACGCTGCCAGCGCTGCGCGAAGACCTCGGACTGGTTCATGACCCGACGCTGGTAGCGCATGTAGGCGAGCAGGTTCGCATCGGTCGGGTTCATGACGGCGATGCGCTTCAGCTCGTCTAACCGCTTCTGCATCGCCTCGAACGCCACCAGTTCGCGCGGGCGGCTCTCGGGGCGCGGCGACGCCTTCGGCGGGCGTGGCAGCTCGGGGGGATCCCGGTACCAGAACCAGCCCTCGCGATTGCGCAGCCAATAGGTGCCCGGCGGTTCCAAGTCGCTCAGGACGTCCGATTCGCTCGCAGGGCTGGTGCCCTCTGCGGCCCGGAGCGGTCCAGCGAGCAGCAGACCCAGCAGCAGAACGACGGGAACAAAGGGCTTCGACATGGCGGCCTACTTCCGCTCCGGAAAACGCCCGTCGCGGCAGTAGCTCACCTGGTAGGTGAGGGTCTTGTCCTCGCGCCTGCCCTGCTCCAGCACGTCCTGCTGCCGGGTCGTGACTTCGAGGCGGCTGCAGCCCGGTTGCGGGAGGGTGTGCAGCGCGCGCACATCGATCTCGATCGGTGCCGCGGAGCCGAACTTCTGCCGGACGTAAGCGGCGGCGTCGCCCACCATCACGCCCCGGGCCGAGCCCTGCTCGATGGCGAGTTTTAAGAGCGGCTTCATGTCGGAGACCGGGATGCGGTCCGAGGCCTGGGCCGATGCGCCCGCCATCAACATCGCGGTGGCGAGGGCCACGAGGAGGAGAGTACGCCGGCGATTCATGGCGCGAAGTAGGTGTCGATCTTCTGCTGGGCGCGCGTGCGCAGGGCGCCCACGTCGGGCAGTGTCGGGGCGATCTCGGCGTAGAACTCCGTCAGGTTCATCCGCGAGAAATCGAGCGATTGCAGTTGCGCCAGCGTGAAGCCGCTGCAATCGGGGGTCTCGGGCACGCCCCAGCCCTTCGCGAGCTGGGCGCGTCCCTGCTCGTTCAGGAGGCGGGCGAGGCGCGAGTTGAAGCAGCAGTAGGATTCGGTGGTCTCGATGCACGCGCGAATGATCGGCAGCCGCACCGAGCAGTAGCTCCCCACCCCATGACAGAGCCGGTTGTCGCGCTTCATCGCGAGAACCTGCTCGGGCTCCTCGCAGGAGAGGAGACCCGAGAGCTGGATCGCCAGCATGGCGATCGTCCAGGGGCCGGGTACCAGGGCTTCGACGAAGGACGCCACCGAGAGGTCACCGGCGATGAGACCGGCCAGCGCCGAGGAACCGCCCCCCGCCCCGAACAGGGCCTCGAAGCCCGCGATCGCCAGGTCGGGGGCGTCAGAGGCGAAGAGCGCGTCATAGGTGTAGCTCGACCCGAGCGCGCCCCACGCCTGTCCGCCCGCCCCGAGCATCAGGTTCAGGTTGCTAAAGAGTCCGCCGCTCGATCCCGCCCCTTTGCAGCAGTTGACGAGCCCCGAGAGCTTCTTGCGACAGCGATTGTCGGCACCCTGGAACACCAGGAGCGTGTTCGGATCGAGGTACTTGCCCGCCTCGCGCTGGACTTCGAGGGCGGTGACCGCCTTGGCGAAATCCGTATCCGGGGGGTAGCCGGTATCGAAGCAGTGACCGTTCAGGCAGAACTGCTGGCTGCCGCAGTTCGTGATGCTCGAGGTCGAGCCGCTCGACAATCTGCACTGCCACGTCTGCTCGAAGAGCGTGCAGGTGCCTGCCGGGTTCCTGTCGATGCAGCTCGATCCGACCTGGCTGCAGCCGCGGTCGCGCAATGGCTGGCAGTCATCGGTCATAGCCTGCGCAAGACAACTGAACTGCGCCCGAGTGCGCCAGCACTCCCGGTGCACCGGGTAGCCGCCGATGGTGCGGGTCTCCGGGCCTTCGACGCACGCTTCGGAGAGCTTCTCGCAGTCGGCGGCGCCTACGGGCGGCGCGACGAGGAAGACCGCCCCGAGGAACATTGCATACGCGAGCTGGGCCTTCATTGGGCCCGCGCCTCCAGTGCCGCGCACTGGTTGTCCCAGGTGTCCTCGAAACTCACCGTGGTGGGCATGGCGAAGGTGCTCACCCCACTGTAGGTGGTCCCCTGGCAGGGGTTGGCGAACCACGCCCCGATGGTGCAGTTGGCACCCGAGCAGGACTGGCTGTACCAGGTTTGGTAGCAGGCGGAGGCGTCCCGCCGGGACGGGCCGGGGGTGCGGGCGATTTCGGTACCGAGCGTGCCGGGCACGGGTTGCGAGCCCAAGTCCGAGAACACCGCGCCGGTGGCCTTCGCGATCGTGAAGACGTGCATGAGGTAATCGTTCGTCCCGCAGGTGAACTCGTAGACGAGGAGGTCGAAGCAGGTCGGGCAGGGATCGGCGGTCACGCGGGTCAGGAACTGCCCCGCCGTGCAGCCGGGCGTGAGCCCCGGCGTCACGATCAGGACCTTGTCGCAGCCCGTGGTCTCGATCGAGCGGGCCTGATGGCAGATCTGCGTCTCGAAGACATCGGGGCGCGTTACGGTCTGCACCGTGCAGGCGCTGTAGGTGCCGGCGAGGTTGCCCGCGATCGCCTGCGGATCGGCGGTGATCGTCTTCGCGCGGGCGAGGACCGGATCGTTCGGGGCGATTGTGAAATTCGGCCGTCGCGTCGGATTCACCTTCGAGAAATCGATCGCGTTGCAGGATTGATCGGAGAATCCGCCGGGCTGTTGGCTCGCCCCGGCGCAGGCGCCGATCTTCGCGGAGGCGGAAGTAGTGAGTCCCGGGCTGCCGAAGTAGGTCGCCTCGGCGGGCGTGGGGGTGAAATGCGGCACGGTCGTCCGCGCCGCATCGTTGGAGATTTGGCTGCGGGCGTCGGCGTTCCCTGCTCGACCGAAGGCCGTCGCCTGATCGAAGGCCTCCGACAGCGGTCCCGCGAAGGCGGGCACCGCGAGCAGTGCAAAGAGCGGGGCCAGGACGCGGGCGACTCTCACGATGCACGCAGCCGCTTGAGGATCGGTTCGATACGCGGTGTCGCCTCCGGTCGGCGGCGCAGGATCGCCTCCAGCGCGTAATCGACACTGACATCGCCGGCAATGCTCACGAAGGCGGGGGGCACGACGCACCCCGATATGCAGTTGGGCTGACCGCCCGCAGGGGCGTCGTCGTTCAAAGCGAGCACGAACGTGGGCGCATGCTGCACGCCGAAGCGGGTGAAGGCCTCCGGGTCGATGAGCCAGGCGACGTGACGTTCGCCGATGAGAGGGCGCACCACCGCCAGCGTCTCGCGCATTGATTGCGACTTGAGTCCGCGAAGGACCAGCACGGCGCCGGCTCGCGCCGCCTGATCGACGAGCAGCCGCAGACTGGCGGACGGCATCTCCAGCGTGATGAAAATCCGAAGCGGCTGTGAATCCAAGGACGCGCCGGCGTCGGTCGGAAGGCGGAGCTTTGTTCGGGCGATCGCCTCGATGTCGATCGCTTCCCGCTGCGGGACGATTTGCGGAGGAAGGGGAACCGGCTGCGACCCGATCCGTTCCACGCTCGGGAATGGGGTGGCCTCGAGTACGCGCTCGACGTCCTGCGGGGTCGGCCAATGGGGCGCCTGAGCCAGTGCCACGCAGGGCGCAAGGAAGGCGAACACCGCGCAGGCGAGGCGATCAGTACGCGCTGGCACAGCAATTCCTCTTCCGAAAGAGCTGGTACGCGAAGTCCTCGCCTTCGACCGGAAATTCCTTGCCGGCGCCCCAGATCATCGTCGTGCGGCCGAAGGGCTGGCAGCACTGGCCGAGGTCTTTGCGGGTGTTCGGCACCGGATAGACCATCTGCATCTTGTAGTGGGTCTTGTCCAGGATCGGCCGCGGGTAGAGTCCGCAGAGGCCCGCGGTGCCGGCGCCGTCGAAGGTCGCGAGCTGGCGGTGCATCTTGGCGGCCATGCGCTGGGTCAGCAGTGTCGAGGCCTGCACGCCGCCGATATGGGTGGCGACGTGTCCGTTCATGGGGTAGATCGAGCCTTGGCAGCCGGCGCACCAGAAGAGGCTTGCGATCGGAACACCGGCGGTCGCCGCGACACAGTCGGCGGCGCACGCCGCTTTCGCGATCGGGTTCGCGAAGAGCACCGTCTCCGGGTTGAGGATCGCGGTCAGCTCGTCGTCGGCCCACAGGGGATCGACCTCGGTCAGATACACGAGATCGAGTTCCCCCTTCTCCAGGCATGGGAAGTCGAGCAGCACCTCGAGCCAGGCGAGGATCGGATTCGCGTACCAGTGGGCGTGATAGAAACTGTTTCTCGTCTGGCTGTCGTGACCAACCTGGGCGCCGCGCGGGACATCGATGCCCGGATCGATGGCGATGCCGCCCAGCCCCACCAGGCAGAAGGGCGTGCGGGTCACGTCCACCAGGCGCACCGGTTCCCAAAAGCCGATCGCAACGCCAACACGCGGCGGGTTGCTGCAGAAGCAGACCGGGGAGCCGGAATTGCCGATGTCATCCTGCCCGTCGGCGAGGATCGCGACCGAGCCGATGGAAAGCGGGAAGACGCAGCTCCAGCAGATGTCGGTGATCGGGTTCATGAAGCGGCCGTGGCAGGTCGGACCGGCGATCGCGGGAGACGCAGCCGCCAGCCCCGCCACGAGAAGCGCGCTGACGATGAGGCGATCACAGGAGCTCATCGATGCGAAGCCGCTTTCCGTCCTGGGACACGAGCGCCGGCACGTGCCGGATGCCGAGGCGCTGGACGAGTTGCCCGTGCTGGTCGAAGTAGACCGGCCGCTTCCAGCGGCGCATGAGATCGAGGTACGACCCTCCAGTGAGGATCACCTTCACCTTGCCTTGATGCTCATTGACGATCGCCTGGGCGCGGGTGACCTGCCCCGCGTCGCGCGCATCGAAGAAGAGCAACTGTTTCGAGAGCGAGACGGTATCGAGCGGATTCACCCGGGTCCCGGGTGCGACGATCACCCTGCCCTCGGCATCGGTGATCGCATAGGGAACGACGAGGCTCGGGTCGACATGAAAGCTGCGCGCCCGCGTGGTCTTCGTAACCGTGTCGATCGGTGCCGGGTCCTCGATCGCGCGGATCACCTTCGCCTTCGCGTCGCGTTCGAGGGCGGCGAGGCGCCCGCTCGCTTCCGCCTCGCGCAGTTTCGCGAGGACGACTTCCAACAGGCTCACTTCGGCGATCGGGTATACCGGTCCGACGACGCCGAGATCCTGGGCGTGGGCGGTGACCGATAGCCAAATCGCAATGGCGGCAAGCAGCGGGCGCCAGTTCGGGCCCCGCGTGACGCGCCGAACGCCGTGCTCAGAAGATCGCATACGCCCGTCCGATAATCTGGTCGGCGGAGATCCATCCGGTGAGCCGATAGCGCGAGTCGAGGCTGTCCGGATGCGGGGCCTGCACGTAGTATCGAGCCGCGGGTAACACCCCGATCGCGCCGAGCTCGAGCGGGTCGCCTCGGCGGCTCACCACCTTGGCGGTCCCGACTGGGATGCCATTGACGTAGAAGTCGCGATCGACGCGCGTGACGCGATCTCCCGGCAGGCCTGCGAGGAGCTTCACGAAGGTGACGCCCGCTGGATACGGGCCGCCGCCCGGCCAACGGAACGCGACGTACTGCCCGCGCTGCGGCAGCTCGCCATTGTGGATCAGGAAGAGGTGGTGCGGGAGGCTCGGTGTGGCATTCAGTCCGAAGCTGAAGTGCCCCTGAAAAGCCACCGCACCGACCACTAGCAGCAGGTAGCCGATGCCCCAGCGACGAACGTGCGCGCGCAAAGCGCGCCGGAACGCTTCGTGATCAAACCGGTGCAGGCAAGGACGCTGCAGAAACAGGTATCGCATGGCGCGCCCTACAGCCCCAGGCGCCGGCGCGCATCCGGCGTGAGATCGGGCAGCGACTGCGCATCGCCGACGACGGCCCCGCGCGCGAGGATCACGCAGCCGCACGTTTCCGGCAGGGCTTGGATGAGCGTCGTGACTTCCGTGCCGAAGGTACTCGCGTGCGAAAGGGCCGTGTTGCGCGTCTCGTCGGTCGCGTCGCGCCGCATGAGTACCGCCGCGACCTGGCTTTCCTTCAGTCGATAGAGCTCGCCCACATCGAGGACGGCAAGCCGAGGTGCCGGAGGTGGCGCCACCCACCGGGCGTAGGCGGCGAGGAGGCCACTACTGATGAGCGCGTTCAAACCCAACAGCATCAGGGCCACTCTTGCGTTCACGCCACCGCCTCCGAGCCCACGTTCGCGAACCAAACGCCGTCGCGTCGGCGGTCAGGCAGCACTCGCGGGCGGTCGCATCCCCGCAAGCGGGGCGGCCGCGCAGGTGGAGCCTCGGCACGTGCGACCTGGAGCCGACGCATGGCACCCCGCGAACGGCCACGCGGCCGTTTGCCCGCCTCCGCGGTCGCATCCCGCCTGCGGCGGGAACCCTGCTCCGCGCTCCGGCGTGCCTGCTTCCTGCTCATGCTGCGCCCCGTTCCCTCAGCACCGCGTCGATCGCTTCCGACACGGTGAGTCCCGCGGCCCGCTTGGCGTTGATGGCGTTGAAATCCTCGGCCCGGCTGCTGAAAAGCAGCAGGCTCACGGGATCGACAATCAGGCGCCCGATGCCGCTGCCCGCCGGCGAGTGGATGAAAACTTCCGAGTACGCGCCGTGCTCGGTGCGCAAAGACTGGAGCAGTCGCTTCATGCCGTCGTCCATGGTGAGCTGGCCGAGCTTGTCCATCATCTCGATCGATTCCGGTTTCTGGCGCAGCAGGAACATCCAGTCGGAGTTGTCGAGCGCGGCCTTGGCGGCCGGGTTGCGGTAGTAGTCGTCCACACCCTGGGTGGCCGACATGAAGGCGCCCTTGTACTTGCGCGCCCGGCGGTAGCCGGCCTCGATGAATTCACCGGTGGCGCCGCCGGAGAGGAGGTCCCAGGCCTCGTCGATGATCACGATCTTCTTGCGACTGCGGGAGAAGTACATCTCTCGGGTGATGCGGTACATGATGATCAGGAGCACCACCGTCTGCAGGTCCTTCTTCGCCTTCAGCTCTTCGAGCTCGAGCACGATGAAGTCACTGCCGAAGTCGATGGTGGCAGCGCCCTCGAAGTACCTGCCGTAGGCGCCCTCGCGGGTATAGGGGCGGAGCATCGCCGCGAGGTCCTTTAACCGCCGGTCCTCGTCGTGGCTATCGTTGTCCAGGCGGCCGGTGGCGAGCCGGTCGTGGATATCGGAGACCGTCATGGCGTTGCCCTTGAGTTTCCAGACGGTCTTGATCGCCGCGCCGAGGGTCGAGTACTGAAAACCGTTCAGGGGCTCGCGCGGGGAGACCATCTGGGCGAGCAGCGGCTGCAGGAGCTCCATGTCCTCGTCGATGTCCTGCACGAGGGTGAACGGGTTGAGGGAGAGCGGCGTGTCTTCGGTGAATTCGATGAAGGTGCCGCCGAAGTTGCGGCAGGCCTTCTCGTAGGAACGGCCGACGTCGATGATCCAGACCCGCGCGCCGGTGCCGAGATAGGCGGCGGCGATCTCGTTCAGGAGCAGCGATTTGCCCGAGCCTGAGGTGCCGGCGATGGCGACGTTGTAGTTGCCGGCGGGGTTGTCGTAGACGTCGAGCTGCATGAGCTGACCGCGCCGGCCGCCGAAGAGGAGGACCGGTGTTCCGGTGCCCGGCCACTCGGCGATGAGCGGCGCCAGGTGGACGGCATTGGCGGAGGTCTTGGTGCTCACCCGCTTCATGCGCTTCAGGTCCTCATGGAAAGGACCGGAGAGCGTCATGGGGAGGCACCCGATCAAGGCCTGGGTCATCATGAGCGCGTCGTTCGTGAGCTCGAAGCCCCGCGCCCGAAAGATCGCGCGCGCGGCCTGCTCGGCGCGGGTGATGTCGTCCGCCGGCGCGAAGAGCGCCACCTGGTGATTGAGGTCGACCAGTTGCTGGCCATCGTCGAGGGATTTCAGGACGATGTCCCAATCGGCTTTGCGCTCCTGCAGGTCGGGGAGAAAGCGCGCCATGGTGCTGGTCGCGTTGGTGGTCGCGCGAGCGGCCTTGAGGTAGGCCCAGTTGCGGGTGGCTTCCGGGTCGAGCACGTGCACCCCGAGGGTGAGGAGGAAGGGACATGGATACTGGAGCGTGCCCTGGTAGAGGTCACCGATGAGACTGCCCATGTTCCAGAGCGCGAAGCGCGGCGGGAACGAGCGCACCGACAGCAGTCGCAGGTCGACGCCCGCGGGGCCGGCGGTGTTGAAGAGCTCGATGCCGGTCTGCCGAACCCGCATGCGGGTCGCCCGGTCGATCACCTGGTCGCGCAGCTCGCGGCCTTCGTCGTAGGTGAGGGGCAGACCCTCGCCGCGCTGGCGATGGGGATCGATCAGGGCCGACACCCAGTTGATGAGATCGGTGGCGGTCCACGCCCGGGAGGGGAATCCGGCCGCGTGCAGGGTCGCCCGGCATCCCTCGCGGAGCAGCAGCAGGTCGTCGAGCCGGGCGAGGTCCTCGGGGTGGCCCGGAATCGAGATGCTCACCACCAGACGAAACTCCCGGAAGAGATAGCTCTGGGCGGGCAGCAGCGAGTGTCGGCTGCCGGCGAGCGCGTGTGCCACTCGCCGTCGGGCGAGCGTGCGGTGGAGGTTGGTGTGGCGTCCTGCACGTCCCCGGCTGGCGAGCTCCGGGACATCGTCATCGGGGAGGCGCAGCGACGCGTAGCGAGAGAGGGGGCCGCGAATGGCGGGACTCGCCAGCAGGTGGAACTGAAGGCCGGTCCCCGGTGGGGCCGCGGCGTAGAGCGCGGTGAGAATGCTCGCCATCTCCTCGTCGGCCCCGGACTGGGGGCGAAGCTCCAGGCAGAAGCCGAGGGCGTCGCGGTTCACGAAGATCTGCCGGTCCTCGAGGTAGGCGCGATAGGGCAGCCATTGGGAGAAGGAGGCGGCATCGTCCGCGGGCCGGGCGTGGGGTGACCGTCCGGCATGCCCGGACAGGTCGGATACCGAAGCGCCGGAGAGCGCGGCCTGGAGGTCGGCGACGAGGGTGCGCAGCATCGCTCAGGGCTCGACCGGGGCGGCGTCGACCGCGGCGGGCGCGGATCCGGGCGCTGGGGGCAACACGTCCCCGGCCGGGAGCGGATCGCTCGGAGTCTTCGCGGGGGCTGCCTCCTGAACCAGTGGTGGCGGCGGTGCGACGCCGTCCACCCGTCTCCCCTTGGCGGGCCGGACGTGTTCGATCAACCAGCGGCCGGTATCGACCAGAACGTGGACGGTGGACGCCTCGTGCAGATCGCCGTCGCTGTCTTCCCACGGGGCGATCCAGACTCGCAGCACCCGGGCATTCGAGCGCAGCCGACGCAGCGGCGTGCCGGCGGTGTCGGCAGTGGCCGCGTTCTCCGGCGTGAGGGGCGTGGCACCGTAGACGGACGGCGGTGCGGACGACGCGCGCGGGAGGCGGCTCTCGGCCGGGCGGAACGCACCGTGAATCGAATTGGCATAGACCCCGGAGACCGAGGTGCAGAGCGCGCCCTCCGGGGCCTTGCAGGCGTAACGTTCGGTGCCGCCCACTCCCGAGAGCGAGGAGGCGCACCCCGAGAGGGCCAGGGCGAGAACGGCGGCGGCGGGTATCCGGATCATCGCGTTACGTCCTTCGATGACACGGTGCTTTCGGCGGTCGCGCTCGCACGTCCCAGCCAGGCTTCGATCTGCTCAAGGCTCGCCGCGCCGGCCAGCACCCGACCGTCGGGGGCGATGAGGGTGGGCGTGCCGGTGATGCCGAGGCGCTCCCCGAGGGCGACATTGCGGTCGATCGGGTGCGGGCAGTCCGGGGCCGCTGGGGCGGGAGAGCGGACTTCGTCACCTTCCATCAGGGCGTGCCAGGCAGCCACGCGATCGGGCGCGCACCAGACCGTGATGGCGCTATCCCGCGCGTCCGGGTGGAGCGATGCGATCGGCATCAGGAAGGTGTAGAGCGTGACATCAGTCATGCCCTTGATCTCGGCCTCGAGCCGCCGGCAGTAGGGACAGTCCGGGTCACTGAAGATCGCCAGCACCCGCGCACCTGTGCCACGTACTTCGCGTATCGCATCGTTCAGGGGCAGACTGGCGAAATCGATCCGCCCGAGTCCGTCCTGGCGCTCCGCGGTGAGGTCGCGCTGCGCCTTCATGTCGTAGAGGTGTCCGAACAGGAAGTACTGGCCGGTCGCGTCGACGTAGGCGAGATTGCGACCCATCACCACTTCGAAGACGCCTGGCCACGGCGTTGCGTTCACCGCGCCGAATCGCGTGGCGGGATAGAGAGCCTGCAATTGCTCGGCGGTGGACGCCGCCGTCGGCGTGCTCGTCTGGGCGGCGCAGGGCCCGGCGAGAGTGACGCCAACCACCCCCAAAGTAACTGCGGTGCGAACTCTACTCATCATCGTCGTCGTTCCTCGTGAGGTGTCGTGCGCGGTCGGCAATCTGGGGATAGTCCTCGTGGTCCTGGGTATCGCCGTCGAGAGACCCTTGCAGCGAGACGCCCTGGGTGACCACCACGTCGACCATGCGTCCGGCATCGACCTCGATCACCGGGAAGACCTTCTCGGCGAGGCTGATGTAGTACTGGGCGAGGCGGTCGAGGGCTTTGCCAACCCCGGACCCCATGCCCGCCTGGAATTGCTTGCCGGGCTCCACGGTGCCGGTCGAGCCGAGGGGTGAAATAGAAAGGGTGGTCGAGCCTTGCTGAAAGGCGTGGCCGATGCCGCTTGCGACACCGGCGAGCAACGCGTTGGCGAGCAGCTGACCCTGCTTGGAGACGAGCCGTCCGCGCAGTCCCGCCTTGCCGTCTTCGCCGGCAACGTAACCCTTGATGGGGACATCCAGCGCCGTGCCGTCGCGGGTCACGCAGGAGAGCGACTCGGTGCGGATGTAGGCGCGCTCGGCGCTCACATCGCCGAAGCCCGCGCCCACCACGAAGCATTCCTTCACGCGCGAGCGGAAGTAATTCGGCAGCACCGCGTGATCCGTGAGCCGCAGCAGTACCGGCTGCGGGTTGCGCTGGGCCTGGCCCCCGGTGGGCGCATCGAGTCCGCCCAGCAGGAGCGCTTTCGCGAATGCGCCGCTCGGGAGATAGCGGCGGGTATCGCGCACGGGCGGTTTGCTCGTATCGGCGCCCTTGGCAGCTTTCGGATTCGGTCCGTCCGCGAGCGCGATGCTGAGGATTCCCGCGGGCGCGGGCGATGTGCTGCCGCCGGGGGCTGCACCCGGCGAGGGAAACGTGTTCAGCGAGCCGGCGCGCGGGGGGAGTGGGGGAGGTGGCGGGAGCGGCAAACTTTGCGCACCGCCATTCCGAGGCAGATCGGACAGGGGCCGGTCCGGCCCGAAGTCGGGTCGCGCCGCCGGGGCGGCCACCGGTGGCGGCGGCAAGGGCGTGAGTCCCGACTGCTCCAGCTTCTTGAGACGCTCGAGCATCTCCTTGTTCTGGCCTTCCAGCTCGGCGCTCCGCTGCGATACCGCGCGCGAAGTCTGCTCGATCGCCTTCAGTTGCGCGTCGGCCTGTCCGCGCCAGGCGTCCCGCGGGTCGACCTGGGCGCCGGGGGCGAGGATGTTGGTCGACTTCGGCTTCGCCGCGCGCGGGTCGGACTCTCGCGTGCCGGTCACCGCGACCGAGAGGAGTGCTGCGCCGATCAGGAGCAAAGCGAGGCCGGCGAGCAGCAGGGTCTGCCGCCGTTTTGCGGTGGCGGGACTGAGGGTGGTCGGGTCAGTCATGGGGGCGCCGCTCGCGGATGACGAAGAGGTTCGTGGCTTCGCCTGCACGGAGCGTCAGGTGCTCCAGGCTCACGGCCATGACGCCCGCCTTGTAGAGATCGCGCTCGGCGAGCTTCAGCTCGCCGGTCCCGACGTTGGCGAGTTCGTACTTCTCGCCGACGATGCCGGCACCGAGGTAGGCACGCCGAAGCGCGAGGCGTACGCCCGGCCACAGGGTCAGCTCCTGTGCGAGCTCCCGAATCTCCATGTCATCGGGCAGCGCGTCGTTCGCCATGGCGAGCAGCAGGTTCTTGATCGTGCGTACGTGCGGGTGACTGCGTTCGACGCGTGAGACGGAAGTGCCGGGATCGCGGCCTTCCCGGATCACGATCGTGTCGCTCGGGGCATCGACCGGCTGCAACAGCAGCCCGACCGTGCCTCGCTCGGAGGCTACGAAGACATTGATCGGCTTCGTGCTCTCCGCGGAGGTTGGCCGGATGAAGATCTGGCCCTTGTCTTCGTCTTTCTCGAGCAGGAACTCGCCGGTGTTGCCGGTGACCTTGCGGATTCGGCTGCGCTCGAACGCGATGCGGGTGACTTCCTTCTGGGAGATCCGGGCGAGCACCGTCTCACCGTCCCGGGCGTCCAGGATCTGGAGCGCCCACGCGGGGCAGCTAAGCGCCAGCAGGAGCGGCGCCAGGACGAGGCTGGGTTTCGAGCGGATCATTGGGAGAGGTCTCTCGGAAAGCCTTGAGAAAGAGGCGGCCTGCGCTGTACTGGAACTCGATGGCGTAGCCCTTGGCGAGGTCCGATACGCGCCGGTCGCTGACGAAGGTCGTGAGCTGACCGCGGATGCCGACCTTGAGCGCGCGTTCATCGACGATCACATCCTGGGCACTGAACACCGTCGCCGCGCCGTCGCGCTTCAGGCGCTCCGCGGCAGCCAACAGCGCCGTGCGAAGCTCACCGAAGGCGGCCGGTGCCGCGTACTGCAGGAGCACCTTCGCCTGGTGGTCGACGCTCTGGGGCGTGACGTTGAGGATCAGCTGCATGAGGAAGTACCCCATCTCTTCGAGGTACTCGGGGCTCACCCGGTCGGCCTCCACCCAGAAAGTCTTGTGGACGCTCGGGGGCACCACCACGATCCGCTCGCGGCCGGATACCCGCACCGCGAAGGTAGCGAGGATAAGGTTCGCCAGGGTCGAGCCGACCAACAGGACGAGCAGGAAAGTGGTTGCCCGCCGCGCACTGCCCAGGTCCTGGCGCATCCACCCGAGCCTCATCCCATCATCTCCCGCAGGTACGACGGCGGCGTGCGCTTGAGGCCCGTGACGGGCGCGGGCAGATACCAGTAGACGAGGTGTAGGGCGTAGGCCGGATGCTTGCCGGACTTCGCACGGCCGTAGGCGGCAGCCAGCAGAAAGCCCACCGCGCAGCCGCTCACGAAGAACCCGGAGATCATCCCGGCCAGCGCGGCGGCGATCACGAGCAGCGACAGATCGAGATCCCACCAGAACATCCGGGGCGGGTCGTTCAGGCGGCGCGGTATGTCGAGGGAAACGTCGGCCATGGGTGAGGGCGACCTCGCTCAGATCACCGCGGTCATGATGGTGTCGATGATGGTCGGCACATAGACCA
>JAEUMX010000329.1 GCA_016791285.1 Burkholderiales bacterium
GCGAGGTGAAACGCGGAGCGAGGCATGCGCACCACGGTCCGCTCGGGCACCCGCAGATCGAGATCGACGTGCCGCCGCGCCAACGCTTCGCGAAACGGGGCTGCCGCCTCCTCCGCCGCCTCCTTGACATCGAAGACCTCCTGCGAGCCGTCGAGCGGGGCGTTGCGTGCGAGCAGCAGAAACGCCTGTACGAGCTCCGCCATGCGGTCCGCCGCGCCGGCGATGGCCGCCAGACGCTGCGCCGATTTGCCGGCGATGGCGGGGTCCTGCGCAAGCAGTTCGCAGCTCGTCTTGATGGTGGTGAGCGGTGTGCGCAATTCGTGGCTCACGTTGGAAGTGAACTGCTTTTCCCGCTCCACCATCTCGGTGACACGCTCGTGGAACCGATCGAAAGCGCGAGCTAGAGTGGCGACCTCTTCGTCCTGCTGGCTGTCTGCGAGTCGCGGCGCATCAGCACCGGGATCGAGCTCGGCGACGCGGCGGGCTAGGTTCGAGACGTGATGGACCAGCAAGCCGGACAGCCAGTATGCGGCCAGCGTTACCACCGCTGCCGCGGACAGGACGGCGAGCAGCAGATAGAGCGCAAACTTCCGCATTCGCGCTTCGTGCCGGGTCGCGTCGTAGACCAGCCAGAACCGCGTATCGCCGTCGTCGCGCACGTGGACGTGGAACTCTTTGTCGTCGCGAACGATTTCGTGGTTGCCGGGATCGAGCGCGCGCAGATGCATCGGCACCACCGCCTCGTCGTCCGCAGGCCCGAGGGCGTATGCATTCAGCAACTGCCCGTGCGGCAGTGCTGCAGCGCCGAACGCACGGTAGGTATCGCGCAACTGCGGCATCTCTTCCTGCAGGATCTGCTCGATGAATTCCTCTTCCTGGGCGTCGGTGACGAGAATGACGAAGACCGCCTGGATCACGACCACCAGCAACGCGAAGAGCGCGAAGGTCACTCCGATGCGCCGCCGCAGGTCCGACTTCATCGCTCGGTGGGGGACGCGGCTTTGACCACCAGCCGGTAGCCGAGGCCGTGCAGGTTCTGG
Source organism: Burkholderiales bacterium (assembly GCA_016791285.1). The sequence continues at coordinate 1,041 of JAEUMX010000329.1, forward strand.
ATCGGATCGCCGCCGCCGGCGAGCGCGATGGCCCGGCGCAGGAGGTACATCTGGCTGCGCAGCGTGTCGTTCGTGATCGGCTCGCCGCCCCAAACGGCCCCTTCGAGGTCGGTGCGCGAAAAGACCCGCTCCGGGTCCCGCATCATCGTCTCGATCAGGCGCAGGGACTTGGGCGGCAATTTGACCGGCTGGCCGTTGCAGGACAGGGTGGCGGTACGCGGATCGAGGTGAAGCACCCCGACTGCCAGCGGTCGCGGCAGCAGCTTGCCGGCATGGCGCCGGTGCAGCGACGCGAGACGCGCTTCCACCTCCCGCAGCGAGAAGGGCTTGACGAGGTAATCGTCGGCTCCGTGCGCCAGACCGTCGATCTTGTCGTCGACCGTGTCGCGGGCGGTCACCATCAGGACCGGCGTGTCCTTGCGCGCCTCCTCACGCAGCTTGCGACACAAGGTCAATCCATCGAGACCGGGCAGACTCACGTCGAGCAGGATCGCGTCGAAATCGTGCGCGGTGGCAAGGTGCAGACCGGTGATGCCGTCGCCCGCCGCATCGACCGCATGGCCGCGGGCTTCCAGGAAGTCGTACAGATTGGCGGCGATGCCGCTATCGTCCTCGATGATCAGGACCCGCATGGGCGGCGGCTCGCGGGGCGGTGCGCCGCCTCAGGGCAAGGGCGGCAGCAGCTGCCAGTGATCGTCGATCAGCCCCTCCATGGGGCGGAAGTTGATCTTGTAGACCATCTTGCGGCTCTGGGCGATCCAGTAGCCAAGATACAGGTACGGCAGCCCGAGCTTGCGGCAGAGTTCCGCCTGCCACATCACGTTGTACGTACCGTAACTCGCCCCCTCGACCGAAGGGTCGAAGAAGGTGTAGACGGAGGAAATGCCGTCCTGCAGGCGATCCAGAATGCTGACCATGCGCAGGACCCCGTTCTCCCGGAATTCCACCAGGTTCGAGTTTACGTTGCTCTGAAGCAGGAAGTGACGGTACTGCTCGCGGCTGTCCTGATCCATGCCGCCGCCGCTGTGCCGGCGCGACTGATAGCGAAGATAGAGCCCGTAGTGCTCGGGACTGTACTTGAGCTCGAGGATCTGCGAGGTCATCCCTTCGTGCCGGCGCCACGCGCGACGCTGCGCCCGGCTCGGCACGTATTCCTGGGTGACGACGCGCACCGGCACGCAGGCGCGGCAGTGATCGCAATAGGGGCGGTACGTGAAGGCGCCGCTGCGCCGGAAGCCGGCCCGCACGAGCTCGGAGTAGACCGCGGTGTCGATCAGATGACTGGGTGTCGCGACCTGCGACCGCGCCATCTTCTCCGGCAGATAGCTGCACGGGTACGGCGCAGTCGCGTAGAACTGCAGCATCGACAGGGGAAAATCACCCAGATGGGTCATCGGTCAGTCGCCATGGAGCCGGAACGTCCGGATAGTTTAGCAATTCTCGCAACCTGCTCGTAAAGTTTGGCCGTGAAATCTCGCGCCCTCCCAGACTCGCCAGATGGGCGGTGCGCATCTGGCAGTCGATCAGCCCGAAGCCCCGCCGGGCGAGTTCGCGCACGAGGTGCACGAACGCTACCTTGGACGCGTCCGGCACCCGGGTGAACATGGATTCCCCATAGAAGACGCGGCCCAGCGCCACCCCGTACAGACCGCCTACCAGCTCGCCGGCGATCCACGTCTCCACCGAGTGCGCATACCCCGCGGCATGCAGTGTCGTATAGGCATCGAGCATCAACGGCGTGATCCAGGTTCCGGGCTGGTCGCCTCGCGGCGCCGCGCAGCCCTCCATCACGGCGCGAAACGAAGTGTCGGCCCGAACCTCGTAGTCGCGGCGCCGCAGCCGCTTAGCCAGCGATCGGGACACCCGGAGCTCTTCCGGGAAGAGCACCATGCGCGGATTCGGACTCCACCAGAGGATTGGCTCGCCCTCGCCGAACCACGGGAAGATGCCGCGTCGGTAGGCGTCGAGCAATCGCGGCACCGATAGATCACCGCCTGCAGCGAGGAGGCCGTTGGGGTACTTCAGGGCCTTGTCGAGCGGGGGAAACGGGTCGGTGGGATGCAGCCAGGGAATCACTGGAAGGGGCGGTGTCGGCGTCGAATGGGGCGCGCCGAGTCGGTTCTCGCCAGCCGTATTGCCGGTGCAAGCCGGTCGCAAGGCCTGAATCGAGTCATTCTTGACCTGGGTCAAGATTGATCATGCCGGCGGAACGTAGTATTTTGTGCACCACAGCATGGTTTTGTTTCTGTAATTTTGACCAACCCGGCCGCCCTTACGGAGCAGGCCATCTCAACGAGAGACGAGAGAAAGTACATGAAGAAAACTCTAATCGCGAGCCTTGTCGCCGCCGGCTTGGCGTCCGCTTTCGGAGCACAGGCCGCCGACGAGAATGTAGGTCCGTGGCTGGTGCGGTTGCGCGCCGTCAACATCGATCCGCAGTCGAGCTCTTCGGCCGGCGGGGCGGCCGGAATCCCGGAAGATGCAATCAGCGTCCAGAACCGCTGGGCGCCGGAGCTGGATGTCAGCTACTTCTTCACGAAGAACATTGCCCTGGAGCTGATCCTGACCTATCCGCAGAGCCAGCCGGTTTCGCTCGACGTGCCGGGGGTCTACAGCGGTGGCATCGGCAACGTGAAGCATCTGCCACCCACGCTGCTCGTCCAGTACCACTTCAACTGGGAAGGTAATCCCTTCAAGCCCTACGTCGGCGCCGGGATCAACTTCACGTGGTTCACAGAGAGCAACCTCAACGTACCCTTCATCGTTCCCGGCGGCCTGCCTCTCAGCGTGTCGAACACGAGCTGGGGTCCGGCGCTGCAGGTCGGTGCCGATTACAAACTGACCGAGCATTTGTACCTCAACGTGGACTTCAAGTACATCTGGATCGACACCCAGGTGACGAGCAACAACATCGGTGCTCCGCTGGTGAACAGCAGGCTCGACATCGATCCCATGGTGTACGGCGTCGGCGTGGGTTACCGCTTCTGATTCCAGGGAAGAGTGCAGAGACAGAGAGGGCAGCGCATGGCTGCCCTTTTTGTTTCCCCGATGCCAAGAGGGTCGTATCGACGGACTCTTTGCGTTAGCATTCGGCAATGGGTATGGAAGTGGCGGCCACCGCGCAATCCATTACGGGACATGCGCCCGAGCCTTTAGATCGCGACGCCGGCTGTTTCCACTGTGGCCTGCCGGTGCCGCCGAGCGCGTCGTTCGCGGTGCGGATCGACGGTGCGTGGCGCCCGATGTGCTGCCGCGGCTGTGCGGCCGTCGCCGAAGCGATCGCGGCGCACGGGCTTGCCGGCTATTACCGCCATCGCACCGCCCCGGCGCTGCGCGGGCAGGAAGCGGTGCCCGCGTTCGTGGACGAGTTGCGGCTCTACGACGATCCCGCGGTCCAGCAGAGCTTCGTGCGTGAGACCGCTCCGCACATGCGCGAGGCGGCGCTCATCCTCGAGGGCATCACCTGTGCCGCCTGTGTGTGGCTGAACGAACAGCATCTCGGGCGCCTGCCGGGCGTGGTGTCGGTCGCGATCAACTACACGACCCGGCGCGCCTATGTCCGCTGGGACGAGCGGTGCCTCAAACTATCCGACATTCTCAAAGCGGTGACCGACATCGGCTACGCCGCCCACCCCTTCGACACCGCGCGCTTCGACGAAGCCGCTCGACGCGAGCGCAAGAGCGCGCTGTGGCGCCTCTTCGTCGCCGGCTTCGGGATGATGCAGGTGATGATGTACGCGTATCCGGCCTACGTGGCGGATGGCGACATGACACCGGACATCGAGAGCCTGATGCGCTGGGCGAGCCTCATCCTGACCACGCCGGTGGTGCTCTACTCGGCGGCACCGTTCTTCGCCGCGGCGTGGCGCGATCTTTCACGACGCCGGGTGGGGATGGACGTGCCGGTTGCCCTGGGAGTCGCAATCGCCTTCATCGCGAGCGTCGCGGCCACCGTGCAAGGCGGCGGCGAGGTCTACTTCGACTCGGTCACCATGTTCGTCTTCTTCCTGCTCGGCGGGCGGTTTCTCGAGATGAGCGCCCGGGTCAAGGCGGCACGTGCGGCGGAAGAACTGCTCAAGCTGATTCCGGCCTGCGCCGAGCGACTGACCGATTTCCCCCAGGGCCGCGACACCGAGCGCGTGGCCGTGACGACACTGAGACCCGGGGACTGCGTGCTGGTGAGGCCGGGCGAAGCGATCCCGGCGGATGGCGAGATTGCCGAAGGCGCGACCGAAGTGGACGATTCGCTCCTCACCGGAGAGAGCCGACCGCTTCTCAAGGTGCGCGGCGACCGGCTCACGGGCGGTGCGGTCAACGTGACGAGCCCGGTGGTGATGCGGGTGCTGCGTGTGGGACCGGATACGGTCGTCGCCGGCATTCTTCGCCTGCTCGACCGGGCGGCGAGCGGCAAGCCTGCCCTGGCGCAGATGGCAGATCGGGCGGCGCAGATTTTCGTTGTCGTGCTGCTCCTCGTCGCGGCGTGCACTGCGGTGGCCTGGGCGCTGATCGATCCGGCACGTGCGCTCTGGATCACGGTGTCGGTGCTGGTGGTGAGCTGTCCGTGCGCATTGTCGCTGGCGACACCGGCGGCGCTCACGGCCGCCACAGGGGCACTGACGCGTCTTGGCGTGGTGGTGACGCGCGGGCACGCGCTCGAAACCCTGTCCCGCGCGACGCACGTGATCTTCGACAAGACCGGCACGCTCACCCGCGGCCGCCCCGAACTCGCCGGGGTCGAGACCTGCGGCGTCTGGTCCGAGCGCGAAGTGCTCCGGCTTGCCGCGGCGCTGGAGCGCGGCTCCGAGCACCCCATCGCCGCCGCCCTGACACGTGCCGCGGGGCAAGTGACGGCTGCGGGGCCGTTGGCAGCGGACGTTCGCAACCTGCCTGGCGCAGGGGTGGAAGGGACGGTGGACGGCAGGTCGCTGAGGCTCGGCACCCCGGCTTTCGTCGGCGAGCTGGCGGGTCCGCTGCCCGGGCCGTCACCGGATGGCGGGGCGACTCTGGTCGGTCTGGGCGATCGCGATGGCTGGCTGGCGCTCTTTCGGCTCACCGACACGTTGCGTCCCGGTGCCCGGGCGCTGATCGAATCGCTCGTCCGCTCGGGCCGCACGGTGGCGCTCTTGTCGGGTGATCGCACGGCGGCGGCCCGCCAAGTCGCGACGAGTACCGGAATCGCCGAAGTGGTGGCAGACGTGACGCCGGCGCAGAAGCTCGAGTACGTGAAGGCGCTGCAGGCGCGCGGCGCGGTGGTGGCGATGGTCGGCGACGGAGTGAACGACGCCCCGGTGCTGGCGGGTGCGGCGGTGTCCATCGCGATGGGTGGCGGCACCACGATCGCACAGGGCGCGAGCGACATGATCCTGCTCTCGAATCGGCTCGAGCATCTCGGCACAGCCTTCGAGACCGCAGGCCGGACGCGGCGCATCATCCGCCAGAATCTCCTCTGGGCAGCGGCCTACAACGTGGTCGCGCTGCCGCTCGCCATCGCCGGCTACGTGACGCCGTGGATGGCGGGGATCGGCATGTCGGCGAGCTCGCTCCTCGTGGTGCTGAACGCCCTGCGCCTGGCGCGCCGGCGAGAAGACCGGGTGCCCACGGACGTGCGCGCGTTGGTGGCGGCGAAGCGCCTGGCGCCGCGGAACTCGTAACGATGGAGATCCTGTATCTGCTCGTGCCGCTGTCCGTGACGCTCGTCTTCGTGATCGCGGTGGTGTTCTGGTATGCGCTGAAAAGCGGACAGTTCGACGATCTGGAAGGGCCTGCCTATCGCATTCTCATGGACGACGATGCGCCGGCTTCCACGGCGGGCCGCCCGAACGGAGATTTCGATCTGGATCAAAAATAGACCTTGCCGTAGCATTCGCACCGGGCCGATTCCCGCCACTGGATGATCGCCCGGAGGACAGGAAATCTTCAGAACGCTAAGGAGACGTGGAACATGAATTCGCAGGCGAATACCTACAACTACACCGTCGTCCGGCAATTCGCCATCATGACCGTCGTGTGGGGGGCCGTCGGCATGCTGGTCGGCGTGATCGCCGCCGCTCAGCTCATCTGGCCCGATCTCACCCACGGAATTTCGTGGCTCTCCTACGGGCGGTTGCGGCCCCTGCACACGAACGCCGTCATCTTCGCCTTCGGCGGCTCGGGCCTGTTCGCGACCTCCTACTATGTCGTCCAGCGCACCTGCCACGTGCGCCTCTTCAGCGACAGGCTCGCGGCCTTCACGTTCTGGGGCTGGACGGCGGTCATCGTGCTGGCCGTGATCACGCTGCCGCTCGGGTACACGACATCGAAGGAGTATGCCGAGCTCGAATGGCCGGTGGACATCTTGATCGCACTGGTGTGGGTGGCCTACGCGATCGTGTTCTTCGGTACCATCGTGAAGCGCAAGACGCCTCACATCTACGTCGCCAACTGGTTCTTCGGCGGTTACATCCTGACCATCGCGTTGCTGCACCTCGTGAACAGCGCCGAACTGCCGGTCTCGTTCACGGGCTGGAAGTCGTATTCGGCCTACGCGGGGTCGCAGGACGCGATGGTGCAGTGGTGGTACGGCCATAACGCGGTCGGTTTCTTTCTGACCGCGGGCTTCCTCGGCATGATGTACTACTTTGTCCCGAAGCAGGCCGGCCGGCCGGTCTACTCCTACCGGCTTTCGGTGGTCCACTTCTGGGCGCTCGTTTTCACCTACATGTGGGCCGGGCCGCACCACCTGCACTACACCGCGCTGCCCGACTGGACGCAGTCGATCGGGATGGTCTTCTCGCTGATCCTGCTCGCGCCTTCCTGGGGCGGCATGATCAACGGCATCATGACCCTCTCCGGTGCCTGGTATAAGCTGCGCACGGACCCGATCCTCAAGTTCCTGATCGTGGCGCTGTCGTTCTACGGCATGTCGACGTTCGAGGGACCGATGATGTCGGTGAAGACGGTGAACGCGCTCTCGCACTACACCGAGTGGACCATCGGTCACGTGCACGCCGGTGCGCTCGGCTGGGTGGCGATGATCACGATCGGCAGCATCTACTACCTGATTCCGCGGCTCTTCGGACGCACCGAGATGTACAGCACCGGGTTGATCACGCTGCACTTCTGGATCTCGACCATCGGCGTCGTGCTCTACATCGCGGCGATGTGGATCGCCGGCGTGACGCAGGGGCTGATGTGGCGGGCGATCAACTCCGACGGGACGCTCACCTACAGCTTCGTCGAAGCCGTGAAGGCGATGTATCCGTTCTACGGCATTCGCCTTCTGGGGGGCATGCTGTTCCTGGGCGGGATGCTGATCATGGTGTACAACGTCGTGAAGACGATAGCGGGCCACAAGGCGGTGGACGCGCCGATCCCCGCCGTTGCCGGCGCCCACGCCTGATCGAGAGGAGTCCCGCAAATGCCTCTCATCCGATTCCATGAAAAAATCGAGCGGAACGTCGGTCTCATGATCGTCCTCACCGTCATCACGGTGGCGGTGGGCGGACTGGTCGAGATCGTGCCGCTGTTCTTCCAGAAATCCCAGATCGAGCCGGTGGCGGGTCTCAAGCCCTACACCGCGCTGCAGCTGGCGGGCCGTGACGTGTACGTCCGGGAAGGGTGCTTCACCTGCCACTCGCAGATGATTCGGCCTTTCCGGGCGGAGACCGAGCGCTACGGCCACTTCTCCGTGGCCGGTGAATCGGTCTACGATCGGCCGTTCCAGTGGGGCAGCAAGCGCACCGGCCCCGATCTGGCGCGGGTCGGCGGACGCTACTCCGACGATTGGCACCGGATCCACTTCAACCAGCCCCGCGACGTGGTACCGGAATCCAACATGCCGGCGTACCCATGGCTGCAGCAGACGACAATCGATGACAAGGTGATGCCGCTCAAGCTGAAGGCGCTGCGCACCCTCGGCGTACCCTACACCGACGAGGACATCGCGGGCGCCGCTGCCGCCGTCGCAGGCAAGACCGAGCTCGACGCAATCATCGCGTATCTCCAGGTGCTGGGCACCTCCCTTAAGTCCGCAAGGTAGGCGATGGAATTCAACGACATCCGGTCGGCCATGACGGTGATCATGTTCGTCCTTTTTCTCGCCATCGTCTTCTGGGCCTACAGCAGGAAGCGCAAGCGCGACTTCGACGAGGCTGCCCGGCTGCCCTTCGAGGAAGAAGAACCCATGGTTTCCGCCGAAGCTCGAAAGGTTTCGTCAAAAGAACACGGAGCGCAGGACAAATGAGCGAGTTCACGAGTGGATTCTGGAGCCCCTTCATCACCATCACCACGCTCGTGAGCGTGATCGGCTGTGGCGTCTTCTTGAGGATGCTGCGCAGCAAGAGGCGCGCACCGGGCGAACAGATCACCACCACGGGCCATGTGTGGGACGAGCTGGAGGAGTGGAACAATCCGCTGCCGATGTGGTGGAGCTACCTCTTCTACCTCACGGTGATCTTCGCTCTCGTCTATCTCGCCCTATATCCCGGTCTCGGAAGCTTTCCGGGATTGCTCGGCTGGACCTCGATCGGCCAGTACGAAAGAGAGCGGGAGGCCGCGGCCAGAGAATTCGATCCCATCTACGAGAGGTTCGCGAAGATGGACATCCCGGCGCTGGCGGCGAACGCCGAAGCGCGCGAGATGGGGCAGCGGCTGTACCTGACCTATTGCTATCAATGCCATGGATCGGACGCGCGCGGCGCCAAGGGCTTCCCGAATCTCACGGACGGCGAATGGCTCCACGGCGGGTCGCCGGAGGCCATCGAAACCTCGATCCGCGATGGGCGCACAGGGATCATGCCGCCGATGATCGACGCGGTCGGCGGGGCGCAGGGCGTCAAGGCGCTGGCCAACTATGTGCGGGAGATCTCCGGCCAGAAGCCTTTCGATCCGGTGCTCGCCGCGGAGGGCAAGGAGAAGTTCGCCGTTTGCGCCGCATGCCACGGCCCGGACGGCAAGGGCAATCCGGCCATCGGGGCACCGAACCTCACCGACAACGTGTGGCTGTACGGGGGCTCGCTCGCAGCGATCTCGGAGACCATCACCCTGGGCCGCAACAACGTCATGCCGGCGTGGAAGGATCTCCTCGGGGAAGCCAAGGTGCACCTGCTCGCGGCCTATATCTACTCCCTTTCGCAGCCGAAGCAATGAGCCGATTCCCACATCGCAACCCGGCTCGGGCGGGCTCGCCGAGCTGCGGGGCAGGGGATAGAGCGTGAGCAGCCCGCTGCCCAAGGCGCCCTCGTCGAGCGCGGAGCCGAGCTCGGTGGAGACGGATCTCTACGAGGTTCGCAAGGCGATCTATCCGCGCGCGGTGCACGGCCTCTTCGCGACCTGGCGCTGGGTGCTCGTCATCGTCACGCAGCTGATCTTCTACGGTCTGCCGTGGATCCCCTGGGGCGGGCGGCAGGCGGTGCTGTTCGATCTCGGGGCGCGCCGTTTTTACCTCTTTGACCTGGTACTTTGGCCGCAGGACTTCATCTTCCTGGCCGGCCTCCTGATCGTCTCGGCGCTATCGCTTTTCCTCTTCACCGCGGTGGCGGGCCGATTGTGGTGCGGTTACGCCTGTCCGCAGACGGTGTATACCGAGATCTTCATGTGGATCGAGCACCACATCGAGGGCGATCGGGTGAAGCGGATGAAGCTCGACCGTGAGCCCTGGAGCGCGCGCAAGATCGGCATCAAGTCAGCCAAACACGGGGTCTGGATCGCGGTGGCCCTGTGGACCGGAATCACCTTTGTCGGCTATTTCACCCCGATTCGCAGCCTGGTCGGCGAGCTCGTCGCCTTCAACCTGGGGCCGTGGGAAACGTTCTGGGTACTGTTCTACGGCTTCGCCACCTATGGCAACGCCGGCTGGCTGCGCGAGCAGGTGTGCGTGTACATGTGCCCCTATGCCCGCTTCCAGGGCGTGATGTTCGACCCCGACACGCTGATCATCACCTACGATCCGGGGCGCGGCGAGCCGCGCGGGTCGCGGCCGAAGAATGTCGACTATCGCGCCAGGGGGCTCGGCGACTGCATCGACTGCCAGATCTGCGTGCAGGTCTGCCCGACCGGCATCGACATCCGCAACGGGCTGCAATACGAGTGCATCGCCTGCGGGGCGTGTATCGACGGTTGCGACCAGGTGATGGACAAGATGGGATACCCGCGCGGTCTCATACGCTACTCCACCGAAAACGCAATGCAGGGCAAGTACGCGGAGGAGAAGACCGGGTTGCGCAAGATCAGGTCGCATCTGCTGCGGCCGCGGGTGCTGGTCTACACCGGCATCCTCGCCACGGTGATCGTGGCGATGTTGGTCACGCTCGCGATGCGGGTGCCGGTCAAGCTCAACGTGCTGAAGGACCGCGCCAACCTGGTGCGGGAGACGAACGATGGCTGGATGGAGAACGTGTACCGCCTGCAGATCATGAACACCGCCGAGACGCCGCACCAGTTCGCGATGTCGGTAAGGGGTCTGCCGGGAATCCGCCTCGCGACCGACACACCGGTCGTGAGCGTGGCCGGTGCCTCGTCCATCATCGTGCCCGTGAGCGTGCAGGCAGATCCGGCCGGCGTCGCGCCCGGCTCCCATCGCATCGACTTCGAGGTGAGGGCGGTGGACGACGACCGGCTCGCCGCCAGCGCCAACTCGAACTTCTACCTGCGCGCACCATGACGAGCCTCGCCGATCGCACGCGTTCCTCCTCCCGTGCGTGGTACAGGGAGCCGTGGCCGTGGCTCCTGGCGGCCGGTCCGTTCACCGTGATCGTCGCCGGAGCCGTCACCGTCTGGCTTGCCGTGAAGAGCGACGACGGGCTGGTCGCGGACGACTACTACAAACAGGGGCTCGCGATCAACCAGGTGATCCGCCGCGACCAGGCGGCCGCGGAGCTCGGTCTGCGCGCCAGCGTGCTCTTCAATTTCGACAATCAGCGGGTGCGGGTCTATCTTCGCGGCAGTACGGAACGACCTCTGCCGAGCGCCATTCGGCTGCACGTGCTGCACCCCACCCGTGCGGGAGCCGACCAGGTCGCGGAGCTCCCGGCGAGCAGCCCCGGCGTGTACGATGGCGCGCTGTCGACGCTGCGCCGCGGTCGCTGGTTGTTGAGCCTGGAGGATACGCTGCAGACCTGGCGTCTCGTGGGCGAGATGTTCGTACCGGAGAATGCGGAGGTCGCGCTGGAGCCGCAGCCACTCTGAAGCAAATGGGAGGTGACTCCATGGGACGTCGGATGATTTGGGTGTTCTGGCCCGCGTTCATCGTGGGCGGCACCATGACCACGATTTTTTTCGCACTGGTGGACCCGGGGGATATCGGACTCTTCGGCGAGCCCCTGGGATGGGGTCGCACCGCGGTTTACTCGGCCGGTTTTTTCCTGTTCTGGGCGTTCGCCGCCGGGTCGAGTGCGCTCACCTGTTTCCTGCAGCGATCGCCGTTCGAGATCAACCGTTGTCCGCTGCCCGCGGTCGAGCGTCCGGCCGGTTGCCCCAAGCGCGAAAACGCGGATGGCTGTTGTGACTGATCTGAGAATGCGATTGTGTTCAGTGGTCGCGGCGACTCTGCTCGTCTGCTCGACCGGCTCCACTGCGGCACCCAGCGTTTCCCGCGGCGAGGCACTGTATGCCAATCACTGCGTCGCCTGCCACACCTGCCAGGCACACACGCAGCGCGATCCGCTGGTCAAAAACATGGGCGAACTCGTACAGCAGGTCGATCGCTGGCAGGGGAACCAGAAGCTCGATTGGGACGCCGAGGAGCGTGCGGCGGTCGTCGACTACCTGAACCGCACCTTCTACAAGTTCTGACCGCGGCTCCCGTTCAGCTTCTCTGGCAGCGGTGCTGTTGGCCGATCACCGCTTTCAGGCCCGCCACGTCCTTGAACTCGATGTACTTGTTCTGGACGCTGATGAGCCCTTCTTCCTGGAACTTGGAGAAGACCCGGCTCACGGTTTCGAGCTTGAGTCCGAGGTAGCTGCCGATCTCCTCGCGCGTCATGCGCAGGTGGAAGGAGGTGCCGGAATAACCACGCGCGGCGTAGCGCTGCGACAGATTCAGGAGAAACGCCGCCAGCCGCTCTTCCGCCTTCATGCTGCCCAGCAGCAGCATGACACCGTGATCGCGCACGATCTCGCGGCTCATGATCTTGTGCAGGTGCCGCTGCAGAATCGGAACGGTGCGGGAAAACGCCTCCAGCGTGCCGAAAGGAATCTCGCAGATGTCGCTGTTCTCCAACGCCACCGCGTCGCAGGTGTGCACGTCGGTGCTGATCGCGTCCATGCCGACGAACTCACCCATCATGTGAAAGCCTGTGACTTGCTCGCGGCCGTCGTCGTGCAGCACATAGCTCTTGAGAAAGCCGCTGCGCACCGCGAACAGCGATCGGAAGGGTGCGCCCGCGCGGTAGAGGAAATCGCCGCGCTTGACCGAGCGGTGATGCTCCACCAGGCGATCGAGCTTATCGATCTCCTTGGGTTCGAGTCCGATCGGCAAGCACAACTCCAGGAGACTGCATGCCGAGCAGACGCTTTTGAGCTGCGCGATGTCGCTTTGCTTCAGGATGGTGCGGGAGGCCATGGTCGAGAGCTTTCCCGAAAGAGCGCGAACTATGGCACGTTCTTTGACCTAGATCAAACGTGCCCCCCTGGAGCACTGGCATATTAGCTCCCGTTAGGTGTCTTCATTCATTGGCAGCCAGCGCATGCTTTCTCTGGGGAACGTCGTGGTGAGCGAAGAGCGGCATCCTCGGCTGGAGGTCGATCTCGACCTGATCCGCCGTCTCGACCGCAAGGGACCCCGGTATACTTCCTACCCGACGGCGGATCGCTTCGTCGAGGCGTTCAACGCCGATGCTTATTGCATATGGGCGGGGAAGCGCAACACGGGTCCCGTCTGCCGGCCGCTGTCGATCTACGTGCACATCCCGTTCTGCAACACGGTGTGCTTCTACTGCGGCTGCAACAAGATCGTCACCAAGGACGTCACGAAGGCCGCCAAGTATCTCGATTATCTCTTTGCCGAGATGCGCACGCAAAGCGAGCTCTTCCGCGAAGAGCCGCGCGTGCAGCAGTTGCACTGGGGCGGCGGGACGCCGACCTATCTCTCGCACGAACAGATGCAAGCGCTCATGCGGCGCACCCGCGAGAGCTTCGACTTGGCACCCGACGGCGAGTACTCGATCGAGATCGACCCGCGCAAGGTCGGCGAAGAGACTGTCGCACTGCTACGGGCGCTCGGCTTCAATCGGTTGAGCCTGGGCGTGCAGGATTTCGATCCCGACGTTCAGCGTGCGGTGAACCGCATCCAGAGCGAGGAGGAGACCGAGCGCGTGCTCAGCGCGGCCCGGCGGGAGGGATTCCGCTCGGTCAGCATGGATCTCATCTATGGCTTGCCGAAACAGACCGTGATGAGCTTCAACCGCACCCTCGAGAAGGTGATCGCCCTCGCCCCCGACCGGATTGCGATCTATAACTACGCGCACCTGCCGGCACTCTTCAAGCCGCAGCGCCGCATCCGTGAAGAGGATCTGCCGCTGCCCGAGACCAAGCTGCAGATTCTCGGGCTCGCCATTCGCCGGCTCACGGACGCGGGATACATCTACATCGGGATGGATCACTTCGCGCGGCCGCAGGACGAGCTCACGATAGCGCAGATGCAGGGCCGCCTGCACCGCAACTTCCAGGGCTATTCGACCCATGCCGACTGCGATCTCGTCGCGCTCGGCGTCTCGGCCATCGGCAAGATCGGCCCCACTTACAGCCAGAATCACCGCGCGCTCGAGGACTACTATGACGCCATCGATCACGGCGAGCTGCCGATCATGCGCGGCATCGAACTGTCGGCGGACGATCTCGCGCGCCGAGCGATCATCCAGTCGCTCATGTGCCACTTCGAGCTCTCCACCGAGTCGATCGAGATCGCCTATCTGCTCGACTTCGAGAGCTACTTCCGCCAGGAGCTGGAAGACCTCAGGTTGTACGAGGCGGAGGGGCTGATCGACATCGAGCCGGGCTGGCTGGGGGTGACGCCGAAGGGCCGGCTGCTCATCCGGAACATCTGCATGGTCTTCGACCGCTATCTGCGGGCGGGCGAGGACCGCGCGCGCTATTCGAAGGTTATATAAGGCGGCTCAGGGAAAGGAATGGGGCCGCCCTCGGGCGGCCCCTACCTTTTGTGAAGCCGGATCGTGGCGTTCCCTTGGCAGTGGATCTCCTGCCGGCAGAACTGGGTGAGCTCGGCTGTTCTTCCCCGCGGCGTCCTTGTGGCTGATGAAGACAACTGCTTCGTCGGGTTGTCAAATGCAGACCATGAGATTCGAGGAGCGCGCGCACGCGCGGGTGGGACAGGGCAGGCAGCGCGGCTTCACGCTGATCGAGGTGGCCATCGTCCTGGTGATTCTCGGGTTGCTGGTCGGCGGGGTGGTGAAAGGCCAGGAGCTCATCGCCGGGGCGAGGGTGCATAACCTGGTCGCGCTGCAGACGGGAATCAAAGCGGCCTTTTTCACTTTTCAGGATCGCTACCGCGCGCTCCCCGGCGACTATCCCCAGGCCACGCGCAACGTCCCCGGGGCTGCCGGCGACGGCAACGGCAACGGTCGCGTCGAGGTCACCGGCAGCCCGCTGGAGACGCTGCTCGTCTGGGATCATCTGTCCAAGGCCGGGCTGCTCAACTACGGCTTCGACGCGGCGAACGCCGCCTCCCATTCGTCCGCGACCACTCCGGCGAATGCTTACGGCGGCTTTCTCGATCTCGCTTACGACAACGCCTACGCAGACCCCGGCGCGCCGCCCAGCCGGCACAACCTCAAGACCGGAGGCCAACTGCCGGTGGCGATGCTGGCCGCTGTGGACCGCAAGATCGACGACGGCAATGCTGTCACCGGCATCTTCCGCGGCTCCGCGGCGTTCGGCGCCGGCGGGGTGGGTAACTGCTGGAACGCTGCCGGACGCTGGGCGGAGGAGACCGGTTTTCCTAACTGTGCGGGGACGGAGCTTTTCTGAGGCCGGGCGGTGGCCTCACCACAACTGTCGGGCTCAGTCGTGCTCCGGATAGCGCGCGTCGAAGGGGTAGGCGATGAAGTCGTCCCCGAGCGTGCGCCAATTCCCGAGCCACTCTTCGGCCACGCGCTGCCCCTCCTCGCGCAGGCGCGCGTAGTGGGCCGGATCGCGGTCGTACTTGGACGTGTAACACATGCCCCACGCCGTCTCGCGTGTCATCTTGATCGTGCGGGCCGTCACCACCTTGCAACCCGCCAGCGGCGGATGCTTCTCTCCGAACTCCTCGATCCAGCGATTCATGGTGAGGATATGGTTGAGCTCCTGGTTGAGCGAGAGGTTGCCGGCGAGATCGTTCTCCCGGTCGCGGATCATGCTGAGCGTGATGTTCGTCGTGCGGGGATCGAACTCCTGCGGGTTGATACGGATCACCCAGATCTCGTCCGGCTTCTCCTCCTTGCAGTCCGCGTCGAGCAGATCGCGCACGGGGGGATTCTGCGAGTACAGACCGTCCCAGTAGTGCGCGTTGCGGGTGATGGTCTTGCCCGGCCGCAGCGTCGGGAAGACCGTGTCGGGGATGACCTGCGCGGGAAGAATCTCCGGCAGCGTGCCCGATGCCGCCACGCCCTCGAGCGAGATCGGGCGTCGCATCCGCCAGCGGTGGGTCTCGTATTGCGCGATCTTCTCGCCCCCCGGGTGCAGGCCGAGCTGTTCCAGCGTCTTGTCCGAGTCGAAGATCTCGAAGTTCCCGCTCAAGACCTCGATCGCACCGACGATGATCCGAACCTTCGCCTCGAGCACGCCCGGCCAGTGGATCGCGTCGAATTGGGGGCACAACGACTCGAGCAGCGCGGCGAAGTCCAGGTACTCCGGACGCACGCCCATCATCGACAAACCGGTGAGGCCCATCTTCCCGAAGGGACTGTAAGGGCTCGACGACGGCGACGGCATGCCCTTCGACGCCCACTGCATGAAGCTGTTCACCATCCGGTTGTGGGTGTGCTCGACCGGCGTCGTCGCGGCGAAGGTGGTCCACAGGTGGTCGAGGCGCTCGATCGCCTTGTCGAGCGTGCCGCAGTCCGCATCCGCCTTGTTCGGGACGAGGCCGTACCAGGTCGCGAGTGCGCACATCGCACCGGCGGAGGTGCCACTGATGGCGACGATGTCGAACTTGTCGCCCGGATCCCGGCTCGCGTCCCACCGCTTCTTGGTGCGCAGGATCTCGGTGAGGACGCCCCAGGTGAATGCTGCATGCGTGCCGCCTCCCTGGCAGGCAATCGCGATTTTTTTCGTGCCCATGCTCGTTTCTCCGATATCTTCTGTTTCAAATTCCGCGCCGAACCGTACGCTCGGCCGTCACCATTGCTGCTCGCCGAGCCAGCGGGCGATTTCTCCCGCTGCTCGCTCCCAGTGTGCGTCGAGCATGAGCGTGTGGCCCGCCCGTGGCACCTCGACGACCTTTGCGTTCCAGCGGATGGCGCTGAAGTAGAGCAGGTTCGCCGGGAAGACCGCATCGCGCTCGCCCCCGATCACCAGCGCCGGGATGCGCGGCAGGCGGCGCGGAGCGCGCAGGCCGAGCAGCGTCAGTTCCGTCACGGCGCGGGTGGACTCCGGTTGGAAATGGACCTGGAAGCGCACCAGGTCTTCGGGTCGCATGTCCGGCGAGTAGTACACGTCGCGCATGAGCCGCAGCGTCTGCTCCGTATAGCGTCCCTCGGTGGCGCGGGCGACCTCGCTGAAAAAAGCCGGCTCCGTCAATGCCAGTTTCATCACCGCCGCCAGTGTCCCGATGGTGGGCACGGGCGACATCAGGACGGCCGCCCGCGCCGGTGCGCATGCCACCACCCGCTCGACGATCGCGGTGCCCATCGAGTGGCCGATCAGGACCGGCGGTTCGCCCAGGGATGTCGCGACCCGCGCGACATCCGCGGCGTAATCGTCGAGTCCGAAGGAATTGAGTTGCTCCCGTCCTTCGCTCAGCCCGTGGCCCGACAGGTCGAGCGCGTGACATTCGAAGCCGCTGCGGCTGAAGTAGGGCAGGAAGAACTCGTCCCAGCAGCTCGCGCCGACGTAACCACCGTGCACGAAGAGCAGCGGCGGATGGCGCGAAGCCACGGCCGCCGGCCGGTACAGGGTGTGGAGCTTGCGCATCGTCATGTCGTTCACAGTGGTTACTCGCCCGGCGATTCCGCCATGTCCTCGGCGCGGCACTCGCCCAGCACGCGCAACTGCCGTGCGAGATCGCGCAGAGCCGTACGCAGCCCCTCTTCCAGGACCGGATGGTAGAACGGCATCGCGAGCGCGCGCTGCGCGGTCATGCGCTGCTCGACCGCCCACGCGAGGAGGTGCGCCATGTGCTCCATCTGCGGTCCGAACATCTCCGCGCCAATCAGCCTGCAGGTTCCGGTCTCGGCATAGATGCGCACGAGTCCGCGATTGCGTCCGGCGACGCGAGCGCGCCCCTGGTCCTCGAACGACACCGTGCCGATGGCGTGGCGCCCCGTGGGCAGATCGGCAAACCGCGCGCCCACCAGCGCCATCTGCGGGTCGGTGAAGGCGATGGCGAGCGGCGTGCGGCGTTCGTGCGCCACCACGTCGGGCCAGCGCATCGCGTTCTCGCCGGCGATGCGGCCTTCGTCCGCCGCCTCGTGCAGCAGCGGCTGCTTGCCATCGGCATCGCCGGCGAAGAAGATCGGTGCCTCCCCGCACTGCGCGGTCTGCGGGTTCACCGCCGGCAGCCCCGCGTCGCTGAGCGGCAGCCCGGTTGCTTCCAGGCCGAGGCCGGCAATGGCGGGGCGCCTGCCGGCAGCCACCAGCACGCGCGCGAAGCGCTCCTCCTGCCCGGCGCCGCTCGCATCGCGCCAGCGCAGCAGGATGTCCCGTTCCCCGGGCTCGGGGTCGAGCATCTGCACGCCAAGTCTCAGGTCGAGCTCGCTCGCGAGCTCGCGATCGGCGATCCGCTTTACCTCGGGGTCGGTGAACGCGCCGACCTCCGCGAACGGGTTGAAGAACGCCACCCGCACACCGAGCCGCTGCAACGCCTGGCCGAGTTCCAGCGCGATGACGCCGGTGCCGATCACGGCGAGACTGCCGGGCAGATCCGCGAGCTCGAAGACGTCGTCGCTCACCATGATCCGGTCGCGGATGCAGTCGAACGGCGGCGGCACGAAGGGCTGGCTGCCGGCGGCGACGACCACGGTGCGCGCCTCGACGCGGACGCGATCGTCGACTGCGAGCGCGGTCGGACCCGTGAACCGCGCATGGCCGCGCAGGCGCTGCGCTTCGGGGATCGCTTCGGTCGCATCCACCATGAAGCCGGCGAAGCGATCGCGCTCGCGGCGCACCCGCTTCATCACCGCAGCACCGTCGACCCGGAGCCCGCCTGCCGCGTGGACGCCAAACGCCGGCGCGACGTGGATGGCATGCGCGGTCTCCGCCGCCGCGATCAGGAGCTTCGACGGCATGCAGCCGACACGCGCGCAGGTGGTGCCGTAGGGGCCGCTCTCGATCAGAAGCGATCGTCCGCCGCGCTTCTCGACCTCGCGGCGCGCGTTGAGGCCCGCCGTGCCGGCGCCGATGATCGCTACGTCAACGGACACCGTGTCCATTCGCACAGGCCTCCCGCGGTCTCATGCGTTCGGCATCTCGATCTTGACCTCCAGCACCTCGAGGTTCTCCTGGCGCTCGAGCGAGACGCGGATGTCGCGCCGGTCGATGCGGACGTACTTCGACACCACGTCGACCAGTTCGCGCTGCAGCGCCGGCAGCCAGTCCGAAGCGGCGCCCCGACCGGTCCGCTCGTGCGCCAGAATGATCTGCAGGCGTTCCTTCGCGATCGTCGCCGTCTTCTTCTTTTGTCCCAGAAAGAATGACAGGAAGGACATGCGCCGCACCCTCATCGGTTGCCGAACAGCCGCTTGAAGAACCCCGGCTTCT
>JAEUMX010000352.1 GCA_016791285.1 Burkholderiales bacterium
GCCGACCCTGCTCGTATCCTTGCTCATGGCGTATCTCCGCGGTTGCTGTCTTCGAATCTCGACAATCCGATTTCAGCAGAGGTACGCCGCCTTCTCAACTCCCCCCCCCCCGCGCTCATACACCAGAATCGAGCATAGCTCCCCAGGCCCCGAAGCTCGTCCGATCGCAAAGCCAGAAGATGAACACCGAGCAAGCCGCACCTTCCCTCCTCCGCCTCGAAAGCCCCTCCGGTCTCTCGGTCGAGGTGAACGCCAACGGCTCGCTCCGCCGCCTGGACCGTGGCGACATCCTCCTCAACCTGTTCCCTGGCAACGAGCTGGAAGGCGGGCCGGCGAACATCTATCTTCGGTGCCTGGGCGAAACCATCGAAGCAACGCCGCTACTGGGACCGCGCAGCCCCGCGCACGTGGCGTCGGAC
This sequence comes from Burkholderiales bacterium, assembly GCA_016791285.1. Next base: position 420 of record JAEUMX010000352.1, read on the forward strand.
GGCAGTCGCGCGGCGTGGTCGGGCAAGTGGGGGAGCCTCCGCTTCGCGGTCGTGCTGACCCTGGCGGAATCGGCCGCTGCCTGGTTCTGGCACGTGACGCTGGAGAACACCGGGTCGGCAGCCGTTACGGCAGACCTCATCTACGTGCAGGACATCGGCCTCGCCCACTACGGCGCCGTGCGGCTCAACGAGTACTACGTGAGCCAGTATCTCGACCACGCGCCGCTCGTACATCCGGAGCGGGGCTGGGTTCTGGCTTCGCGGCAGAACCAGCTCATGGGCGGGCGCGATCCGTGTTGTGTGATCGGCACGCTCGGCCGCGCGACGAGCTTCGCCACCGACGCCCTGCAGGTCCACGGGCTCGCCACCCGCGCGGGCCGCCTGCCGCTCGGCGTGACAGGCGGGTTGCCGGGCACGCGCCGCCAGCACGAGCACGCGATGGCGGCGATTCAGGATGAAGCGGTGCGACTGGAACCCGGCGCGCGGACCGAACGCGGCTTCTTCGGCTGGTTCGAGGAAAACCATCCCGCCGCCACGTCGGACGCCGACCTGGCGTTCGTGGACAGAGCCCTGGCCCTGCCTGAGGCCAAGCCACCCGCCGAATGGCCCGCCCCCGCTGACCCGCGCGCGGCGTCCGCAAGTGTGTTCAGCACCGCCCCGCTGCTGGAAGCACTCGATCTCTCCGAGGCGCAGATCGATGAGGTGTGCGGCGCTGTGCGCAGGCATGTCGAACGCGACGCCGATGGCCGCACGCTGTCCTTCTTCACCGGCGAGCGGCGCCACGTGGTTCTGAAGGCGAAGGAACTCCAGGTGCTGCGCCCCCACGGCCACATTCTCCGCTCCGGCAGCGACCTCACGGCGAACGAATGCGGGCTCACCTCCACCGTCTGGATGGCCGGCGTGTTCCATTCGATGGTGACGCAGGGCCACGTCAGCATCAACCGTTTCCTATCCACCGCGCACAGCTACCTGGGTCTGTTCCGCTCCCACGGCCAGCGGCTTTTCGTGCAGCTCGGCGACGGCTGGCGGCTGCTCGACGTGCCGTCCGCCTTCGAGATGTCGCCCGAAGGTTGCCGCTGGATCTACCGCCATGCCGAAG
>JAEUMX010000384.1 GCA_016791285.1 Burkholderiales bacterium
GTCATCACGACGTTCATGTCGGTGTCGCAGGTCGAGTCCTCGCGGTAATCGAGATCGAGCAGCGGGACGCCGTCGCTGATGCCCACCGACACCGCTGCCACGGGCTCGAGGATCGGCGAGGTGCGAATCGTGCCGGCAGCAAGCATATGGGAGACGGCATCGTGCACGGCGACGAACGCTCCCGTGATGCTCGCGGTGCGGGTGCCGCCGTCGGCCTGGATCACGTCGCAGTCGATGTGGATGGTGCGCTCGCCCAGGCCCGCGAGGTCCACCACCGCGCGCAGCGCCCGGCCGATCAGGCGCTGGATCTCCTGGGTGCGTCCGCTCTGTTTGCCGCGGGCGGCCTCGCGGTCGGTGCGCGTGTGGGTGGAGCGCGGCAGCATGCCGTATTCGGCGGTGAGCCAACCCTGATTGCGCCCGCGCAGGAACAGGGGCACCTTTTCTTCCACGCTCGCGGTGCAGATCACCCGTGTCTCGCCGAACTCGATCAGCACCGAGCCCTCGGCGTGGCGGGTAAAGCGCCGCGTGATCACGACCGGACGCAACTGGTCGGGACGCCGGCCGCTGGGACGCTGGATGGTCATCGAAGGGAACGGTACACGGTCAGGTGATCGGGCTCGACGCCGGCCCGTGGCGGACGGTGACCTCGCCCGGCGCGAGGGCATCGATGTCGACGCCATCTTCGTCCGCGTCGTCGGCCACCGCCAGCGCGACATAGCTCAGATTGTCCGCGTACGCAGCGGCACGGCCCTCGGCCTCGCTCAGGAGCGCCTGGAGCGCCGTGGACCAGGTGTCGGAAGCAAGGGCGGCGGCGATCTCCTCGTTCGTGACCGGCGCCCACAGGCCGTCGCTGCAAAGCATGATCCGGTCGCCGACGGCGAGCGTGACGGGGCGCGACATCTCGATGTCGGGGGCGATCTCCCCGCCGAGACAGTTGTAGACGAAGTTGCGATCCGGGTGCACGCGCGCCTCGTGCGGCTCGATCACGCCCTGCTCCACCAAGAGCCAGGCGCCCGAATGGTCTCTCGTCGTCGCGAGCACGGCCCCGTCCCGCACGAGGTACAACCGCGAATCGCCGACGTGGCACCACGTCGCGGCGCCCTCGTGCACGACGCAGGCAGTGCAGGTCGTGCGCGGATAGTCCCAGAGCCGCTCCTCCCGGGCGCGCTCGTGAATCGCGCGATGCGCCGCATCGAGCGCGCCGCGCAACATGCCTTCCGCATCGCGATGGCCCCGCCGCGACCAGTCGGCGAAGCGCGCGAGCACGCTGTCCACCGCGATCTGCGCCGCGAGCTCGCCGCGCGGATGCCCGCCCATGCCGTCGGCCACGACCAGCAGCGCCCGGTGCGCGCCGTACGCAAAGCCGGTGCGGTCCTGGTTGCTGGGCCTGCGCCCGATGCGGCTGTCCTGAAAGATCCTGAATCTCATGCGCCTCGCCCCACCTGTATCGCGCCCTCCTGGCTGCGCGCGCAGCAACGACATTATGTGTTATCTTTCCGCGCCCTGCCATCGTTGCGCGGGGCGCCGCCCGGAGCATGCCGGACGGCCGACAACGGATCCGGGCGCCACCATGATCTACAGCATGACCGGCTATGCCAGCGTCGCACGCGAGCTGCCAGAAGGGGTGCTCAATCTCGAGCTCAGGGCGGTCAATCACCGCTTTCTCGACATCCAGATGCGGATGCCGGAAGAGCTGCGGTTCGTCGAGCCCTCGCTGCGCGAGCTCTTCGCGGGGAAAGTATCGCGCGGCAAGGTGGAATGCCGGCTGGGCTTCACCGAGGCCGCCGCGGGCGCCGCGAAGCTCGAGCTGAACGAGGCGCTCACGCGCCAGCTCGGCGCGCTCAACCGGCAGGTGCAGGCGCTGCTGCCGGACAGCGAAGGATTGCGGGTGGTGGACGTGCTGCGCTGGCCCGGCGTGCTCGCGTCGAATGCGCTGCCGCTCGACGCGATGCGCGACTTGTGTATCGCACTGACCCGGTCCGGGCTCGACGACTTCAACGCCTTTCGCAGCCGCGAGGGCGAGCGCCTGAAGACCTTTCTCATCGAGCGCGTGACGCAGATGGAAGCGCTGACCGCGACCATCGCACCGCGCATGCCGCAAGTGCTCGCTGCCTACTACGAGAAACTCGCCGCGCGGCTCAGGGAAGCGATCGGCAGCGCGGACGACGAACGCATCCGGCAGGAGCTCGCGCTCTTCATGACCCGCAGCGACGTGGACGAAGAGCTCTCGCGCCTCGGCACCCATCTCACCGAAGTGCGTCGCGTCCTCGACCGCGGGGGAACGGTGGGTAAGCGCCTCGACTTCCTGATGCAGGAGCTCAACCGCGAGGCGAATACGCTCGGCTCGAAGGCCGCCGACAACGAGGTGTCCCAGACCGCGGTCGAGCTCAAGGTGCTGATCGAGCAGATGCGGGAGCAGGTGCAGAACGTGGAGTAGCGGCGTCGCGCCGCGTCGTCAGGCACCAGCCGCCGGCTGTTCATACGTCAACCCGAACACCGTGTCCGTCAGCCAGCGCCGGAACGACTCGTTGTCCATGAACTGCTTGAACAGCTCGACTTCGTCGTTCACGAACGCCGTCATCACGCGAGCCAGTGCCCTGTCGTGCTCGATCCTGGCGTTCTGGCGGTCGGAGTTCTGCATCGCGTTGCGGTACGCGGCGTCCGCCGCTACCCGTGCCGGAACCTCCTCGACGATCCGCTTGTGCACGCGGTCGGCGTCGTCCCACGGGATGTTGCCGAACTGGTCGTTGAACCCCTTCAGGATGCTCGACAGCCGGTCGAGTTCCGGCTCCGGCTTGCGGCCGCCGCCCGCGGTCGGCACCGGCCCGATCTCGCCTTGCGCATCGGGCAGCCGGATCGCCATCGCTGCCTGTTTCTCGGCCCGGTAGCTGTCCATGTCGATGGCTTCGAGGATGCCCTTCGACAGATCCTTCTCCACCGGCGCCGGCAGCCTGGAGACGAGAAAGTTCAGGAAGATCGAGAGCTTCTCCCACGCGGCGTTCGTGTACGGCAGCACCATCGAGAGGAAGCCGTAGGTGCGCACGAAGGCCTTGGCCTTGCCCTTGAAGTCGACCTGCGCGTCCTCGTCGAGTTGCTCGCGGTAGGTGGCCACGCAGGCGTCGAGAATCGGGTCGAGCTGCTCGCGGGGCGCCCCGCCCAGGTAGCGCTCGACGAAGGTGTCGATCTGCGCCGGCTCGTAGACCTGCGCGTCATCGAGCGCGGCCTTCAGGTCGTGCAGCTTGTTCGGGTCGGTCTCCTCGGCGAGGATCGTCGTTCGGTAGTACGGCGCGAACGACTCGCGGATCACATCCGCATCGTTCATGAAGTCGAGCGCGAACACGTCGTGCTTCTTCGGGTGCGCGCGGTTTAGCCTGGAGAGCGTCTGCACCGCCTTGATGCCCGCGAGCGCTTTGTCGACATACATCGTGTGCAGCAGCGGCTCGTCGTAGCCGGTCTGGAACTTGTCGGCGCAGATGAGGAAGCGGTACGGGTCCTGCTGGATTCGCTCGGCGATCAGGCTCGA
>JAEUMX010000460.1 GCA_016791285.1 Burkholderiales bacterium
GGAAAAGGTGGTCGACATCATCGGCCAGGGTCAGAGCTTCGGCGAGGCGCTCATGTTCATGGAGCGGCCCTACATCGTCTACGCCCAGGCGCTCGCGGACTCCATGCTGGTCCATGTGGCGAAGGAGACCGTCTTCGCGGAGCTCGACCACGATCCCAGGTTCGCGCGCAAGATGATCGCCGGGCTGTCGAGCCGACTGCATGCGCTGGTACGCGACGTCGAGGATTACTGCCTGAGCTCCGGCGCCCAGCGCGTGATCGGCTACCTGTTGCGCGAGGACCAAGAGGCGCAAGCGGGTCCCAGCCTGACCGTGACGCTGCCCGTGAGCAAGGGCGTCCTCGCCTCGCGCCTGAACCTCACGCCGGAGCATTTCTCCCGCATCCTGCACGAGCTCGCGGAGGACGGCCTGATCTCGGTGGAGGGCAGAAACGTTCGCATCCTCGACCTCGAGAAGCTGCGTGCGGTTGATCTTTAGGGAACCGCTGATTGCGGTCCTCGTGCTGCTGTCCACGGTCGCGACCGCGCAAGACGAACCCGGTGCGTTCTTTCTCGTCGCCTCCCCGCGCATCACCGACCCGAATTTCCGGGAAACGGTCGTGCTCGTCGTCCAGCACACGCCGATGGCAAGCCGCGGAGTGATCATCAACCGGCCGCTCGACACGCCGCTCGCGCGCCTCGTGCCGGGTGACGAAGCGTTCGAGCAGGCGCAGGAGCATGTCTATTTCGGCGGTCCGGTGGCGCTGCGCAGCCTGAGCTTCGTGTTTCGCACCGAGACACGCCCCCAGCACGGCATGCACGTGATGGACGACCTCTACATCGCGAACGACCGATCGCTGCTCCTGGACGTGCTGAAACGCAAAGGGGCGGACCCTCTTCGCGTCTACGTCGGTCACGCCGGCTGGGGGCCCGGTCAACTGCAGAGCGAGATCGAAGAGGGAGGCTGGTTCGCAACCGCCGCAACACCGGACTTCATCTTCCACGACAATCCCGCGAGCATCTGGGGCGAACTGGTGAAGCGGGCGAGCCAGCGCTCGGTGCGGTTCAAGTCAAGGACGGGCAATCGGTTGGCCGCTGCGCGCTGACCGAGACGCTGCACCCTTGTCGCCACCTGGCGCGACAACCATAATTCGGGAAACAAGAGCCCGGGATGCACGGGCCGGACGCGATCATTTTGGGGGGAGACAATATGAAGCTGCGAGCCATTCTCGTCGTGCTGGTGCTGGTGTTTTCGTCCACGGCCATCGCGCAACAGCCGATCGTAATCAGGTTCAGTCACGTCGTATCGCCGGACTCGCCCAAGGGGCGCGCGGCCGACAAGTTCGCGGAGCTCGCGGCGCAATACACGAACGGCCGGGCGAAGGTGGCGGTCTATCCGAGCAGCCGCCTCTACCCGGACATCGAGGAGTTCGCCGCGCTGCGCTCGGGATGGGTCCAGATGCTCGCCCCGTCCTTGAGCAAGCTGAGCGCGCTGGGTGTGCGCGAGTTCGAGGTCTTCGATCTGCCCTACATGTTTCCCGATCGCGCCGCGGTCCTGCGTGTGATGGACGGGCCGACGGGCCAGCGACTGCTGAAACAGCTCGAACCCCACGGAGTCGTCGGCCTCGCCTATTGGGACAACGGCTTCAAGCAGATGAGCGCGAACCGCCCCGTGGTGTCGACGAGCGATTTCAAGGGTCTCAAGATGCGCGTGCAGCCGGGGTCGAAGGTGTTGGCCGCGCAGATGCAGACGCTCGGCGCGACACCGATGCCGATACCCTTCTCCGAGGTGTACAGCGACCTCAAAGTGGGCGCGGTAGACGGCACCGAGAATCCGATGTCGAACTTCTACACCCAGAGCTTCTTTCGGGTGCAGAAGCATCTGACGCTATCCGACCACGGCTACCTGGGCTACGCCGTCATCGCGAACAGGAAATTCTGGGACGCACTGCCGGCGGACGTGCGCAGCGCGCTGGAGCGGGCGTTGCGGGAGGCCACCGTCTACGAGCGCACGATCGCCCCGACCGAGAACGACGCGGCGCTGGCGGCGGTGAAGGAAGCGGGGACTACCGAGGTTCGCGTGCTCACGCCGGAAGAGCGAGCCGCGTGGCAGGAGGCGCTGCGACCGGTACACCGGGAGTTCGAAGGGCGGATCGGCAGCGAGCTGATGAGCTCGGTTCGCCAGGCAGCGACCGGGGTGAAGTGAACTCGGCGACCCCGGCTTGCTCGCCACCGCCAGCTACAAGTCACGCATCACTGACCACGAACGCTTGGGGTGAAACAGCGCGGCCGTGCAGAATGGGATCCCGCAAGAGTCGTTTGTCGCCGGTGATCAGGAGCAAATCCAGCCTGGCAGCGAGCAGGTCATAAAGAAGCTGATCACCAGGATCCGGCGCTTTGAGTGCGGCGGCCGTCGGCGGATTCAGGACGATGGCGTGATGAACCAGCTCGCTCAGGATCGTGTCGATCTCGGCGGTGGTCAGGCCATGAAGTTTGCGCAGGCTTGATCGGACGAGGACCACGCGGTACTCGGCCAGCAACGCCTCGGACACCACGAACGGGAACGTTGCCGATAGCATGCCGTCGAGGATCCGCGCAACAGGTGAAGCCTCGTTGCCGGTCAGCAGACCCGCCACGACCACATTGGTATCGACGATGACCGCCCGACCGCTCACCGTTTGCGGCGCAGCGTCTCGACCTCTTCCTGCGCCCGCGTCAGCGCCCGGCTCTCGGTCAGCTTGGCCCGCGCTCGCGCCCGCCGCACGAGATCGCGTGCCTCCTCCCGCGTCTTGATGCCATAAAATTCGAGACTTTCGTCGATGAGCTGCCCGATCGTCTTGTTGCGCTGCGCGGAAGCCTCCTTGAGTGCCCGGTAACGCGCTTCGGACAGAGTGATGGTCAGGCGGCTCATGCAGATCTCACATTGGTGCTTTGACACCAATATGATATCTCATGGATGCGGCCAGAGCACCCGGCAGATCCCACCACTGTCGCCTCGATCAATCTCGCTCGCCGGCTAGGCCGGGAGCATAATGGGCGGGCATGCCGAAATCCAAAGATTCGCGAGGGGAGGCGGCCGTGACCACGCTCTTCATCAGCCAAGCTCGAAGGACAACACGTGGTCCGGGAGCCTGCGCGACGCCTTGCTCCAGCGCGGCTACGCGTCGCTGTTCCTCGACTTCCATCCGGACGACAGCATACCCGCCGGCGTGAAGTGGGAACGGGCGCTCTACCAGAACTTGCGCAGGTCCCGCGGCGTGGTGGCGCTCTGCAGCCCGCATTGGCTCGCGTCGCCCTGGTGTGTCGCCGAGGCGATGATCGCGCGCGAGCGCGGCAAGCCGGTGTTCCTGCTCGCGAGCGAGGAGGCCACGGCGGCGGGTTCCGCCGTCCCGCAGTTCCTCCAGGACGCGCAGTTCATTCGGCTCGACGGGCTCGAGCCCCGGCAGGTCATAGAGACGCTGTTGCGCGGTCTGCACGAGGCGGGCATTACGGACGATTTCCCGCTGCCCACGCGGCCTTACCCCGGGCTCGAGCCTTTAACGGAAAACGATGCGGCGATCTTCTTCGGCCGGGATGCCGACATCGCGGGCATCCTGGAGCGCCTGCGACAGTGCCTCAAGAACAACGCCAAGGGCTTCGTCGTGGTCCTCGGCGCCTCCGGCTGCGGCAAGTCCTCGCTGGTGCGCCGGCGTGCTGCCGCGGTTGGACCGGACTGTGGGATCGCCGCGGGAGTGTGTGATCGCCGAGCGCTTCACCGGCGCGGAGGGATTGGACGGTCTGACGCGATCGCTGGAGAACGATCGTCTGTTCAAGCTCGCGATGGCGCTGGAGAAGATCGCGCTGGAGGACGAGTACTTCGTCGAGAAGAAGCTGTATCCGAACGTCGCTTTCTACTCGGGCATCGTGCAGAAGGCGCTCGGCATCTCGGTGTCGATGTTCACGGCGATCTTCGCGATGGCGCGCACCGTGGGCTGGATCGCGCAATGGGGCGAGATGATCTCGGATCCGGACTACAAGATCGGTCGCCCGCGCCAGCTCTACATCGGCACGCCGCGACGGGATGTGCCGGCTGCACATCGCAAGGTGTCCGAGCTGGCGGATGCGCGCGCAGCCGGTCGCAAACAGGCGCGTGTACGTGCACCATCCCTCTCTGAAACCGTGCCGTACTCCGCGGCCCTCTCTGGGCACGCGTCACGCTAAGAGAACCGTCTTTCACGCTTCGTTGACTCAAGCGCTGCGACAACACGCCGCCTGGTTGACCGCGGCGGAGTGTGGGGCGCAGTGGTTGGCTCGCCCCTCCGAGCACGTGATCGTTTTCCACGTCTTTATCGGCATGCCGCTTTTACTTCCTTCAAGGTCTACTCATCATAGACCGTCAGCGCGCCGTCTTGCTGCCGATAGACCCTGGCGCGTGCGGCGGTGTCGCGCGCCTCCGCTCCCCTCCGACTCCGCGGTACCCGCGCTCGCGACCCTCGCTCGGGACCTCCCGCTGACCTCGATTCCTAAGACAAGGGTCTTGAGTAAAGGGGTTTCGTTCGACTAATCTACCGCCATGCTGCCACAATAGATAGTCTAGATACGATCCTGTTTGTTAGATGCTTTTTGCCCAGAAGGAAGAATCGTGACTTCGAGCAAGGCGATTGCTCCGTACACGCCAACGCCAGCGGAACTGGACGCTGTACTTGGCGATGTCTATTACGAGATCCAGCAGCTATTCAAGGCAAGCAAGTATCTGCTTGCCAACGCCAATTCTGCTTCCCCTGCCTTTAATGCCTTTCTCGAGTCAGCTTTGCTCCATGTCAGAGTTCTTCTCCACTTCTTCGAAGCCTCTAAGCGCGGAGACACCCGTCAGAAGCCACCCTCTGAGAACGACGACGTTCTGTCTATCGACTTCAAGTTTGATGCCAAACCCATTCCCGTTGATCCAGAGTACCGCGACCGCCTGAACAAGTATCTCGCTCATCTAACGTACTCTCGTGCGAAACAGCCGTGTGACTGGCCGCACCAGAAGGTCATATATCCCGTGCTGTGCCGCGCAATTGAGTTTATCGAGTCTCTGGGTCCTGAGGTCCGAGGGCGAACCAAGGTGACTTCTGCCGAATGGGGTGCGTTGCTGGACGATCTCAAGACCTACAAGGTGGAGTACGATGATCGAGACATCTAACCGCCGCATTCACCCAAGCGGCGGCCCTGGCCCGCGGCGGGTGATGCGAAGCGTTGGGGCTCACGTCAACCGAAAACGGGCCGAAAAGGAGGAGAGCATGAAAGCGCTCTATCTGGTGACACTCTGCACAATTGCCGTGGGGTGTGCGACTTCAAGAGAAGCGTTCCTTCCAGATGGGGGGAAAGGACATAGCATCAACTGCTCTGGAACGGGATTGAACTGGGGAAGCTGTTACGAGAAAGCCGGAGAGATCTGCGGGACAAGAGGTTACGACGTGATTGCGGGAGGTTCAGATCAAGGGATGGTTGTGGCTGGAAGCCAGTACGGCTTGTATGGCGGCTCCGTCATGAGCCGCAGTATGCTCATCAAATGCAGGAACTGACGAGGCTATGCCTCAGACAGTCAACCCTATTGTTGTACTACGGTTGTGAAAACCGCCGTCTCCATCCCTGATCGCGTGTTCGAGTCTGCCGAAAAACTCGCGGCGCGCCTCGGCGTCACGCGCAGCGAGCTGTACGCGCGAGCGCTGGCGGCTCTAGTGGAAAAACATCGCGAGGATGTCATCACCGCTCAGTTGAACGAGATCTACGGACCTGCGGGCGAGCGATCGTCCCTCGAGCCCGATCTAGTCCGGTTGCAGAGCGCTTCCGTGTCCCGAGAGAAGTGGTAGCGCGAAGAGGCGAGATATGGTGGGCGTCAGTTCCCGAGCCCTCCGGCTCCGGTCCGGGTTTTCGGCGACCGTTTCTCATCGTCTCGGCAAACAGCTTCAACGAGAGTCGGATCAGCACCGTCATTGCCGCGGTCATCACCTCGAACCTTCGCTTGGCCCAGGCTCCGGGGAACGTTCATATTCCTGCCAGGGGCTCGGGGTTGTCGAAGCCCTCGGTGGTAAACGTGTCGCAGATGATGACTATCGACAAGACGTTCCTCACGGAACGCGTGGGCCGCCTCAACCCCCGGCTGCTGGCAGCGGTGGACGATGGGCTGCGGCTAGCGCTCTCGCTTTGAGCGACCGCCCATCTTCAGGGGACCGACTCTTCGCTAACTGAACGGGTCGCCTCCGACAAGCAGCCTGGGCCGCGTTACCACCCAGTCCTCGACCCGTGAGAAATCCTGCGCACCCGGTGCGGGCGTTACTGCGGTGATCCGGTCGAAGTAAATGGACTCGCCCTCGAAGCAGTTCTCGGCTGCCAGCCTCGGGCGCTCGGCATCGGGAAGCTCCTTGTAGAGCAGGCTCAGGTGCGGCTCCAGGCGGTACGCGGCTGCACGCTCCTCGCCTTCCGCCGGCTGCGGGCGGTACCGTGCGACGCCCTCGGCGAGCGCGGCGGCAAGGCTCGTGATGTCGCCGCCGGACAGGGTCACGAACAGCGCCTTGAAGCGCACCGGCGAATGGCCGGTGGGGCCCGCCCGCATGGCGAACGGCGCGAAGCGCGCCGCCGCTTCGTCGAGCACGCGGTCGAGATCGGTCTGCGGCACCACGCGGTCCACGTGCAGGGTCACGTGCGGCAGGAAGCGGGGCGCGCCGTGGCGATGCGCCAGCTCGTCGACGCATTGCGCGAAGACGCGCATCGAGGGCTCGCCCGGCAGCAGCCAGAGCGCCACGGGCATGCTCATCAGGGACCTCGCCCGTCCCATACGCCGGGAAATCGTACCGCGTCGACCAGCCGGTGCGGCGCGCCGATGTCCAGAAACGCGCCGTGCGGGAAGTGCACGCTGTCCACCGCGAGGCCGGCCTGCATGGCCGAGGCGATGACGGTGCCGAGAGGCCATTCCGGCTCCTTGCCAGTCTTATCGCTTGCGCGTCGCGCGCGTGCCATCTCTGCCAGTTGCCGCACGCTCTCGCGCAGGAACGCCGTGAAGCGCGGGCCCCAGGCCGCCAATATCCAGGTGGTGCGGTGGTCACGCCCCTCGGGATTGTCCTCCTTGGGAATCAGGCGCACCACGCGGCCGCTCGCGTCGGTCTGCACGCAGTCGCTGGAATCTTCGAGTGGGGCGGGAAAGGTGCCGACGACC
>JAEUMX010000377.1 GCA_016791285.1 Burkholderiales bacterium
GTCGCCAAAGGGCTCGCCCAGGTGCGCGACACGCACGGCCGCGACGCGATCGGTTTTCTCGCCTCGCCGCACTCGACGCTCGAGGAACTCCACCTGCTGGCGAAGCTCGCGCGCGGGCTGGGCAGCGACAACGTCGATTTCAGGCTGCGCCAGACCGACTTCCGCGCCGATGGCAGAATGGCCGGCATCCCGTGGCTCGGCATGAAGATCGCCGAGGTGAGCAGCCTCGACCGCGCGCTGGTGGTGGGCAGTGTCCTGCGCAAGGACCATCCGCTGCTCACCCATCGCCTGCGTCAGGCCGCGCTGCGCGGTCTCGAGCTCGCCATCGTGAATTCGAGCGACGACGACCTGCTGATGCCGATCGCCGGCAAGCTCATCGTGACGCCTGCCAATCTGCCGCACGCGCTGGCGCAGGTGTTGAAGGCGGCGGTCGAGCGCCGCGGCGCGCCGCTCGCACGCGATCTCGCGCACTCGTTGTCGCTTTCCGCCCTGCTGCGCGACGTGAATCCGACCGATGCGGCGCGGCAGATCGCAGATGTGCTGCTCTCGGGTAGCCGGGTCGGCATCTTTCTCGGCAACCAGGCCCAGCACCACCCGCGGGCCGCCGAGCTCCACGTCCTCGCGCAGGCGCTTGCAACCGTCACCGGCGCGCGCTGCGGCTTCCTCGGGGAGGCCGCAAACAGCGTTGGTGGCTATCTCGCGGGCGCCGTGCCGTTCGCCAACCGAACCGCCGGCGCGAATGCGCGCGCGATGCTCGCCGCGCCGCTCGCCGCCTACGTGCTTCTCAACGTCGAGCCTGAATTCGACTGCGCGAACCCGCGGCAGGCGCTCGCGGCGATGGGCGCGGCGCAGTTCGTCGTCGCACTCTCCGCGTACCAGCATGGCGCGCAGGGGTATGCGAACGTGCTGCTGCCGATTGCGCCGTTCACCGAAACCTCCGGCACCTTCGTGAATACCGAGGGTCGCGCCCAGAGCTTCAACGGCTGCGTGCGTCCCTTGGGCGATGCGCGCCCGGGCTGGAAGGTCTTGCGCGTGCTCGGCAATCTCCTCGGGGTTCCCGGTTTCGATTACGACACCAGCGAGGCGGTCCGTGCCGACCTGCAGGGGCGCCATCCCGACCTCGCTGGCGTGCTCGGAAACGCCGTGACCGGTGTCGCGCTCGGCAGCCTCGCTGCGGTGTCGAGCAGCGGCATCGAACGCATCGCGGAGGTGCGCATCTACGACGCCGACAGCATCGTGCGGCGCGCGCCAGCGCTGCAGAAGACGCGCGACGGCCAGCCGCCGGTTGCCTCCATGCACGGTTCGCTGTTCCAGAAACTGCAGCTCACAGACGGCGACAGCGTGCGCATCGAACAGGACGGTGGCAGTACCATTCTGTTCGCCGAACGCGACGATCGCTTGCCGGAGAACTGCGTGCGCGTCGCGGGGGGCCACGCGCTCACCTCATCACTGGGCGTACAAGACGCCCCTGTCACGCTCGATCGGGTGCCGGGCGAGCAGCGGGCCACGGGGTAGGGATGGAATTCTTCGAACAGCTTCTGGGCCCGGCGTGGCCGCCGGTATGGGCGCTGGTGAAGATCGTCGCGATCGTCGCGCCGCTCATGCTCGCCGTGGCGTATCTCACGTTCGCCGAGCGCAAGATCATCGGCTACATGCAGGTGCGTCTCGGGCCCAACCGAGTCGGACCGAAAGGCTGGCTGCAGCCAATCGCGGATGCGCTCAAGCTCCTCACCAAGGAGATCATCGTTCCAAGCGGCGCGAGCAAGGGGCTGTTCTTGCTGGCGCCGGTGCTCACGATCATGCCGGCGCTCGTGGCGTGGGCGGTGGTGCCGTTCGATGCGGGGCTGGTGCTGGCGGACATCAATGCCGGTCTGCTGTACGTGTTGGCAGTCACCTCGATGGGCGTATACGGGATCATCATCGCGGGCTGGGCCTCGAACTCGAAGTACGCGTTTCTCGGCAGCTTGCGGTCTACCGCCCAGATGGTCTCCTACGAGCTCGCGATGGGTTTCGCGCTCGTGTGCGTGCTCATGGCCTCGCAGAGTCTCAATCTCTCGGATATCGTTCGCGGCCAGCAGGGAGGGGGCTTCTGGAGCTGGTACTTCGTGCCGCTCTTCCCGATGTTCCTCGTCTATCTCATCTCGGGTGTCGCGGAGACCAATCGCGCACCGTTCGACGTCGCGGAAGGCGAGAGCGAGATCGTGGCAGGCTTCCACGTCGAGTATTCGGGGATGGCGTTCGCCGTGTTCTTCCTGGCCGAGTACGCGAACATGATCCTGGTGGGCGGGCTCACGAGCGTGATGTTCCTCGGCGGCTGGCTGCCGCCGCTCGACATCTGGCCGCTCAATGCCGTCCCCGGCATCTTCTGGCTGCTCGCGAAGATCTGTTTCGTGCTGTTCCTCTTTCTCTGGTTTCGCGCCACCTTTCCGCGCTATCGTTACGATCAGATCATGCGCCTTGGCTGGAAGGTGTTCATCCCATTGACCATCGTCTGGATCGTCGTCGTCGGGCTGTGGCGCATGACGCCGCTGTGGGTCTGGGGCGGGACGCAGGGATGAAGGAGGGTTCGCCATGATCGGACGCATCCAGGACTTCTTCCGCACCTTCCTGCTATACGAACTGTTGGTGGGCATGGTGGTCACGGGCCGAAATATGTTCGCCCGCAAGGTAACGGTCCAGTATCCGGAGGAAAAGACGCCGCAGTCGCCGCGCTTCCGTGGCCTGCACGCGCTGCGGCGGTATCCGAACGGCGAGGAACGCTGCATCGCGTGCAAGCTCTGCGAGGCGGTATGCCCGGCGCTGGCGATCACCATCGAATCGGAGCAGCGCGACGACGGCACCCGGCGCACTACCCGTTACGACATCGACCTCGCGAAATGCATCTTCTGCGGCTTTTGCGAGGAGTCGTGCCCGGTCGATTCCATCGTCGAGACGCGGATCCTCGAATATCACGGCGAGAAGCGCGGTGATCTCACGTACACGAAGGAAATGCTGCTTGCCATCGGTGATCGATACGAAGAGCAGATCGCGAAGGACCGGCTGGCAGATTCGAAGTTTCGCTAGGAGTGCCGACCGGCGGGATTTCTGGCGCATCGCGTAACGCGACTAGCACGGGAGGGCGGGCGTACGAGCCGCCACGACACAACAATGACATTCCAACTGTTTCTATTTTACTGCTTTGCGGCGGTTCTGATCTTCGCGGCGCTGCGCGTGATCACCGCCCGCAATCCGGTGCATTCGGCGCTCTACCTGGTGCTCGCTTTCGTGAGCGCGGCCGCCATTTGGCTGCTGCTCGAGGCGGAGTTTCTCGCCATCGTCCTCGTGGTCGTCTACGTGGGCGCGGTGATGGTGCTGTTCCTGTTCGTCGTGATGATGCTCGACATCAACCTGGATCGCCTGCGCGAAGGATTCTGGCGCTACCTGCCGCTGGGGGCGGTGGTCGCGCTCATCATGGTGGCGCAGATGGTTCTCGTGGTGGGCGGGAAGTACTTCGGTCTCACCGAGATGCCGATGCCGCCCTCGCGCTCGGCAATCTATAGCAACACGAAGGAGCTGGGACGTCTCGTCTACACCGACTACGTCTACCCCTTCGAGCTCGCTGCCGTCCTGCTGCTGGTGGCGATCGTGGCGGCCATTGCTCTTGCCATGCGCCGGCGCAAGGACAGCAAGTACATCGACCCCGCCATGCAGATCAGGGCGAAGTCGGCGGACCGGGTGCGTCTCGTGTCGCTCGCGGCGGACAAGCGGGACTCACCCTCACCCTCACCGTCAACCAACAAGATCTGACCCGACCCGCCACCGCCATGGCGGGCGCTCGGCCACAGCGTAGAAGGGGATTTTCGTGCTTTCTCTGACCCACGTCCTGGTGCTCGGGGCGATCCTGTTTGCGATCGCGGTGGTGGGCATCTTCCTGAACCGCAAGAACGTCATCATCCTGCTCATGTCGATCGAGTTGATGCTGCTCGCCGTCAACATGA
This sequence comes from Burkholderiales bacterium, assembly GCA_016791285.1. Next base: position 3,978 of record JAEUMX010000377.1, read on the forward strand.
ACTTCATCGGCTTCTCGCGCTTCTTCGACGATCCGGCCGGGCAGGTTTTCGTCTTCTTCATCCTGACCGTGGCCGCGGCCGAGGCGGCGATCGGACTGGCGATCCTGGTGGTGCTGTTTCGCGCCACGCGGACCATCAACGTGGACGACCTCGACCAGCTCAAGGGCTGAAGGACAAACCGTGGACATGAAAGCCCTGTACCTGCTCATACCGCTGGCGCCACTCGCCGGATCCCTGATCGCGGGCCTCTTCGGCCGCGCCATCGGCCGTGCCGGCGCTCACTGGGTGACGATACTGAGCGTGCTCGTCGCGTTCGCGGGCTCGGTGGTCGTGCTCCTGGACGTACTCAAGGGCAACACCTTCGACGGCAACGTCTACACCTGGGCCACGGCAGGCGACGTGAGCCTGCACATCGGCTTC
>JAEUMX010000474.1 GCA_016791285.1 Burkholderiales bacterium
AGCTTCGCCGAGGTGGTGCACGAGTGCGCGCCTGCGCCTTTCGAGGCCCGCCTGGACCGCTGCCTCGCGGCGTGCGGCGCTGCTTCACCGCAGGAGATCGACTTTCGCAGTCTGGCGGATCTCACGCGGGATTTCCTCACGCTGTTCGAGGGGCAGACCGGGGCGCCGTTCCCGCAGGACCCGATGGCTCAGCTCGAGGCGGCCACGCTCGCGGTGTTCCGGTCCTGGCGCGCGCCGAAGGCGGCGACCTACCGCCGGACCCAGGGCCTCGACGACGCCATGGGCACCGCGGTGACGGTGCAGCGGATGGTGTTCGGCAATGCTGGAGGAATGTCGGGTGCGGGGGTGGCGTTCACGCGCGATCCTGCCACCGGCGAGAACGCGCTCTACATGGATTTTCTGTTCAACGCTCAGGGCGAGGACGTGGTATCCGGACGGCGCGCGCTCGAGAACGAAGTGCCGCTTGGCCGGCTGCTGCCCGAGGCGGTGGATCAGCTCGAGCGCGTGGCGCGCACGCTGGAGGAGCGCTTTCGCGATGCCCAGGAGCTCGAAATCACGATCGAGGACGGTGCCCTCTATCTGCTGCAGACGCGCACCGCCAAGCGCACGCCGTGGGCCGCGCTGCGCATCGCAGTGGAGCAGGTGGAGGCGGGTCTGATCGACGCCGACGAAGGGCTCGCGCGGCTCGCGCAGATCGACCTCGAGCACATACAGGAGACGAGCTTTGCGCGCCCGGACGAGGTCGAGGTGCTCGCACGCGCGGTGTCCGCCGGCATCGGCATCGCGACCGGGCGTATTGCGCTCGACAGCGAGACGGCCGCGCGCTGGGCCGCGGAAGGCGAGGAAGTTGTGCTCGTCCGCAACGAAGCGGCGACCTCCGAAATCGCCGGCATCGCCGCCTGCCACGGACTTCTCACGGCCGCCGGCGGCCGCACTTCGCATGCCGCCGTGGTGGCGCGCCAGCTCGGCAAGGTCTGCCTCGTCGGCTGCAACGATCTCGCGATCGACATGGCTGCCCGGCAATGCCGCATCGGGGGGGCGTGTGCTCGCCGAGGGCGACTGGCTGTGCCTCGACGGCAACGCGGGGCGCATCCTGGCGGGCCACCCCGAGGTCGTTACGCGTCGGCCAACTGAGTGGCTGCAGCGGGTGGAAAGCTAGACGGGCCGCCAGGGCAGCGCCGTCAGTGTCGCCGCCGCTGACGAGTTCGCGTAAGGGGTAGCGGGGTCGGGGATGCGCTGTGGGGAAGGTTTACTGCGGGGGTAACTCGCTCTCACGGAACCCGCTCCCGTCAGCTCCTGCCCCAAGAAGACAGCGCGAATCCAACCGGTGATTCAGGAGGTCGCTCAACGCGGAGACGCCATCGACTCCTATCCAGCAGAGATCTCACGGTCTGGCCCGCCGCATCCTCACGGTGTTCGACAGTTCTCCAAGCCCAGTGACGGCGACGCGCACCACGTCGCCCTCACGAAGGAAGCGCGGCGGCTTGAATCCAATACCCACCCCGACTGGGGTTCCGGTGGCAATGATGTCGCCGGGCAGCAGCGTCATGGAGCGGGAAAGCGTTTCTATTAGGGTTGGTATGTTGAAGATAAGGTCCGTGAGCGGAGCTTCTTGGCGCAGTTCGTCGTTCACCCAGGTGCGCACCGTCAGCGATTCAATAGGCGCCTGATCCACTGTAGTAATCCATGGTCCGACAGGGCAGAATGTGTCAAGCGACTTCCCGACAAACCATTGGGCGTGGTTGCGTTGAAGATCCCTTGCAGTCACGTCGTTCAGTGCGATGAAGCCGAAAACCTTGCCAAGTGCTTCGTCATGAGGAACATTCCTGCACTCATCCGCCATGACGACTCCAATCTCCCCTTCGTAGTCCACTGATGAAGTGTTGGACGGGTCAAACACAATGTCGTCGGTTGGTCCGGCAAGGGATGTGGTCGCCTTGGTGAAAATCTGAGGTGCGGTGGGAATCGCGCTCGTGGCGCTGGTCGCGTTGAATCCGCTCTGGTCGAACTCATGAGCATGATCGACATAGTTCTTTCCGACCGCGAACACATTTCGGGTCAGCGCCGAAAACGGCGCCAGGAATGTGATCTCGCTGAATTTCGCGCGTCCCGTGGCGGCGTTCAGAAGTTCGCCCTCCTGCACACGGCGTTCGATAACCGTGCGAACCGGGTTCAGGTCAAACGCCATGGCACCGGCGATCAAGACGACCGTTTGCTTTTCTTCCTCGACCAAAGCAAGACTCACTCTCTGTTTGTGGATGACCCGAGCCAGTTTCATGGTGCACTCCCAAATGGATTGTGTTGCGCAGATTGATGCATTGAAGACTTAGAGGGCGGCTACCTCACGACGACCATTGTTGGCTTGAACGGCTACACGGAGGTCTGCAGGGTGAAGTACAGGCCCCTCACTTGAGCACGGTACAGCAGAGCTGCGGTTGCATGAGCGCTTCTGGTGCTGTGGTCGCTACTACTGAGCGAGAGCAGAACGGTCAATCTCGCGAACGCTGCGCGTACCGGTCAGAGCCATGGAGACGTCAAGTTCATCTCTAATGATGTCGATGGCCCTACTGACGCCAGCCTGACCAGCCGCGCCAAGCCCGTAGATGTAGGCTCGACCTACCATGCAAGAACGGGCGCCGAGCGCGAGTGCGCGGAGTACATCTTGCCCCGAGCGCACGCCACCATCGAAGATCACCTCTACGTCGCCACCGACCGCGTCGACGATCCGAGCAAGCCTTGAGATCGACGAAGGAGCACCGTCGAGCTGACGGCCCCCGTGGTTTGACACCACAATCGCGGACACGCCCAGGCTCGCGGCGATCTTCGCGTCCTCGACATCGAGAATGCCTTTGAGTACTAGCTTTCCGTTCCAGATGCCTCGGATCCAGTCAAGATCGTTCCAGCTGAGTGTCGGATCGAACTGCTTTGCCATCCATTGGGCCAGGGTGTTCACACTCTCCATGCCCTGAATATGGCCCGAAATGTTCCCGAAGTTCTTCCGCTTGCCTTTGAGGATTCCCCATGCCCACCGGGGTTTGGTGGCAACGTCAATTACATTGGCGAGGGTTATCCTGGGCGGGACGGTCATCCCGTTCTTCACGTCGCAGTGACGCTTGCCAAGAATCTGAAGGTCCAGCGTTGGCATAAGGACACTGCAATTAGCGGCAATGGCCCTTTCGATAAGTGACTTACTGAAACCACGATCGCGCATTACGTACAGCTGAAACCAGAATGGTCTGCTCGTCGCTTCGGCCACATCCTCGATCGAGCAGATCGACATCGTGCTCAAGCAGAAAGGAATTCCTGCCTCGTTGGCGGCACGCGCAGCGTGAATCTCTCCATCACCATACTGCATGCCGCACAGGCCGATAGGCGCCAAAGCAAGTGGCAAGGACGAGGGCATTCCAACAATCTCGGTTCGAAGGTCTCGCTTGTCTACGTCGATCGCTACGCGTTGACGCAAGTCGATTGCATGAAGATCCGACCGATTCGCGCGCATGGTCGACTGGGAATACGAGCCGTGGTCGGCATACTCAAAGAACGCCTTGGGGACCCGCGCTTTGGCCATGTCTCGCAGATCATCGATGCAGGCGGCCATTTGCAGCTGGGTGGAAAACGGCATGTGGTGGTCTCCGTTGTGATTGACGACGGGCGGGCCCGCCGTCCCAAACGCGTTAGACACTTGGCGCGTACTGCATCTCACCGTTACCGAAGGACCAGTCCTCGCGCGCAACGTCGATCAGGCTGATCCAGACATCCTGGATGCGCAAGCCGGCCTTGTGCGCGATGCCTTCGGCAACAGCCTTGTAGAAGGCCTTCTTGACGTCAATCGTGCGGCCAGAATTCCACGTGACTTGAATGAACACGATGTTCGGGGTGTAGTCGATTCCGAGATATCCTTCCGCCGGATACACCAGTTCATCTTCCGAGTGGCGCGTGATGATCTGGAACTTGTCATTGGCGGGAACATTCGCGACATTGATCATTGCGTCATAAACGACGTTACTCACGGTGCGCACGGTTTCTGCGGGGACTGTCTTCGCAATGTTGATTCGAGCGAGTGGCATTTTGGTCTTCCAAAGGTTGAGTGGACATTCGCTTGATGGAGCGAACGCGAGAAAGATTACGCAGATCTGTATAATACGTAAAGCGCATTATTAGCATGATGATCATGCTACACTGGCAATATTGTTAGCGAGCCCAATGGAGGGCTCGGGAGGCCGATCAATGGTCGAAGAATTGAAAGCATTCGTTGCAGCCCTCGACAGAACTTCCCTCACGAAGGCCGCAGACGCATTAGCCCTTACGCAGTCGGCTGTGTCCCGTCGCATTCAGCATCTGGAAGAAGTACTTGGCGCCACGCTGCTTGACCGATCGAGTAAGCCTCCAACTGCCACGCCAGTCGGCCGGCGCGTGTATCAGGCCGCTATCGCGCTGTTGCGAGATCTCCATCGGCTGACCAGCATCGCCAAGGAGGACGAGGAGCCAAGCGGTGTTTTTCGGCTGGGGTTGCCTCAAGTGCTTGCAGACGTAGCGCTTTTCGAGATAGCGGTACGGATGAAGGCGAATTTCCCGGCTCTGGACCTCCAGTGCCGCACAGACTGGAGTGCCGGCCTACAGCAAAGACTTTTCCACGGTGAACTGGATGCGGCGGCGTTGATGCTTCCTGAGGGGAGCGGACCTCCCGCCGGCATGCAGGCGAAGTTCGTCGTGACTTTGGACGTGCTCGTCGTCCAGGCCAAGCGCGATCCGATCGTCCCAAAATGCGCACGAGTGGTAGATCTTGCGGATCGGGAGTGGATCTTGAACCCGCAAGGGTGCGGCTACCGAGCTGCACTACAACGTGCAATGGAGGGTGTCGGAAAGCAGATACGCTTGGGCGTGGATACGCACGGCACCGAAACACAGTTGCGACTGGTAGCGGCAGGGCTGGGTCTCGGGTTGGCTCCAAGAAGCTTGCTTGCGAAAAGTAGCTATCTGCAGGATCTGTCTCTGGTTAGCGTGCCGGACTTTTCGCTGAAGCTTGATGTTTGGCTCGTCCACGCAGCTGAAGTTGGGAACCTGAGCCGCGCTTTGGGCGTCCTCAATGCCGTTTTGGCGGAGGCATTTGCAGTTCACCCGCCATTGCGTTCGAAAGCTACTGGGCGGACAGACACGGAAATCGGCAGCAGCGCCATCGGTCGCGGGGATATCGGAACACGACGCACGGGTTCCAATAAGCGCTTACGCCGATGACGACCATTCGCCTTTTCTATTCGCCGTTTTACAGTTAGTCTCTTATCACTGAAGAGTTGACGATTTTGGCAAAGAATTTGTCATCGTGCGGCTGCCAGAGTGGGGAGGATTTGGAACTGGGTGAGCGAGCATGCTGCGGCGATGGCAGCGCGCCCCAGGCGCGTGAGGTAGTAGCGGTAGGAGCGGCGGACGCGCTTGATCAGTCCAAGAGTACGCAGTCGATGCAACTGTCGAGACAGTGCCGAATCGCTCAAGGGTACGAAGGGTTTCACGTCGGCGCGGCGCAGCCCGTGGATGTTGAATTCGGGTCGTTGCAGGGCGCGCAGCAGCGCCTGCTCGGAGCGCTCGAAGAAGTTCAGC
>JAEUMX010000003.1 GCA_016791285.1 Burkholderiales bacterium
CTTCGCTTGCGGAGATTACGTCTTGCTCCCCCGACGGGATAGCGGGCGGCTCCGCTTTGCAAGTCGGCGTCACACTCGACTCTTGTGAGGGTTTCCCTACCTTGGCGGCGCTGCCCGTGGCTACAGCTGATTCGCGATCAGTGCCGTTGGCGTCCACTGAAACGGGGTAAGTTCACTTCGACCGCAAGGGCAAGTTGATCCGACGCTCGCGGAAGCTGTCGCCGAATCATGTCCGCGCCTACATCACCGCGTCCAAGGCCTTGGTCGCTATCAAGTCGCCCGCCTGGCCCTCGAGCCTCGACGAACTGAACGCCGGAAGCGCCGCCGGCGCTACTCCGCCTTGCTCCCCAGCCTCCGGTACTCCGCCATGTGCCGGATCGCCTCGCGCGGGCGTCCCAGCTTCTTGCACAGCAGCGCCAGGTTGTAGTGGCAGTCGGCCAGATCGGGAACGCCGCGCAGCGCGCGCTCGTAGGCTTCCATCGCTTCGTGCTCGCGATTCAGGTCGTCGAGCAGAACGCCGAGGTTGTATAGCAGCACGGGGTCGCTGCCGCCGCCCGCGTCGATCGCGTCGCGGTAGACCCGCTCGGCTCGAGCGAGGCGTCCGGCTTCGTGGAGCAGCGACCCGAGATTGATGTAGGCGCCGAGGAACGTGGGGTCGGCGGCGATGGCTCTTGCAAGAAGAGTCTTTCTTGCGGACTCGTTTAGCCGTCAGTCAAGGCCACGGCGTGTTTCGGGAACGCCTTCAGCAGCTTCGCGTCCATGGTTACGAGCTTCACGCCGAGCCCAATTGCAAGGGCCGCGAACTCGCAATCGTATGCCGAGCAGTCGCTGTCCCGCACCAGTTCCAGCACGCGCCGGGAGTCCACCTCGTGCTCGCTTCCAGCCATCAGGCTCTCGGCCTCGGCCTGCAATTTGGTGGCGTCTTCGAACGTCAACGTCCTCCGCCGCATGCAGCCCGCGAGAATGCTGCGGAACTCGCTCCGCCATAACACCGGCGCGGCCCAATCTGGCTCACGTTGGAGTAGCGCTTCAGCCTTTTCGGTGTGCTCGGTGAGCAGGTACAGGTAGGCGAGTACGTTGGTGTCTACAACGATCATCGCCGCCCCTCGCGCTTGAGCACGTCAATGTCACGCGCCTTGAACTTGGTCTTTCCAAGCGCGGCACGCAGCGCCCGCGCCCGCGCTAGGCGCTCGCCCGGATCCATCCGGCCGGGCAATAGCACGGACTCCAGGCACACAATCGCCTCGCTGTTCAGGCTGCGACGATGTGTCTCGGCCGAGACCTTGAGGCGCTCGTACACCTCATCGGGAATATTCTTCAGGGTCAGGTTGGTGGGCATGTCGCGCTCCGTGAAGATGCAACCATTATGGTTGCGTTCTGCTATAGCGTCAATCTGCTGCCGGTCAAGCACATCCGGCTGCAGCTGCATCGATGGCGATGAGGCTAGGCGCCAGACCGCCCGAGACGACGTCGGCGGATTCCATCGACGGGTCGCAGCAATGAATCGATTCGATGATCTATTGCAGCGGGTCTCTCTCCTGAACGCTCAACTTGATCCCCTGCGGGACCGAATTGGCTCCGAAGCACGGATGGCGCTGCATAGACAGCTATGGAGCATTGTCGAAGAGCTAAACGAAGAGCATGCTCTCGGCCTCGATAACAATGCGCTCGATCTCACCGTGGAAGGGAAGCGGCTGGCAGTCCGTTACTTCTCGGGTGTCGGCGGTTCCGCGGACAAAGAGGTCACACTCTTGATCGACCGTTCACACGGAGTCGAAAGGCACACCAAAGACCTTGGAACAGGCAATGTCTCAATCACTTGAAGCCTGGAGCGCGGCGTTTTACTGTGCCATTTGTTACTTGTCCGATCTGCGCACCTACCCCGACTTGCCCCCTACCAGTCTCCGATACTTCGCCATGTGCCGGATCGCCTCGCGCGGGCGTCCCAGCTTCTTGCACAGCAGCGCCAGGTTGTAGTGGCAGTCGGCCAGATCGGGATCGCCGCGCAGCGCGCGCTCGTAGGCTTCCATCGCTTCGTGCTTGCGATTCAGGTCGTCGAGCAGAACGCCGAGGTTGTATAGCAGCACGGGGTCGCTGCCGCCGCCCGCGTCGATCGCGTCGCGGTAGACGCGCTCGGCCTGCGTTTGCTCTCCCGCTTCGTGCAGCAGGGAGCCAAGATTGACATAGGCATCGACCAATGCGGGGTCGGCGGCGATCGCGAGTTCGTAAGCCCGACGCGCCGCCTGCGCGTTCTCGGCTTCGAGCGCGACGCCGCGCGCGAAACAGTCGGCCGCCACCGTCTTCGCGTCCACGGCGCGTTCGATCACGCTGAGCGACCCGTTCGCCGGATCGCCGTCGAAGGCGAGCAGGTACTGCCCCGAATCCGCCTGCCAGCGGTTGCCGCCTTCCTTGACGACGACGCGATCCGCGACGGCGC
>JAEUMX010000070.1 GCA_016791285.1 Burkholderiales bacterium
ACCAGCGCCATGTCGGCTGGCAGGTCGAGGCTGCGCCAGATGGTCTTGAGCAGACTGTCGACCAGCTGCCGGTGCTGCACGAGCACGAACGAAACCGGCGAGCCGAGCAGGAAACCCTTGCGCAGCCCCTCGCGCCCTTCCCTAAGGACCTGCTTCCAGAGCGGTACCGAGGGCGACGGTTTGGCGACGAGAGGGGGGGCGATTTCCATGCCGTTCGGTCTACGACGCGACGAAAGCGGGCGGCGGCGGCGAACCTGCAGATCGGGTGAGAATCTCGAATCCCGCATCCGTCACCAGGACCGTGTGCTCCCACTGCGCCGAGAGGCTGTGGTCCTTGGTGACGACGGTCCAGCCGTCCGCAAGCTGCCGGATCGCCGGTCGCCCGGCATTGACCATCGGCTCGACCGTAAAGGTCATGCCCGCCTGCAGCCTGAGTCCAGTGCCCGCACGACCGTAGTGCAGCACCTGCGGCTCCTCGTGAAAGCGCGCGCCGATGCCGTGTCCGCAGAATTCGCGCACGATGCTGAAGCCGTGGGCTTCGGCATGGGACTGTATGACATACCCGATATCGCCGAGGTGTGCGCCCGGGCGCACGGCTGCGATGCCCTTCCACATGCACTCGTAGGTGATCTCGGACAAGCGCCGCGCCTGAATCGAAGGCTGCCCCACGTAGTACATGCGACTCGTATCGCCGTGGTAGCCATCCTTGATCACGGTGACGTCGATGTTGACGACGTCCCCCGCGCGCAGTCGCTTGTCTCCCGGGATGCCGTGACACACGACGTGGTTGACCGACGTGCAGATCGAGCGTGGGAAGGGCTCGTAGCCCGGCGGTGCGTAGTGGAGCGGGGCGGGAATCGACTGCTGGACATCGACCATGTGGCGATGGCAGAGCTCGTCGAGCTCACCCGTCGTGACCCCCGGTTTGACGTAGGGCGCGATGAAGTCGAGGACCTCGGCGGCGAGGCGGCCGGCGAGACGCATCTTCTCGATCTCCTCCGGGCTCTTGATGGTGACGGACATGGGGCGGGCTTTCGACAGCGGAAACGAATGCAAACCATTCTACCGGACTGTCGCGCCGGTGCCGCGGCCATTCGGCCCAGGTCGGCCGGACCACGGCCCCTTGAGCCTTGTCGGGTGCGTCGAGTATACTTCGCGGTTATTTTTTGCGGCGCCGGCGGCGAATGTGAAGTCTCGTGGGACACGGCATTCGATGTTGGCGGCAACTACTCACACCTGCCCGGTTCAGGCGCCTGCGTCACACGCGAGCGCAAGCAAGGGTGCCCCGCGTGTTTGGCGCGGGGTGGGCTGGCGAACGGATGCGACCGTCCGCCAGCGGCGCAGGTGGCGGCTCAACCCTAAGCATACGGAGTGATCGATCGTGTCAGTGACCATGCGCCAGATGCTGGAGGCGGGCGTCCATTTCGGACACCAGACCCGCTATTGGAATCCGAAGATGGCTCCCTACATCTTTGGCCAGCGCAACCGGATCCACATCATCAACCTCGAGGCGTCGCTCGCGATGTATCAGGACGCCCTCAAGTACGTACGTCAGCTTGCCTCCAACAAGGGCACCATCCTTTTCGTGGGCACGAAGCGCCAGGCGCGCGAGATCGTGCGCGAGGAGGCCATGCGCTGCGGGTCGCCCTATGTCGATCAGCGATGGCTCGGCGGCATGCTCACCAACTTCAAGACCGTGAAGCAATCGACCAAGCGGCTGCGCGAGATGGAAGCCATGATCGCGGACGGCTCGGTCGACCGGATGTCGAAGAAGGAGGCGCTCTTCTTCCAGCGCGAGCTCGACAAGCTGCTGAAGAGCATGGGCGGCATCAAGGACATGGACGGTCTGCCCGATGCTGTCTTCATCATCGACGTCGGCTACCAGAAAGGCGCCGTGCAGGAAGCGAAGAAACTCGCCATCCCGGTGATCGCCGTCGTGGACACGAACAACTCCACGGACGGCGTGGACTACGTGATCCCGGGCAACGACGATTCGAGCGGCGCCATCCGCCTTTATGCCCGCGGTGTAGCGGACGCGATTCTCGAAGGTCGCAGCCAGATCATCCGCGAGATCGTGAGCGACGAGTTCGTCGAACTCGAGGAAGGCGGCGAGGAGGGTGTCCCGGCGCAGCAGTAGCGCGCCGGCAGACACACCAAACGGATATCACGCGCGCGGGCGCTGCGCCCGCCGCTTCGGAGATGGGTAATGGCGGAAATCACCGCGTCGATGGTGAAGGAACTGCGCGAGGCGACCGGCCTCGGCATGATGGAATGCAAGAAAGCCCTGGCAGAGGCGGGCGGTGACATGACGGCCGCCGCCGACCTGCTCAGGATCAAGAGCGGTGCGAAGGCGAGCAAGGCGGCGGGCCGGATCGCCGCCGAGGGTGTGGTCGATGCCTGGATCGCCGCGAACGGCCAGACCGGGGCGCTGGTGGAGATCAACTGCGAGACGGACTTCGTGTCGCGTAACGAGGACTTCCTCGCCTTCGCGAAGAAGCTCTCCCAGCTCGTCGGGGAGCAGGATCCTCACGACCTGACGGTGCTCGCCGAACTGCCGCTGGATGGGACGACCGTCGAGGCGGCGCGGCAGGCGCTCGTGCAGAAGATCGGCGAGAACATCGGCGTGCGCCGCTTCGCGCGCTTTGCCACGGACGACACGCTTGCCTGTTACCTGCACGGCACCCGCATCGGCGTCCTGGTGGATTACGCCGGGGGGAACGAGCAACTCGGCAAGGATATTGCAATGCACATCGCCGCGAGCAAGCCTCTGGCTGTGTCAAAGGAAGAGATCCCCGGTGCACTGCTCGAAAAGGAACGGGAGATCTATGCGGCACAGGCGGCGGAAAGCGGCAAACCGGCCAACATCATCGAGAAGATGGTGGAAGGCCGGGTCGTGAAGTACCTCGCCGAAGTAACCCTGCTCGGCCAGCCGTTCGTGAAGGATCCCGACGTCACGGTGGAAAAGTTGCTCGCATCGAAACACGCGCGGGTGAATCGGTTTGCGCTCTTCGTGGTGGGTGAGGGCATCGAGAAGAAGTCGGCGGACTTCGCGCAGGAAGTGATGGCTGCCGCAGGAATCAAGTAACCAAGACACATCGCTCGCCATGAGCATCCCCGTTGTCCCTCCGGCGGCAGCACCGGCCTACAAGCGCGTCCTCCTCAAGCTGAGCGGCGAGGCGCTGATGGGCGACGATCGCTACGGCATCAACCGCGAGACGCTCGAGCGCATCGTGTCGGAAGTCGCCGAAGTGGTGCGCATGGGGGTGGAAGTCGGCGTGGTGATCGGCGGCGGCAACATCTTTCGCGGCGTGGCACCGGCAGCAGCCGGGATGGACCGCGCCACGGCGGACTACATCGGCATGCTCGCGACGGTGATGAACGCGCTCGCATTGCAGGATGCGATGCGCCGGATCGGGCTCGCGAGCCGGGTGCAGTCGGCGCTCAACATCGAGCAGGTGGCCGAACCGTACATCCGCGGCAAGGCCATGCGCTATCTCGAGGAGGGCAAGGTGGTGATCTTCGCCGCCGGCACCGGCAACCCCTTCTTCACCACCGATACCGCGGCGGCGCTGCGCGGCATGGAGATGAACGCGGAACTGGTCATCAAGGCGACCAAGGTCGACGGCGTCTACACCGAAGACCCGAAGCGCAATCCCGACGCGAGGCTCTACCAGCGGCTCACGTTCGATGAAGCCATCGTGCGCAATCTCAAGGTGATGGACGCCACCGCCCTCACGCTATGCCGCGACCAGCGACTGCCGATCAACGTCTTCAACATCTTCAAACCGACCGCGTTCAAGCGCGTCGTGCTGGGGCTCGAAGAGGGCACCATGGTGCACAGCTAAGCCGATTACTTGCGAGACCCGATCGATGATCGCCGACGTCAAGAAGAACGCGGAACACAAGATGAGCAGGACCGTGGAGACGCTCAAGACCGACCTGGGCAAGGTGCGCACGGGGCGCGCGCACACGGGACTGCTCGATCACATCACGGTCGACTATTACGGCAATCCGACGCCCATCAACCAGGTCGCCAATGTCACGCTGATCGACGCGCGCACCATCGGCGTTTCACCCTGGGAGAAGAAAATGGCGTCAGCCATCGAGAAAGCCATTCGGGATTCCGATCTCGGGTTGAATCCCGCGACGGTGGGGGAGCTGGTGCGCGTGCCGATGCCACCGCTGACCGAGGAGCGCCGCCGCGATCTGATCAAGGTCGTCCGCCACGAGGCGGAAAATGCGCGCGTGGCTGTGCGCAACGTGCGGCGCGATGCGATCGCACACCTCAAGGATCTCCTCAAGAGCAAGGGCATCTCCGAGGACGACGAGCGCCGCGCGCAGGACGACATCCAGAAGCTCACGGACCGTTTTATCGCCGAGGTCGACAAGACCCTGCAGGTAAAAGAGTCGGACCTGATGGCGGTATAAGTGACCGCGCATACCAGCTCCACCCTCGACGTTCCCCTCGTCGGGGCAGTGCCCAGACATGTTGCCGTCATCATGGACGGCAACGGGCGCTGGGCCAAGAACCGATTCCTGCCCCGGGTCGCAGGCCACAAGCGCGGCGTCGCGGCAGTGCGCGCGGCGGTCGAGGGCTGCGTCGAGTTCGGCGTCGAATACCTGACCCTGTTCGCGTTCAGCAGCGAGAACTGGCGCCGTCCCGAGAAGGAGGTGTCGGTCCTGATGCAGCTCTTCGCGCGCACCCTCGAGCAGGAAGTCGAGAAGCTGCACGAGAACGGCATCCAGTTTCGCGTGGTCGGCGATCTCGCGCGCTTCGAACCGCGACTGCGGCAACTGATAACGGCGGCCGAAGCCCTCACTGCCGGCAATCGCAGGATGACCCTGACAGTAGCGGCGAACTACGGTGGGCGCTGGGACATTCTGCAGGCGATGCGGCGGATGATCGCGGCACGGCACGAGCTCGCCGACGGCAACTTCGCCGAGGCCGACCTGATCCCTTACCTGTCGATGAGCTACGCACCCGAGCCCGACCTCTTCATTCGCACTGGCGGCGAGAAGCGCATCAGCAACTTCCTCGTCTGGCAACTGGCCTACACCGAGCTCTACTTTACCGACACCCTCTGGCCAGACTTCGACCGTAACACCCTCGCCCGCGCGATCGACTCCTATCGCACTCGCGAGCGCCGCTTCGGCCGCACCAGCGAACAGCTGCAGACCGCCGTCGAAGTCCCGCTTCCGGTCGCCAAGCTCGGGTAGCGGCGCGGCCGCGTCCCCGCGGTTGGTACGCGACTCATGCTGAAGCAGCGAATCGTCACCGCGGTGGCGTTGATTGCGCTGTTTCTCGCGGCCGATTTCTATCTTTCGACGCTCGCCTGGGGACTGCTGCTGCTGGTCCCGATGGCGCTGGGGGCGTGGGAGTGGGCCGCCCTGGCGAAGTTTTCCAAGGGTGGGCATGCCGTCTTTACCGCCCTGGTGCTCGGCAGCTGCTTGGCCCTCGCCGCGGGCGGACGGGCAGCGGGGTCGGATGCCGCCGCGATCGTCGTGCTCGCGGTCGCCGTCGCCTTCTGGGCGAGCGTCGTGCCGCTCTGGCTGCATCGGGCGTGGTCGGTTCGCTCGCCGGCGAGCCTGGCGGCCGTGGGCTGGCTCGTGCTGGTGCCAGGCTGGTACGGTATGGTAGTCCTGCATCGCGACCCCGGCGCATTGCTCGCGCTCCTCGCCGTGGTGTGGATTGCAGACAGCGCGGCATTTTTCGCCGGCCGGCGCTTCGGCCGTCACAAGCTCGCGCCATCGATCAGCCCGGGCAAGACCTGGGAGGGCGTAGGCGGAGCGTTCGCGGCCGTGCTACTGTACGCTCTGATTCTCGAGCGGGTGCCGCTTGTGGCAGGACTCAGGGGCGGTCTCTACGCCCTGGTGCTGGGCATGGCGATCCTGGGCATTCTGGGCGACCTGTTCGAGTCCTGGATGAAGCGGCAGGCCGGCGTCAAGGACAGCGGGACGCTCCTTCCGGGGCACGGCGGCGTCCTCGACCGGATCGACGCGCTGACGGCGGCCGTCCCGCTCGCGGCCCTATGGACTCTCCTCGATCGATAGACCGATGTCGTCCGTCCAATCCCTCACCATCCTCGGATCGACCGGCAGTATCGGCGTCAACACGCTCGACGTGGTCGCCCGCCACCCGGACCGCTTCCGGGTCGTGGCGCTCTCCGCCCACACCCGGTCCGACGTGCTGTTCGACCAGTGCATGCGGTTTCGACCGCGCTATGCCGTGGCGGTCGACAGCCGCGCCGCGGGCGCGCTGCGCGAGCGCTTGCGCGGCGCGGGAACTCAGACCGAGGTGCTGTCCGGCGCCGCCGCGCTGGAGGAGATTGCCCGTCTGCCAGAAGCCGGCAGCGTGATGGCGGCCATCGTCGGGGCGGCTGGACTGCGCGCCGGGCTTGCCGCGGCGGAGGCCGGCAAGAAGGTGCTGCTCGCCAACAAGGAGGCGCTGGTCATGGCGGGCCCGATGTTCATCGATGCCGTGCGCCGCAACCGGGCGGTGTTGCTGCCCATCGACAGCGAACACAACGCTATATTCCAGGCGCTGCCGCGGGACTTTCGCGGCAATCTCGACGAGGTGGGCGTGCGCCGCATCCTCCTCACCGCTTCCGGCGGCCCCTTTCGCGATGCCGCACCCGACGCGCTGGCGGCCGTCACGCCCGCCGAGGCGTGTGCCCATCCCAACTGGAGCATGGGGCGGAAGATCTCGGTCGATTCGGCGACCCTCATGAACAAGGGTCTCGAGGTGATCGAGGCGCACTGGCTCTTCGATGCGCCGCCCGAGCGCATCCAGGTGGTGATCCATCCCCAGAGCGTGATTCACTCGATGGTGGAGTACATCGACGGGTCGGTCCTCGCGCAGCTCGGCAACCCGGACATGCGCACGCCGATCGCTCACGCGCTGGCCTTCCCCGAACGCATCGATGCGGGCGTCACGGCCCTGGATCTGGTGCAGGTCGGCGCGCTAACGTTCGCGGCGCCGGACCCGCAGCGCTTCCCGTGTCTCGGCCTCGCCTACGCAGCGCTGCGGGCAGGTGGCACCGCCCCCGCCATCCTGAACGCGGCGAACGAGGTCGCGGTGGCGGCGTTTCTCGACAACCGCCTGCGCTTTCTGGAGATTCCGCGGATCATCGATGCCGTGATGCAGCGGGTCCCGGGTGCGAGCGCAACATCGATCGAAGACATTCTCGATGCCGATGGCCGCGCGCGGGATGCAGCATCGGCGCTGCTCAGGGCGGCCGCGTGAGCGCCATGTTCCGTCCGCAGGCACGTGCCATCCTGCTCGGACTCACCGCGGGCGGGCTTCGAGGAGCGTCGAGCGCAAGACCGCGGTGGCGCGGGGCCCGACCACCATACCCCGGACTGGAGGTGAAACTGTGAGCTTGATCACCACGATCGTCGCGTTTCTAGTCGCGCTCGGCCTGCTCATCGTGTTTCACGAGTACGGTCACTATCTCGCGGCACGGTTCTTCGACGTGAAGGTGCTGCGTTTTTCGGTCGGCTTCGGGCGGCCGATTCTCTCGCGCCGGCGCGGGCCAGATCAGACGGAGTGGGCACTCGGGGGCTTTCCCCTGGGCGGCTACGTGAAGATGCTGGACGAGCGCGAGGGTCCGGTTGCACCGGCGGAGGCCCATCGAGCGTTCAACCGGCAATCGGTCTACAAGCGATTCGTGATCGTCGCGGCGGGGCCGATCGCGAACTTCCTGCTCGCGATCCTGCTGTACTGGGGCCTCTTTCTCTCCGGCGTGCCGGGCGTGAAGCCGATGATCGGTCCGCCCATACCCGATTCGCCCGCCGCCGCCGCGGGCTTCGAGCCGGGTGAGACGCTCACGCGGGTCGACGGTGCGGTCATGCAGACGTGGCAGGACGCGCGCTGGGCGCTGCTCAAGGCCGGCATCGCACGCAGCAGCGTGAACATAGAAACCATCCGACCAGGTGGCACGGTCGCCCATCGCACGCTCGACCTGTCCGGGCTCGGGCCGGATGACCTCGACGGCGAGTTCATCGAGACCATCGGTCTCACACGCTTCCAGCCGCAGCTCGCGCCGAAGGTGGGACAGGTGCTCTCCGGCCGACCTGCCGAGCGCGCCGGGCTCAAGGTGGGGGACGAGATCGTCGCCATCGATGGCACTGCGATCCGGCACTGGGCAGACGTCGTGCGCGCGATCAGCGAGGCTGCGGACGAAACGCTCGAGATCGAGGTGCGGCGCGCGAATGGCGTCGCGGACATCGTGACCGTCGTGCCCGAAGCGGTTACCGAGAACGGGCGGCGGGTGGGGCGCATCGGGTTCGCGCCACTGGTCGATCCGCGCGCCACGGAGCACCTGCGCACCGAGATCCGCTACGGTTTCTTCGAAGGCTTCGGGCGTGCCGTCGCGCGCACCTGGGAGATGTCGATCTTCAGCCTGAAGATGATGGGGAAGATGATCCTGGGTGACGTGTCGCTCAAGAACCTCAGCGGACCGCTCACCATCGCGGATTACGCCGGCCAGTCGGCGCAGATGGGATGGGTGCCGTACCTGAGCTTCCTCGCGCTCGTGAGCGTGAGTCTCGGCGTGCTGAATCTGCTGCCGATCCCGTTATTGGACGGCGGGCACTTGATGTATTATATCGCCGAAATAATCAAGGGCAGACCCGTTTCGGAACGAGCGCTGGAACTGGGGCAGCATGTCGGCATCGCCCTGTTGTTCACGCTGATGGCCTTCGCCATCTATAACGACATAACCCGCCTGCTCGGCGGCTGATCCGGGATGAAGAAACGCCTCCTCGCAGTTCTGCTGCTGTCATTCTACGCGTCCCGTGCTTTTTCCTTCGAACCCTTCGTCGTGCGGGACATTCGCGTCGAGGGCATCCAGCGGACCGAGGCCGGCACCGTCTTCAGCTACCTGCCGGTGAGGGTGGGCGAGACCATGACCGAGGAGGCGGCCGCGGCGGCGATCCGCTCCCTGTATGCCACCGGCTTTTTCAAGGACGTGCGCCTGGAGGTGGAGGGCAACGTTCTCATCGTCATGGTCGAGGAGCGTCCGGCGATCGCGCAGATCGAGATCAGCGGCAACAAGGAATTCGACAAGGAAGCGCTGAAAAAGGGCTTGAAGCAGATCGGGCTCGCGGAGTCGCGCATCTACGACCGGGCGCTGCTGGAACGAGCGGAGCAGGAGTTGAAGCGCCAGTACATCAGCAAAGGGAAGTACGGCGTGAAGATCACCACCACGGTGACGCCGCTCGACCGCAACCGGGTGTCGATCACCTTCAACATCAACGAAGGTGATGTCGCCAAGATCCGCAGCATCAACATCGTCGGCAACAAGGCTTTTCCGGAAAAGGAGCTCCTGAGTCAGATCAACCTGACGACACCGGGCTGGATCACCTGGTTCACGAAGAACGATCAGTACTCGAAGCAGAAGCTCGCGGGCGATCTCGAGACCCTGCGCTCCTTCTATCTCAATCGCGGCTATCTCGAGTTCGACATCGAGTCCACTCAGGTCTCGATCACGCCCGACAAGAAGGACATCTACATCACCATCAACGTCTCCGAGGGGCCCCAGTTCCGCGTGTCGGACGTGAAGCTCGCGGGCGATCTCATCGTGCCCGAAGCGGAGCTCACGCCACTCATCAAGCTCAAGCCCGGCGAGATCTTCTCGCGCGAGAAGCTGACCGAATCGACCAAGGCGATCAGCGATCGGCTCGGCAACGAGGGCTATGCCTTTGCCAACGTGAACGCCGCGCCCGAGGTCAACAAGGACGCGGACACCGTCAGTTTCGTGCTCTTCGTCGATCCGGGACGGCGCGTCTACATTCGCCGCATCAACGTGGCGGGCAACACGCGCACCCGGGACGAAGTCATTCGGCGCGAGATGCGGCAGATGGAGGCGGGGTGGTACGACTCGCGCAAGATCCAGCGCTCCAAGCAGCGCGTCGACAAGCTCGGTTACTTCAGCGAGGTGAACGTCGAGACCCCGGCGGTGCAAGGCACGACGGATCAGGTGGACGTCAACATGAGCGTGGTCGAGCGACCCACGGGCAACGTGCTTTTCGGCGCGGGCTTTTCGAGCGCAGACAAGATCATCCTGTCGGCGTCGGTCTCGCAGAACAACATTTTCGGGTCGGGCAACGCGCTGTCGCTGCAAGTCAACGGCGGGCGGGTGAACTCCATCGCGTCACTCTCCTTCACCAATCCCTACTTCACGCAGGACGGGGTGAGCGCCGGGTTCGATGTCTACCGGCGCAAGACGAACACCTCGAACCTGAGCGGTGTCGCGCCGTATATCAACACCACGACTGGCGCCGGTGTGCGCTTCGGATTCCCGCTCGCGGAGACCGACTTCATCAATTTCGGGCTCGGTTTCGAGTACATCCAGATCGAGCTCTTCGCCAACAGCCCGCTGCGCTTCCGCGAGTTCGTGAATGAGTTTGGAGGCGACACCACGTCACTCAACTTCACCACGAGCTGGGCGCGCGATCGGCGGGACAGCGTCATCTGGCCGACCAGTGGACCGCTCACCCGGGTGATAGGCGAGCTCGGTGTACCGCCGGCCGATCTCACTTATTACAAGACGTCGTTCCAACAACAGTACTATTACCCCTTCACGGAACGCTGGGTCGGTTTCGTCAACGCCGAACTCGGGGTGGCGGGCGGTTACGACAACAAGTCGCTGCCGTTCTTCAAGAACTTCTTCGTGGGTGGCGTGAATTCGGTGCGCGGTTACCGGACGGGGACGATCGGCCCGAAGGACATTCAAGGCGCCGCGGTCGGTGCCGACAAGAAAATCGTGCTCAACGCGGAAGTGCTTTTCCCTCTCCCCGGCATGGGCAAGGACAAGTCCATCCGCATGATCGCCTTTGCAGACGCCGGTACGGTGTCCGATTCGTGGGATCTTTTCTCCGAGATGCGATACTCGGCCGGACTCGGCGTGAACTGGTTCTCACCCTTCGGACCGCTCAAGGTTTACGTCGCCAAGGCCATCAATCCGGATCCGAGGGACCAGACGGAGGTTTTCCAGTTCACGTTCGGCACGCAGTTTTGAGCCGCGCGAGAGGGGACGAATCTTGCCGCGGCCGCTTTATTTGGGAATCGAATCAGGAGGCACTATGAGGAAGAGGAAGCTGGTGGCGGTGATCGCAGCTTCCCTGCTCTGGACGGGAAGCCTGGGTGCCGAGGAACTGCGGATCGGCGTCGTTCGCACCGACCGCATCCTGCAGGAGTCCGGCCCCATGATCAAGGCGCAAAAGAAGCTGGAAAAGGAGTTCGCCACCCGCGAGCAGGAATTGCAGAAGGTCGCGAAGCAGGCGCGCGACCTGCAAACCCAGCTCGAGAAGGAAGGAGTGACCCTGTCGGAGTCCGACCGGCGCGCCAAGGAACAGGAGCTCAATCGCGTCAATCGCGACCTGCAGAGGATGCAACGCGAGCTGCGCGAGGATTACAATCTGCGCCGCAACGAAGAGTGGTCGGCGGTGCTCGAGCGCGTGAACAAGGTCATTAACGGCATCGCGGAGCAGGAAAAGTACGACCTCATCCTGCAGGACGCCGTGTACGTGAGCAAGCGCGTCGACATTACGGACAAGGTCCTGAAGGCGCTGGCGGACAAGTGATACCCGGGACGTCGGGAGAACGGCGTCTCTTCGGTGGTCGAGGACAACGGGAGAGCCTCGCATCGTGAAGCTCCAGGAGATCGTCACGCGGTTCGGCGGCGAGTTGCTCGGATCGCCGGAGACGGACGTCACTCGCATCGTGCCCCTTGAGCGTGCCGGTGTGGGGGACCTTGCCTTCGTGAGCTCGGCGAAGCAGGCTTGGCGACTCGA
>JAEUMX010000092.1 GCA_016791285.1 Burkholderiales bacterium
GCGTGCCAGCTCTTCGATTTCGAGGCACGCCGTCGCGGCATCCAGATCGTATCGGAACTCGCCGAGGGCTTGCCGCCGGTGCTGACCGACCAGATCCGCGTCGAGCACGTGCTTCTGAATCTGTTTCAGAATGCCAGCGACGCCATCCTCGAGGCGGGCCGGCAACACGGAAAGATCACGGTCGCGACCGGTTCCAGGGTGAACGAGGCGGGGATCAGCGTCGCATGTGTGACCGTGCGCGACGACGGTGCCGGTGTGAGTGCCGATGTTGCCGAACGTGCCTTCGAGCGGTTCTTCACGAGCAAAGCGCGTGGCATCGGGATGGGGCTCCCGATCAGCCGCGCCCTGGTCGAAGCCCAAGGCGGTCGAGTGTGGATCGAGCCGGCCGAAGGGCAGGGAATCGTGCATTTCACGTTGCCGTTTGCTTCATGAGCACGAGTAGCACCGTCTTCATCGTCGACGATGATCGCGCCGCGCGCGAGTCGCTCCGCGCTTTGCTCGAAGCGGCCGGTTATTGCGTCAGCTGCTATCCGAGCGCCGAGGCCTTCCTCGAGGATTGTGACCCGGGCCACGCCGGCTGCCTGGTGACCGACGTTGCGATGCCTGGGCTGAGCGGGCTCGAGCTGGCGGACGTTCTCGCCGCGAGGGGCGTACGGCTTCCCATTGTCTTCCTGACGGGATATGGGACTGTTTCGATGTCGGTTCGAGCAATGAAGAAAGGCGCGATCGACTTCCTCGAAAAGCCGGTGCACGCTACCACGCTGATCAGGTGCGTCTGGGACGCGATCCTGCGCGATCGCGAGCAGCGCGACGCCGGCTCGGCGGTTGCCGCGGCCTGCGAAAAGTTGCGCCGACTTACGCCACGCGAACAGGAAGTGATGACTCTCGCCCTTGCCGGCCTCACCAGTAAGGTCATCGCCCGTCGCCTCGCCATCAGCCATCGAACCGTGGAGCTGCACCGCACGCGCGCGATGCGCAAGCTTGCGGCGGGATCCTTGCTCGAGGCTGCAAGCATCATGACCACGGCCGGGTGGGCCATCCCCGGTTCTGCGACATTCGTATCCGGGAGACCGGACTTCAACGGGCCGGAAGGCGAGCAGGCGGCCCCGCCGCGATGACCCGGTACCGGTGACATACGTGTTCGTACGTATAGGCCGAAAAACCCTTACCGTCATACGCTTCAAGCTCTCGGGGATGGCTCTCCGATGCTTGGGGACGGTTGATCGAATGAGCAGTGCGGCAGCGGTTTCGCGCGACCCGAACGCCCCTGGTCAGAGCGTGTGGCTCGATTGTTCCCCGCGCCGCATGCTCGATTCCGGCGAGTTGAAGTCCCTCATCGAGCGCGACGGCATCAGCGGCGTGTCATTGGATGTGTGCATCCTGCGGCGAGCCATCGCCGAAGACACTCACTACGACGGCGCGATTGCGATGCATGCGGCCAAGCGGGCGGATGCGGAGAGAGTGTGGCTCGATCTCGTTATCGAGGATGCGCAGGCCGCTGCAGAGCTGTTCCGACCGATTTACGATGCCACCGAGGGTCGCGATGGTTTTGTCAGCGTGCCGCTGCCCCCGTCTCTCGCGCGTGATGCGACGGCGATGGCCGCCGAAGCGCGAATGCTGTGGAGCTGTCTCAATCGACCGAACGTGCTCGTCCGGATCCCGGCCACGGCTTCGGGCATATCCGCGATCCGAAAGTTGACGGAGGCAGGCGTCAATGTCCACGCAACGCTTCTTTTCGGTCGATTTCGCTACGCGCATGTCGCCAATGCTTACCTGGCCGGGCTGAAGAATCGCGCGGATAGAGGATTTGCCATCGATCGCGTTGCGTCCGTGGCGAGCATTCATCTGTCGCCCATAGACGATCTGATGGATGCGCAATTCGAAGCGATGGCAGGGGTGGCGGGCGGAAGGGCGATCCCGCTGGTTGGGAAGGTGGCGATCGCCGAAGCGAAACTGACATATGCGCGCTATCGCGATCTGTTCCACTGTGAGGATGGTGATAGCCGGCGCGGCGAGCTCGGCGAGCTCGCCGGATTGGGCGGGCGCCCGCAGCGGCTGATGTGGTCGAAGCTCGGTCCGAAGAGAGACCTCAGTTACCTCGGCGCGCTGATCGAACCCGATACCATTGCGGAGCTTTCACTCGAAGCGATCGAAACCCGTCGCAAGCTCGGCCATGCCAACCTGCGATCTCCGCCCACGACAATCGATGCCGCATTGACAGCGGCGAAGTTGGCGGCATGTGGTTCAGGTTCCCAGGATATCGAGATGCTGCTCGAGACCGAGGCGATTCAGGCCTACATCGAGTCGTATCAAAGGTCGATCGCTTTGGTGGAAAGCAGGTTGAGCGGTCCCGGTTCGAATCACTTCCGATCGCGCTTCGGGTTCAGCGGATCGCCAGGTCAGGATGCGGCGTACTGGTGAGCAGCCCGCTGACGAACTGCGGGAAGGGCTCTCTACGCCGAATCGTTCTCGATGAGCCTCCGATATTCCGCCATGTGTCGGATCGCTTCGCGCGGCTTCCCGAGTTCCTTGCACAGCAGCGACAGGTTGTAGTGGCAATCCGCCAGATCGGATCGCCGCGCAGCGCGGTCTCGTAGGCTTCCATCGCTTCCTGCTTCCGATCCAGGTCGTCGAGCAGAATGCCGAGGTTGTATAGCGCCGCGGAATCCTCGCCGCGAAGCCGAGCCTTATCTCGCCGCGTTGCGTGAGCTGTTCGACTGAATCGTCAGCGCGTCGACCAGGTCTCGAAGCGCGTGAAATTCCCGACGGGCGCGTCCGCGATCAGCACGTTCTCGACCCTCGCGAGCGACGGGCCGCGCCGGGCCCATTCGGTGATCGCGTCGACGGCGTCGGGCGCACCTTGCACCATCGCTTCGACATCGCCTTGCACCCGGTTGCGCACCCAGCCGTGGACGCCGAGACGCACCGCCGCCTCGGCCATGGTGATCCGGTAGGCCACGCCCTGCACGCGGCCGGAGATCAGCAGGCGCCGGCAAACGATCGCATCGGGCATGGCGGCATTCTCCTCCTATGGGACCACCATGAATATCCAGGCTGCGCGATGAACCTGTCAAGCTGGGCGGAAGCCGCCGCCCGCGCCCCGGGAACGTCAGTCGTTCAGCCGCCGCTCAACGCCTGGACAATCGCGAGCTCGTCATCCGGGTCGAGCGGCCGGCTGAGTTCGAACACCTGGGCACGGTTGACGAAGACGCGGATATGCGGGCGCATGCGGTCCTGCTCGTCGACCACGCGGAAGCGGATCCCGGGATAGCGACGGTCCAGGTCGGCCAGAACCGCGGCGAGCGTGGTGCCGCTCGCTTCGACGTCTCTGCGCTCGGTGTACGAGAGCAGCGGGGTGGGGATGAGAACCTTCATCGCGCGCTGTTCCCTACGCTGGCTCGACGGCTTCGACGGCGTAGACCTCGGGCAGGTGCCGGGCGATGCACCGCCAGCGCTGGCCTTCGTCGCGGCTCATCCAGAGCTCGCCGCTGGTGGTGCCGAAGTACAGGCCCACGGGGTCGCGCGCATCCGCTGTCATCGCTTGGCGCTTGACCGTCCACCATGCCTGTTCCCGCGGCAGACCTGCGTCGAGGCGCTGCCAGCTCGTTCCGCCGTCGCGCGTGCCATAGACCGCAGGCATGCCGCCGGGGCTGGTGCGCGGCCAGACGGTGCTGGCATCCATGGGGAATACCCACGCGGTGTCGGCATCGCGCGGGTGCACCGCGAGCGGAAAGCCGATGTCGCCCACCTCATGCGGCATGGTCGCGCCGATGCGGACCCACTCGTCGCCCGGCCGGTCGAGCCGATAGATGCCGCAGTGGTTCTGCTGGTACAGGCGGTCGGGGTTGCTCGGGCACAGCCGCACGCAGTGCGGGTCGTGGAAGGTGAGATCGACCGCGTCGAAGCCCTCGACCACCTCGATCCCTTTCACGAGGGGCGAAAAGCTGCGACCGCCGTCGCGCGACTCATGCACGCCGCCGCCCGACATCGCAAAGTACAGGTGCGCGGGATCGCGCGGGTCGACGACGATCGAGTGCAGCTTCGGCCCGTCCGGCGTGCCGTCCTGTACCGTGCCCATCCACTTGCGGTACTGCGGATCGTCGTTGATCGGCGAGAACGGCGCCCAGGTGAACCCGCCGTCTTCGGAGCGGAACAGACCCTGCGGCGAGGTCCCGGCGTACCAGACGCCCGGCTCGGCGGCGTGGCCCGGGGTCAGCCAGAAGGTGTGATCGACCGCGCGGCCGTTCTCGGACTTGGCGAAGGCGGGCGGCCGCACCGCTTCCTTCCAAGTGCGGCCGAGGTCGTCGGAGCGAAACACCGTCGGCCCGAGGTGGCCGGTCTTGGCCGCCGCGAGCAGGGTGCGCCGGTCGCGCGGGTCGAGCACGAGATGGCTGACGATGTGGCCGAGGAAGTGCGGTCCGTCGACCTGCCACGTGCGGCGCGCGGCGTCGCCGTGATAGAACCAGGCGCCCTTGCGCGTGGCGACGAGTACCACGACTCGGCGCGGCTGCGACCTGCGCGAACCTCGAATGTGTGCTGCCATCGGGTCTTGTGCCATCTGTCAATCACCTCCTGTCGAACCATCCTTCGCAAAATCGACACGTCCGACGAGCTGCGCGTGTGGGATCTGCGCTCAGGAACAGGCGCCGATCGTGAGACCTCCGCTCGCTGCTGTCGATACGAATAAGTCGATCGGGAAGCTCTGAAATCGACATCGGGTCGCGAAATGGATCATCGTGCGTCGTCGCCCCGGTCGGATCCGACCCGCGATAAGATTCTATGCACTGCTGGCGACACGCTAACCCACGATGAGCATTCAACTCGATCACGCGATAGTTCCCGCCCGGGATCGAAGGGCCGCGGCCGAATTGTTCGCCTTCCTTCTCGGCGTCCCTTGGGCAGAGTCCGGAGTGGGCCCATTCTGTCCGGTCTACGTGAACGATGGCCTGACCCTCGACTTCGACCAGGCCGATGGCCCCTTTCCCGCCCAACACTATTGCTTTCGCGTCAGCGATGCCGAATTCGACGGCATCGTTACGAGAATCAGGACACGGGGCATCGCGTACAGAAGTACCCCGCACGGGCCGGTGGACATGCGGGTCAACACGCAGCACGGCGGCCGCATCGTGTATTGGAATGAGCCCGACGGCCACGTGTGGGAGGCCTTGACGGTCAGCTACGCGCGGCAGCCCACGGGGAGTCCTTCCGATCATTGAATACGGGGTAGACCAACCGATGTCCGAAGCCGCCCTCCGCACCGT
>JAEUMX010000094.1 GCA_016791285.1 Burkholderiales bacterium
GCTCGCGCGCCCGGGACGCTACCAGAGCGTGGCCGAGAACCTGCAAGTGAAGGAGGTGATCGTCGGCGAGGGCGTGCGGGCACGCCGCTACGCGGTGTGCTTCAACCCGCAGGAGGCGGCGCGCCAGAAGGCACACCGCGAGCAACTCCTCGCCGAGCTCGAGGCAGAGCTCGACAGCTTGCGCCCGCTGCCGCACCAGGAGCACAGCAAGCGTGTGTGCGCGCTGCGCGCCAGCGCCCGCTACGGGCGCTATTTGAAACAGACCCGCTCGGGGCTGGCAATCGATCGCAAGGCCGTCACCGCCGCCGAGCGGCTGGATGGCAAGTTCGTCGTCCACAGCAACGACGACACGCTCTCGGCCGCTGACATGGCGCTCGGCTACAAGCAGCTGCAGCGGGTGGAGGAAGCTTGGCGCAGCATGAAGAGCGGGCTCAGACTGCGCCCCGTATTCCACTGGGCGCCGCATCGCATCCACGCCCACGTGGCCATCACGGTGCTGGCGCTGCTGCTCGAGCGCGTGACCGAGCACGCCTGTGCGGATACCTGGCGCAACATCCGTGACGATCTGAAGCGCATCCAGCTGGCGCAATTGTTGAGCCCTCACGGGCGCATCTGGCAGGTTACCGAACCCACCCCGGAGGCTGCCAAGCGACTGAAATTACTGCAAATCAAGCCCCCCGCCCCGATCCTGAACCTCGCCTGAGGCCACCGCCGGCCTAGATACACGACCATTTCGGCCACCGCCCCGAAAGCCAAGCCCCGTGCGCCTTCCAGTAGTTATGTCACTAGCAAGTGTCAAAGTCGGGTCTACGACTGGGCGAGGTTCCGACGCACCAAAGGCGCGGTCAAGCTGCACCTGGTGCTCGATCACGACGGCTACTTGCCCTGCTTCGGTCTGATCACCGAGGGCTCGGTCCATGATGTGAAGGTGGCCCAGCAGCTTCACTTTGCCCCCGGCACGGTGGTGGTCGATGACCGCGCCTACAACGACTACCGGCTGTTCGCCAGCTGGACCGAGGCGGGCGTGTTCTTCGTCACTCGCATGAAGGACAACGCCCAATTCAGAGTCATCGAGGAGCGACAGCCGCCCCAGAACCGAGGCATCCTGTGCGACCAGACGATTGAACTAAGCGGCGTTGGAGCGCAGACGAAGTGCCCGCACCGGCTGCGCCGCATCGAGGCGGTGCGCGAAGACACCGGCGAGATTCTGGTATTCCTCACCAACCACCACCAGTTGGGCGCCAGCACCGTGGCCGCCGTCTATAAGGAGCGCTGGCAGGTGGAACTGTTCTTCAAGGCGCTCAAGCAGAACCTGAAGATCAAGACCTTCGTCGGCACCACCGCCAACGCGGTAAAGACCCAGATTTGGAGCGCGCTGATCTCGATGCTCCTGCTGCGCTATCTGCAGCTCGCTTCGCGCTTCGGCTGGAGCATGGCGAATCTGGTGGCGCTGCTGCGCATGAACCTCTTCACGCATCGCGATCTGCGCACCTGGCTCGACGAGCCGTTCGGCGTTCCACCCGATCCCATCGCGCCAGCTCAGAGCAACTTCGCCTTCGCCTGATGTTGGACAGCACACGGGGGCTCAATCATGAAATCCTCGCATAACCCGTCCAACACCCCCGCCGCTACTGGCCCTCGCTACGCCCGCTCGGACTGTTTTGGACAGCAGTGATGACATATTATGAATCGTGCCTAGACGACGTCGAGATTGAACTGGAACTCGCTCAGATCGGTGGCGGACGTGCGGCGATCGGCCGAAAGCTTCTCGGCGGACGGCTTCGGCTTGGTTTCCTGCGCAGCCTGATCCTTCGCGTTGTTGATGAGCCAGGAGAGGTTGGTCGGCGAATCCGAATGGGCGAGCGCCTCTTCCAGACTCACCACGTTTCCGAGGTGCAGCTTGAGCAGCGCCTGCTCGAAGGTCTGCGAGCCGGGCGACATGCTCTTCTCCATCGCTTCCTTGATCTGGTCGATCTCGCCGTTGCGCACGAGCTCGGAGATGTGGCGCGTGTTGAGCAGCACCTCCACCGCCGGGATGAGCTTGCCCTCGCGGCCTTTCACCAGGCGCTGGGAGACCACGCAGCGCAGGCTGATGGAGAGGTCCATGAGGAGGCTCTCGCGCAGATCGCGCGGAAAGAAGCTGATGATGCGATTGAGCGCGTTATAGCTGTTGTTCGCATGCAGGGTGGCAAGGCACAGGTGCCCGGTCTGCGCGAAGACGAGGGCGTTCTCGAGCGTCTGGCGGTCGCGGATCTCGCCGATCATGAGCACGTCGGGGGCCTCGCGCATGGCGTTGATGAGCGCGCTCTCGAACGACTTGGTGTCGATGCCGACCTCGCGCTGGTTCACGATGCTCTTCTTGTGGCTGAAGATGAACTCGACCGGATCTTCGATGGTGAGGATGTGTCCGGTCTTGCTGCGATTGCGGTGCTCCAGCATGGCCGCGAGCGTCGTGGACTTGCCGGAGCCGGTCGCGCCCACCACCAGGATCAGCCCGCGCTTTTCCATGATGAGTTCTTTCAGCACCGGCGGCAGGCGCAGGTCGTCCACGTGCGGGACCTCGGCGCGGACGTACCGGATGACCATGCCCACCGACCCGCGCTGCCGGAAGACGTTGACCCGGAAGTTGCCGACATCGGCGACGCGATAGGAAAAATTCATCTCCAGCGTCTCCTCGAACTCGCGGATCTGCTCCTCCGACATCATCTCGTAAGCGATCCGCTTCACCGCGGCGCTGTCCAGCACCTGGGCATTCAACGGCATCGCGGTGCCGTTGATCTTGATCTGGATCGGCGCCCCCATCGTGAAGAAGAGGTCCGAGGCCTGCTTCTCCTGCATGAGCTTGAAGAGGGGCGTGAGAAACATGGATCTTGGTGCGCGCGTCGCAAGGATTTCA
>JAEUMX010000106.1 GCA_016791285.1 Burkholderiales bacterium
CCCCAAGGATAGCGTGTCGTTGTCCCGCCACGTGCGGCATACTCCCACTCAGCCTCCGACAGCAGTCGGTAGGGTTTGCCGGTCTTCTTCGACAGCCACGCGACATATTCCTGGGCGTCGTTCCAGCTCACGTTGATGGCCGGGCGCCTGCTGCGGCCCCAGCCTGCGTCCTCGGGCTTGTATTTGCAGCCCCCTGCCGCCACGCAGGCGTCCCACTCGTCGAAGGTGATCGGATACTTCCCCACGGCGAATGCGCGCGCAATCGTCACCTCGTGCTGTGGCCTTTCGTCATCGCTGCCTTCCCCGCGCGGCGAGCCCATTGTGAACGAGCCGGCGGGGACAACAACCATCTCCGGACACTGGTCGCAGTCACGGAAGGTCTCGCCAGCCACGACGCTGGTCGCACGGCTCGGCGCCCGCGCGGCAGCGGGCGGAGCTTGCGTTACCCCCGGCGCACGCACGGATTCAGTATCCGGACGCCTACCCAAGAGAAGTAGTGCAATCGCGCCGATGACAACGCCTACGACGGCCAGCAGCTTCCAATTGCGGCCGACCCAATCCTGCGGCCCTACGGGTGGGGTTGCCCGCGCTACAGTCTCGTGCGCGACTTCTGCCGCCGCCTTGCGCTGAGTTTCTTGTGCAGCCGTGCGCCGACCTTCTTCTTCCACAGCCTTCCGGCGCGCTTCTTCTTCGACCCGGCGGCGCTCCTCCTCCACCTCTTTCCTGGCCTGCTCTGCGGCCGCTCTGCGCTCTGCCTCGTCTTGCGCCGCTCGCGCCTCGGCCTCACGGCGCCTGGCCTCGTCCTCGGCCTTCTGTCGGGCCGCTTCCTGAACAGCTCCCGGATCCTCAGAGGGTGCAGTGACGCGCTTCAACGTCTGAACGAGCTGCGCCACGTCGTTATGCCAGTGGCGCACGGTCAGCTCGAACGCCTGACGCAGGTGAAGCTCCTTCAACGGGTCGGGCAGGTCCTCCTCGGCGGGCATCTCGGCGCCGTTCACGAGGATGGGGAACACGCGCACGCCGGGGCGCCTCAGGCTCTCGGCGACTTCCAGCCGCACGAAATCGCCAGCCAGGTCCAGCCGGCGACGCCCTTGCTTATCGGTAGCCGAGAGCCAGCCGCGGCCGATGACCGCCAGCATCACGGCGGCGCTGCCGAGCGCCTTCTCCAGCGCGTCCCTGAAATTGGCGCCAGGGTCGATGCTGGCGATGTCCTGGAATACCTGGTCTGCCGGGAAGTGCCGGCGCAACTCGTCGACGAGCCGCGACACCCAGATGTCGCTGTCCTCCCGTCGATAGCTGATGAAGATGCGCGCCATGTCCGCCGCCCTCCCGCGCCCTGCGGCACTCCCGACGGCAATTCTAACAGCGGCGGCACCATCCGGCGGATCGCGCACCGGCCCCGGGGGCGATCACGATGGACTAGGCCGATCGGACTATGACGTGCTCTTGGGCGTGCGAGTCCTCGATTGTTGGGGTTCGTAACCTCACCCCAACCTACGGCCCGACGATTTCCAGCCGCCGTTCGATGCGTTCGAGCCGGTCCGAGAAGCGATCGAGGCGCGTCGATTGCTCGGCGAGATACACGTGCAGTTGCGCAACGTCCGTTTCCAGCCGCCCCAGACGGGCCTTGATTTCCCGCATGTCCTCCCGGATGTCCTTCTGCCCATCCAACACCTTCTGAACCATTTGCATCAGCAAGTCCAGTTTTGGTTCAGCCATGGCAATCGACTCCTCGTTTCCGGTCAACCCAATGTTCGCAGCTATGTCTGCGCTCTGGCAAGCAACGGCCCCTGGATCGCGCAGGCATTACAGCGCCACCACCTGCACGTCGACCGTCAATATCGGCCACTGACCCGCTGGACCGATGAAGGTCCCCGCGACCGGCGGCACCGATTCGGGGTGGCGCGCGACGGCGACCGGGATATGGCGCGTGCCGGTGACTTCTCCAGTGGTGGAGTCGAAGCCCTTCCAGCCCGGCCCCGGCAAGTACACCTCCGACCATGCGTGGGTGGACGCATTGCCGGCTTCGGTGGCGGGTGCATGCAGGTAGCCGCTCACGAACCGGCTCGCGAGCCCGAGCGCGCGGCACGCTTCGACGAATAGCGCGGCGTAGTCGCGACACGAGCCCATGCGGGTCTGCAGCGTGTACGCGGGCGACTGTACGCCCTGCTCTTCGCGCACGACATAGGTGAAATAAGGATTCGCGATGGCGCGATTGAGCTGGTCGAGCAGCGCGAAGGTCTCGATGCCGCTGCCCTGGCACCCGATGCTCTCGAGCCACGCGACGATCTGGCGCCGCTCGTTGGGCCACACGGCCTGCTGGTACGCGGCGAGCTCGGTGCGCTCTTCGCCGTCGTACAGGAACGGGTAGCGCAGCGCATAGTCCTCGACCAGGAAATCGAGCGGCGCTTCCTCGTAGTGCTCGATGATGACCTCGCTCGCGATGGCGAGTCGCATGCCTCCCTCGCGGAAGTTCACGAGCGCCACCGAGTTGTCGAACACGTCGCGATGCCACTTGATGTCGTACGCCGGCG
>JAEUMX010000150.1 GCA_016791285.1 Burkholderiales bacterium
ACTTCGACGGTCTTGACGCTGATCACCAAGTCTTCGGCGATGACCCGGTTGGGCTTGCCGGCCATGACCCGCTCGAGCACTTCCCGCTCCCGTGGAGTGAGGGAGGCGAGGCGGCACGCTACCCCCTGCCGCTCGCTCACGCGTCGTCGCTGTTCCGCATTGCGCGCGAGACATTCCCGGATCAGGGACAGGATCCGGTTGTAGTCAAACGGCTTCTCGACGAAATCGACGGCACCGGCCTTGACGGCGGCTACAGCCTGGGAGACGTTGCCCTCGCCGGTCACGAAAACGATCGGAACGTCGACGCCGCGTTGGGCAAGGTGTTTCTGGAGCTCTAGACCGGACATGTCGGGCATGCGCAGGTCGAGCACCACGCAGCCCGGCTGATCGACGCGCACGGCGAGCAGGAAGTCCTGCGCACACCGAAAAACCTCTACCGGGATGCCGTTGGTCGAAAGCAGCCAGCGGAAAAGCTCGCGGGTGGATTCGTCGTCGTCGACGACGAAGACCGTCGGCCTGCGATTCATACCCGGTGTCGGCATGTGTCCGATGTCAGCGGTCCCCTCGGAACGTTGGAGAAATTGTATATCCGCATAATTCTAGTTGTCGGCCCAATTTGCCTCTCGTCGTCTGACGGACGGACCAGCTCTGTCCCGCCGGCAACTCGATGCAAGGCCTACAGCCGGTAGTCGAGCGCGAGGCGAGCTTGCACTTTCTTCGCCTGCCGCAGCGACTCCTTCAGCATCAGCCGGTCGAGCTCGTGCAGCCGGTACGGGTCGAGGCGATTGGTCATGGGCCTGCCGCCGACATACTGAAGATGCTGATGCTCGAGACGCAGGCGCTGCAGAACCAGGAACGAGTCGACCCAGGCTTCCGCTTCGCGGCTCGGCACGTCGACGAGCGGGGCGGCGAGGCGCAGACGTCCCAGCGTATTCGTCTCGGCTACGCCGGACGCAAGGCTGAAGATGCGCGCGGCGTCGACGAAAAGCGCCGTACCATGAACCTTGATGTCGAGGGTGCGGGTTTCGTCACCCTCGCCGTCGAGGACGAAGTCGCGGATGTGCCCGATGGGCGGCTGGTTGCGCAGGGCGTTGGCAGCCATCTGGTGGAGAAACCGCCCGTTGGCTCGCGTTGCCTCCAGCAGCCATCCCTTCAGTGCGCCCACCAGCGAGGTATCGCCATGGAGTGCGCGCAGGTCGAAGAAAATCGACCCGTTCAGCAGTGCCTCCGGGTCTCCCGCGCTGAGCCACTGGCGGAAGCGCCGGCGCCACTCCTCCAGCGTGAGACAGCACGCCGGGTTGCCGCTCATGATGTTGCCCCGGCAAAGCGGAAAACCGCAGTCCGCGAGCGCCTGGTTGGCCCGCTGCGCGAGCGGGAGCAGGGTGTTGCGGGCGCCTTCCGTGTCCATGCCCGTTGGCGGGTCGAAAACGATGGCGCTGTCCTGGTCCGTCGCGAAGGTCTGCTCCAGGCGACCCTCGCTGCCGAGGGCGATCCAGCACCACCGGATACCTCGGAGGAGGTCATGATCGCCGAAGGTGAGCTCGATCACGCGCTGCGTCAGCTGGTCGTTGAGCGAGGCGATGAGCTCCGTGAGCTGTTCGACCCCGGTTCCTTGCGTCAGCATGTCGTGGGCGAGCTTCTGGATCTCGGCGCCGCAGTGTTTGAGACCCTCCAGGTCGTGCACCGCCCTGATCTCCGCGGACAGGTGGCGCACCCCGATGCGCTGCGGATGGAAGAGATCCTTCTGCGTCACCACACCCGTGAGACGGCCATCCTCGACGACGACGACGTGGCGAATGCCGTGGCGGACCATGGTGAGCGCCGCGTCATAGAGCGTCGCCTGCGTCGGCAGGGTCGTGACACCGGCGGTCATCACGCCCGAGATCGGATCATCCAGATTGCAGGCGGGCAGGGTCACCCGCGTCAGGACATCGGGAAGCGTGAGGATGCCGATCGGGTGCGACTGCCCGTCGACCACTATGATCGAACCGATGCGATGGCGGTTCATCGCCTCCAGCGCCGACCGGATCGGAGTATCGGCCCAGCAGGAGACCGGCTCGCGCTGCAGAAACTCGGAAAGGGGACTGTGGATGAAGGGCAGGCGGGTGCTGCGCTCGGCCAGCAAAGAGGTGGATTCGCGATCTCCGGGATCGAACGGGCTGTCGTTACCGGTGGTGAAGTCCGCACTCATCCTCGGATTGTCCCCGGCACCGCTGGAGTGCTCAATACTTCACGCGCGCGTAGAAGGTTTTCTCCGCCGCATCGCGCGCGTGCTTCAGCGTAAGCACCCCCTTCTCCGCGAGGAGGGGGATCATCTTGAGGAACGCCTCACCGGTGACGATCGCATCGCCCAGCGCGGTGTGACGCCCGATGACGTTGACGCCCAGCCGCTCGGCAATGGCTTCCAGCTGGTGCGACTGCAGGTCCTCGTGCAGCACGGCCGACAGCAGCAGCGTGTCGAGCACCGGCTGTGTGAAGCGCACCCCCGTAGAGGCTTCCTTCAACTGCAGGAAGCGCATGTCGAAAGCGGCGTTGTGAGCCACCAGCACCGTGTCCTCGCAGAACCGGTGAAACGCCGGCAGCACCTGGTCGGCGGTCGGGTGCGTGGCGAGCATCTCCGGGGTGATGCCGGTGATCTTGATCGATTCCTTGGACATCGGCCGGCGCGGATTGATGAAATGATCGAAGGCCTCCTGCTGCAGCAGGCGTCCGTTCAGGATGCGCACCGCGCCGATCTGGATGATCTCGTCCCCGGCGGACGGTTCGAGGCCCGTGGTTTCGCTGTCGAAAACCGTGTAGGTGAGATCCGAGAGCAGCCGGTCGTCGAGCTCGTGCGACTGGCCCGGCTGGTGAAAGAGGTCGAAATCGTAGTATTCGGGTCGGCTGGCCAGCGGTGTCGGACCGGCCCACGCCTGCTCGGCTTCCGCGCGCGGCAGCAGCAGGCGGAAACAGGAGGTCATGCGCGGTCGGTCGAACTGGTAGAACGCCTCGCCACCGTGGCGCGCGACCACGTCGTTCAGCGTGAGCGGGCTCGCGAAGCCGCCGGCGGTGAACGGATCATTCTCGAACGCGAGGATCGTGTCCACGGACAGAAAGCCGCCTGACCAGATGAGGTCGAGGTGCGCGAGCCGCCCTTCGCTGCACAGGCGAAAGCGCAGGTCGCGAATGCGGATCTCTTCGCGCAGCCGGGTCGCGAGATAGGTAATCGCCTGGACGAGCGTATAGCTGTCCACGTTCAGCCACAGCAGTTCCGCCACCTCCTCCGTGTTCGTATGCATGTCGAGCCGGCTTTCCACGCTGCGCTGGACGGCCGAGATCAGGTCGCTGCCCAGCATCGGCTCGAGCCGCGACTGACCCTTGACCGCCCTTGCGTACTCCGCCTCCTTCTGGTCCAGCAATCCGCTCAGCTTGCCGGCCTCGTCGCTGATGATGTGAGTGAACTGGCTGCGCCGGTCGGCGTCCATCTCGGGAAAGGCGAGCATGTTTTCGACCGCTGCCCGGATGGTGGCGAGTGATGCGCGCGTGCCTTGCGTGAGCGACTGCAGGAGATCGTCGCGCTGGCCCTCCATCTCGACCGAGCGCTTGATGTCCTCGACCGTGAGCACGAATCCGGAGATCTCGCGCTCCTGCCCGAACACCGGCACCATCTGCGCGCGGATCAGCGTACCGTTCGGTGAGGTCGCGACGAAGTTCGCCAGCGGTCGCGCATCGCCCTGGTCGATGCGGTAGCGCACGTTTTCCAGAGCGTGCACCACGAGGTTGCGGTCGATCACACCGAACACGGATCGCCCGAGTCCGACGAGTCCCGACAGCGTCGAGCCGTTCTTGCCCTCCGCACCGCCGGAGAGCAGTTGCCTGGCGCGCTGGTTGTACAGCAGGATGCGGCCCTCGACGTTGCACACGAGCACGCTCTGGGTGAGCTCCGACATGAGGGCAGCGAGGCGGTTGCGCTCTTCCTCGAGACCGGCGTTCGCCTCGTGGATGCGCGCCTCGACATCGCGCTGCAGGGTTTCGTAGCGTTCGGCGAACGCGTTGACGATGCGACCGACCTCCTGGTTCTCGGCGCTGCCGGCGAGCTCGACGCGGTGTGACGGGTTGGCGCTGAGCTGGATGCGGGCGCCCTCGATCAGCCGGCGCAGGGGCTCGATCTGGCTTCGCACCAGAGCTCGCGCCACGAGCCCCGTGAGTGCGAAGAGCGCGAGGAAAACGAGCAGCCCGAGCCCGAACGGATCCTCCACCGACGCGACAACACGCGCTCGCTCGGCTTCCGGGATGGCCTGCACGACGAGAACGAGGACGCACGCAAGGACGGCGAGGATGGCCGCCAGCAGAACAGCCCAGATAGCGGCGAGCTTCGCCTTCGGGGTCATGCCGCCGCGCTCAGGAGGCTCTTCACCTTCTCCAGCAGGTCCTGCGTGGAAAAGGGCTTCGTGATATAGGCATCGGCCCCCAGCGCGAGCCCCTTGGCGACTTCGATATCGCGCCCCTTGGCGGTGATCATGACCACCTTCATCCCGCTCACGTCCGGGTTCTCGCGGATCTTCTGACACACTTCGTAGCCGCTTTTCAACGGCAGCATGATGTCGAGCAGGATCAGGTCCGGGCGAAACTCGGTGACGAGGCGAAGCGCTGCCTCGCCGTCACCCGCGGTCTTCACCTCGAAACCGTTGCGCTGCATCAGGAACTCGAGCGAGATGACGATGTTGGGTTCGTCGTCCGCGATCAGAATCTTCTTTGCCATCCTTCCCCCGTTTCGTTGTTCTCTACGCGTGTGCCATCGACGGTCTTCCGACCTCTCCCGAACGCTCCTCCTGCAACGGCAGCGTGAAGGAGAAGATCGCGCCGTGGCCCAGTTCGCTTTCCACCCACAGGCGTCCGCCGCAATGACCGATGATCTCGCGGCATATGGGAAGCCCCAGCCCCGTGCCCTGGGGCTTGTCGGTGAGGGTGTCGCCGACCTGGCGGAACTTCTCGAAGATGGTATCCTGATCCTTGGGGCTGATGCCGATGCCATTGTCGGCGACGTCCACCCGCAAGCAGGCCCGCTCCTGCGTGAGCGCCACCCGCACCTGCCCGGCTTCGCGATTGCAGAACTTGCTCGCGTTGGAGAGCAGATTGATCATCACCTGTATCAGGCGGTCGCGGTCAGCCAGGATGGTGGGCACCGCGGGCGGCAATTCGACCTCCAGTGCGATGCCGCGATCGCGATAGAGCTGGCTCGTCGCCGCCACCGATTCCTCGATCACCTCCCGCAGATCCACGCCGACGATATGCCACTCTGCCTTGCCGGACTCGATCTTGGCCAGATCCAGTACCTGGTTGATGAGGCGCGTCAGGCGCTCGGACTCCTTGATCACGATCGTGAGAAAGCGCAAGCGCTCGGCCACGTCGAGGTCGGGGTTGTCGCGCAGGATCTCGGAGAAGGCGCGGATCGAAGTGAGCGGTGTGCGCAGCTCATGGGTCACGGTCGAAATGAAGTCGTCCTTCATGCGATCGAGTTCCTTCAGCCGCTCGTTCGCCGCCCGCAGCTCGGCGGTCGCTTCTTCGAGCTCGCGCGATTTCTCTTCCAGCCGATGACTGTAGGCGATCACCTGGGACGCTTCGTCGAGGATGCTCATCACCTCGTCGAGGCCGATCGGCTCTTCCTCCACCACCGAGGCGACCATCGCCCGCGCCGACGCCGCACCGATCGCACCCGCGAGCTGCGTCTCGGCGAAGTGCACGAGGTCGGCATCCGCTTTCAGGGCGTGCGGAGAGGAGATCCCGCGCTGGCGGGCGTAGGCGGCAAACGCTTCCTGCGCACGGCCCGGCCCGAGGAAACGACCGAGGAGCTCTTCCAGCGCTGGCACCGAGGCGGTGCCGCGCCACAGCCGCGCCCACTCCGAGTTGGCGCCGCGGTCGAGGGCGTCGACGAAGAGCGATGCCTGCCGGTGCTCCTCCACGCTCTGGCTGCCGAGCAGCGATACCGCGGTGTAAGCACCGATATTGAAGAACATGCTCCAGATCATCGCGTGCGTGATCTGGTCGAGCCCGTCGAGGCCGAAGAGCTGGAGCGGCTTCAAGAGCCCGATGCCGAACGGGCCCGCCTCCAGCAGCGAGATCGGGATCCAGCCCGACTTGGCGATGGCGGGCAGAAGCAGGGTGTAGAACCACACCGCGAACCCGGCCGACATACCAGTTAGAGCGCCCGCGCGAGTCCCTCCCTTCCAGAAGAGCCCCCCCAGCAGGGCAGGGGCGAACTGGGCAACCGCGGCGAAGGAGATGAGCCCGATCGAGACCAGGGCGTAGGCTTCCCCCGCAAGCCTGAAATAGAGATAGCCGAGGAGCAGAATGAATACGATGGCGCCGCGCCGGATGCCGAGCAGCAGCCCCGACAGGTCGCGCGCTTCCTGCATGCCGAGCGCCCGCCACCGCAGCAGCACCGGCATCACGAGGTCGTTGCACACCATGGTCGAGAGCGCGATGGTCTCGACGATCACCATGCCGGTGGCGGCGGAGAGTCCGCCGAGGAAGACCAGCAACGCCAAGCCCTCCCAATGCTCCGCCATCGGCAGCGTCAGCACGAAGGTATCCGGATCGACGCCACCGCCCGGGAAATGCAGCAGCCCGCCGATGGCGATCGGCAGCACGAAGACGTTGATCGCGAGCATGTACAGAGGGAACAGCCACATCGCCTTGCCCACGTACTTCTCGTCGACGTTTTCCACCACCGCGACCTGAAACTGCCGCGGCAGCAAAAGGATCGCGAACATCGAGAGGATGGTGAGCCAGACCCAGCTCGCGTAAGTGGCGCCGCCGCCGAGCGGAGCGAGCAGCCTCGCGATCCCCGGATCGGCGGCGGCACGGTCGAAGATGTCGGCGAAGCCGTCGTAGAGGACGAACGAGACGAACACGCCGACCGCGAGGAAGGCCACCAATTTCACCATCGATTCGAAGGCGATCGCCGCCACCATGCCCTCGT
Organism: Burkholderiales bacterium; assembly: GCA_016791285.1. The sequence goes on from JAEUMX010000150.1 coordinate 6,962, forward strand.
GGCGCTCCGACGCATCGAGGTGGCGCGTGCCGAAGGCGATGGTGAAGGCCGCGAGCAGCAGCGCGACGTAGAACGCGGTGTCGGTGAGCACGGGCTGCACGCCGACGTTCACCGGCATCACGATCTCCGGGTACTGCACGACGATGGTGAAGCTCGTGGAGATCGCCTTCAGCTGCAGCGAGATGTAGGGAACGATGCCGATCACGGCGATGATCGTCACCAATCCGCCCAGGAGCGCGCTCTTGCCGTAGCGGGAGGCGATGAAGTCGGCGAGCGAGGTGATACGGTAAGCCTTGGCGATGCGGATCAGCTTGCGCAGCACCACCCACCACAGGGCCACCATCAAGGTCGGCCCGAGGTAGATGGGCAGGAAGCCGATGCCGTCGCCCGCGGCCCGCCCGACGCTGCCATAGAACGTCCAGGCCGTCGCGTACACCGCCAGCGAGAGCGAGTAGATGTACGGATTGGCGATGACGCTCCGCCCCTGGTCGGCCCGGCGGTCGGCATAGGACGCGATCGCGAAAAGCACGCCGAGATACGCGAACGAAGCGACGACAATTACCCAGCCCTCGAGCAAGCGATTCTCCCTGCCCGCCGGCTCTGCTTACCGCGACCTTTCGGCCACGAGCGCGAGCAGCAGCACCACGCCTGCCCACGCCATGAAGACATAGGCGTAGAGGAGCGGGACGCCGAAGATCTCGCCCCGGGTATTGAAGAGGTACAGGAAGGGGTAGTTGAACGCGACGCAGCCCAGCAGGAAGATGGCCACGAAGCGCTGCCCCTTCGTCCCCGATCTGATCATCGCTCCTCCAGGTGGGCTCTTATGGTCGACCGGATCGCCCGCTTCCGTTCGCTCGCTTTTGTTCGGGGTGGGTTGGTGAAATTATGCCACGCCTCGCCGGCACGCGGAGATCACGCAGCGCAGGCCGGCTGGCGGCTGTCGAGCCATGCCGCAAGCCCTTGCGCGTTGAGCGTCACGTCCAGGGCGAGCACCGCCAGCACTTCGTCGCGCGCAAGCCGACAGCCGTGCGCGGCGACATGGCCGAGCAGCAGCTCGCGCACCCCCTCTTCGAGCAGGCGGCCGCGCTCCGCTCCCGCATCCTTGACGCGCTCGCCCAGCTCGGCGTGGGCGTCGATCAGCCGATGCAAGTCCCCCGCGAGGCGCTCGGTATGCGCGACGCGGCTGTAATGGGTGAGGAACATGTGTTCCGGCGCATAGCTCATGAGCCGGTCGATCGTGGCATGCGCAGCAGCGGGGTCGAACTGGGTCGGCGTGGTGGTCGGAAAGATGCACTCCGCGCCGTCGAAGTCCAGCTCGCGGTAGGAGATACCGAAGCTGTCTCCGGTAAAGAACGATCGGCTGCGCGCGTCGAAGATGGAATGGTGATGGCGGGCATGTCCGGGCGTGTCGAGGAACACGAGCGGCCGACCGTTGAAGTCGAGCGTGAATTCGTCGCGGGTCTCGATCAC
>JAEUMX010000171.1 GCA_016791285.1 Burkholderiales bacterium
CCTCGCGGCCATGGACCGCTATTGCTATCACGTGGCGGGGGTGGTGGGCGAGATGCTGACCCGGCTGTTCTGCGAGCATTCCGGCGCCATCGCGCGTCATCGCAGCCGGCTGATGCCCTTGTCGGTGTCGTTCGGCCAGGGTCTGCAGATGACCAATATCCTGAAGGACATCTGGGCCGACCTCGAGCGCGGCGCCTGCTGGCTGCCGAGAAGCGTGTTCGAGGAGGCCGGGTTCGACCTCAAGAACCTTGCTCCGAATGCGTATAATGCCGCGTTTGGCTGCGGACTCACGTCCCTCGTCGCGATCGCGCACGGCCATCTGCGCAACGCCGTGCGCTACACGCTGCTGATCCCGCGTGAGGAGACAGGTATTCGCAATTTCTGCCTATGGGCGATCGGCATGGCGCTCCTCACGTTGCGCAAGATTCACCAGCACCCTGATTTTGCGCACGGCGATGCGGTGAAGATCTCGCGCCGGAGCGTGCGGGCAACCGTGATCGCGAGCCGGATCGCCGCCCGCAGCGACCGCGCGATCCGGATGCTGTTCCAGGTCGCAGCCGCCGGCCTGCCACTCACGCACACGGAGGTGAATTGATGGTGCCACCCGCGGGTCACCCGCAACGCAAGCTTTCGGTTGTCCGCGCTGCGCCGCGTGATGCACTCGACGCCGCCATCGACCGCGGGCGAGGTGGCCTGCTCGCCGCGCAGCAGGCGGACGGTCACTGGTGCTTCGAACTCGAAGCCGATTGCACCATACCGTCCGAGTACATCCTGATGATGCACTACATGGACGAGGTCGACGAAGCACTGCAGGCGAAGATCGCCGTCTACCTGCGTGCGCGACAGATGCCCCACGGCGGCTGGCCGCTCTACCACGGCGGGGCGTTCGACCTGAGTTGCTCGGTGAAGGCCTACTATGCGCTCAAGCTCGCGGGCGACAGCACCGCAGCGGCGCACATGGTGAAGGCGCGTCAGGCCATTCTCGCCCACGGCGGCGCGGCGCGCGCCAACGTCTTCACGCGCATCGCACTCGCGCTGTTCGAGCAGGTGCCGTGGCGTGCAGTGCCCTTCATCCCGGTGGAGGTGATGTTCCTGCCGCGCTGGTTCCCGTTCCACCTGAGCCGGGTATCGTACTGGTCGCGCACGGTGATGGTGCCCCTGTTCATCCTGTGCAGCCTGAAGCCGAAGGCGCGCAATCCGCGACGCGTCGACATCCGCGAGCTCTTCACGGTCGAACCGGAGCACGAGCACCACTATTTTCCCTCGCGTTCGCGGCTGAACGACGTGTTCCTGCTGCTCGACCGCATCGGCCGCAAGATCGAGCCCCTGATTCCGCGCTGGGTCCGGCGCCGCGCCGTGCGCAAGGCGGAAGCGTGGTTCCTCGAGCGGCTGAACGGGCTGGGCGGTCTCGGCGCCATCTTCCCGGCCATGGTGAATGCCTACGAAGTGCTCGATCTGCTCGGCTTTCCGCCCGAGCATCCGCACCGCAGGACCGCCCGGGCCGCCATCGACAAACTGCTCGTGGTGAACGAGGAATCGGCCTACTGCCAACCCTGCTTCCCGCCGGTGTGGGACACGGCCATCGCGTGCCTGGCGCTCCACGAAAGCGGCGCGGCGACCGAAAGCGTGACGCGCGGGCTCGACTGGCTGAAGGCGAACCAGCTGCTGGACGAGCCGGGCGACTGGCGCGATGCGCGCCCGCATCTGCGCGGCGGCGGCTGGCCTTTTCAGTTCGAGAACGGCCACTATCCCGACATCGACGATACCAGCATGGTCGCCTGGGCGATGGAGGCGGCGGGCCGACCCGAGCATGCCGAGTCGATGGCACGCGCGATCGAATGGATTCGCGGCATGCAATCGGCGAATGGCGGCTTCGGCGCGTTCGACGTCGACAACACGCATTAC
>JAEUMX010000187.1 GCA_016791285.1 Burkholderiales bacterium
CCCTTCCTCGCGCACTACGCGGGGGTGGCCTTTTCGAATGTGCTCGATGTGCCGCGCGTCGAGACGTATCACACCTACTTCGAGGAGTATTTCCACCATTACGTCCGCTTCCTGCCGAAGCCGTCCTTGAAGGCGCTCGCGCGCCGCTTTTCGCGCAGCCAGTGCAACGAGCTCGATGGTGTGGTGGTGCCGTCGCAACAGATGAAAGCGGTGCTCGCGGGCTACGGCGTCGCCGCGCCGATGGAAGTGATTCCGACCGGCCTCGCGCTGGAGGACTTCGCGGCCGGGGACGGCGCGGCTGAAGGCGGTGATACCCGACATCCTGTTCGTCGTGTCGGGTGAGGGACCGGCGCTCGCGTCGCTCGAGGATCAGGCGCGGCAGCTCGGTCTTGCGGAGCATGCCCGCTTCGTGGGCTACCTCGACCGCAGCGGCGCGTTGCTCGACTGCTACCGCGCTGCGGGCGTGTTCGTCTTTGCCTCGCGCACCGAGACCCAGGGGCTCGTGCTACTCGAAGCGATGGCGCTCGGGACTCCCGTGGTCTCCACCGCGATCATGGGCACGCGCGATGTGCTGCGGGAGGGCGCAGGCGCGGTGATCGTCGAGGAAGACGAAGCCGCGTTCACGATGGCCGTCGCCGATCTGCTCCGGGACGAACCACGCCGGCGCAAGCTCGGAGCGGCGGGACAGCGCTACGCCGAGCAGTGAACCGCGCGCGCCATGACGGAGCGTCTGCTCGACTTCTACCGGAAGGTGGTCGCTGTGCCTCGATGCGGCCGGCCCGCGCCGCAGGTTGCCTGAGAGGCACCTCGTCAACGCGAACAACGACGCTCCTCGCCTTCCAGAACCAGGACGAGCACGGCAATCCACTTGCCCGCCCACGCATGCCCGTCGCAGGTCAGCTACGAGCGCACTTCCCACCTGCTGATGACCCGCTGGCGCGACGGCGACGGGCAGCCGCAGCTGCACCTCTTCGGGCAGGTGAAGCGCATCGTGAAGCGGTGGCTCGACGAGAAGCGCTTGGCCTGCAAGGGCGGTACGTATTCGCAGCCGGTACCGCGACGACTTGACCGACGCCATAGCGCTACAATGCTATAGCACCATAATGTTATGGAGGCACCTATGGGTACCGATGCCGTACGTTCCACGGTCTATCTCGAACCGGATCTGCACAAGGCGCTCCGGCTCAAGGCCGCCACCGCCCACCGCAGCATCTCGGAAATCGTCAATGACGCCATTCGCGCTGCATTGCGCGAAGACGAGGAAGATCTCGCCGCCTTCGCCGAGCGCGCCGGGGATAAGGCCCTCACTTACGAGCAGTTCCTGGTGCAACTCAGGGCCGATGGCACGCTATGAACTGAGGTTCAAACAGTCGGTTGCCAAGGATCTGCGCGGCATCCCGCCGGCGGACGTGCGGCGCATCCTCGACCGCATTGAAGCCCTGCGCGACAACCCGCGCGCGCCCGGCTGCGAGAAGCTATCGACCCAGGAGCAATACCGCGTGCGCCAGGGCAGCTACCGCGTTCTCTACCGCGTCCTGGACGCCGAAGTCGTGGTCGAAGTCGTCAAAGTGGCCCATCGCCGCGAGGTCTATCGCGATGGCTGAGTGGG
>JAEUMX010000191.1 GCA_016791285.1 Burkholderiales bacterium
TGCACACTAAGCCCGAAGACAGGCGCGCCGCCGGATGCTTGGGCGGCGCTTTTTTCTCCGCCCCCGAAGGTCTGTCACCGTGGACCCGCGTTTGCTGTTCGTTGTCCAACTGCTGCTGGCACCCGTCGCCGTCGCTGTCGCCCTCCTCCTGCTGCTGGGAATGATCCATTTCTTCCTGCCGAACCGGCACCCGTCGGAGCCACCGAGCTCGCCTTGAGCGCGCGCCAGCGCATGCGATCGGGAAATTTTCCCGGGTGCGATGACGGGCGCATCTGCTAGATTGCGCCGACGATAAGCCCTCTCGGACACCCCACGATGGGTGCCGGGCTACCGACAACATTTCGAACAGGGAGTCTGCATGCGCTCGCGCCTCGCCCCAATGCGGTCGTTCGGCCTCGTTCTCGGCACCGCCATCGTTCTCCCGCCGATTGCCCCATCGCTCGCCGCGGACGAACGCCGAATGCTCGAAGCACCGCAGGTGGACGTGGTCGGCACCACCCCCGTCCCGGGTCTCGGCTCGCCCAAGAACGAGGTGCCCTCGAACGTGCAGATCCTCACGCCCAAGGACATCGAGCAGCAGCGCCCGCTCGATCTGCCGGACCTGCTCGATGCAACGACCACGAGCGTCAACATCAACAACTTCCAGGGCAACCCGTATCAGCCACAGGTCAACTACCGCGGCTTCGGAGCATCGCCGCTGCTCGGCGAACCCGTGGGTCTTTCCGTCTTCCAGGACGGCGTGCGTGTAAACGAACCCTTCGGCGACGTCGTGCAGTGGGACCTGATTCCGACCGGTGCACTGGCGACCGTCGATGTGCTGCCGGGTTCGAATCCCCTCTTCGGGCTGAATACCCTGGGCGGCGCAATGGCGCTGCGCACGAAGTCTGGCGCGTTCTTCCCGAACACTTCCCTGCAGGCCTACGGCGGCTCCTGGGGCCGTTACGCCGTCCAGGCCGAACAGGGCGGCTACATGGACAACGGTCTCGACTACTACTTCTATGGCAACTTCTTCGACGAAGACGGCTGGCGTGATTTCTCGCCGAGCCAGGTGAGCCAGTTCTTCACGAAGGTGGGTTGGGAGTCGGGCGGGACGGATGTCGACCTTTCGGTGACGCGCGTGCACAGCAACCTGATCGGCAACGGCGTGACGCCGCAGTCCTTCCTCGATCGGAGCTGGAGCAGCATCTTCACCCGCCCCGACCAGACCGTGAACAGCATGTGGCTCACGAATCTCACTGCGAGTCACTGGCTGGATGACAACAAGCTGCTGTCGGGTCAGGCGTACTACCGCAGCTTGGTCCGCAACACGTTGAACGGGGACGTCAACGACGACTTCGAGAACAATCCCAACGCGAACGGAGCGTTCGGCGCGAATGGGGGTCTCGGCGTCAACGAGGATACCGCCGCCGACAACAAGACGAACACCAGCACACGCGGATGGGGAGGCGCGATGCTCTTCACTCTGGTCGGCACCCGCAACGAATTCAAGGCCGGAGCCAGCTACGACCAGGCCAATAGCGGCTTCTTCCAGACCACGCAACTGGGCATCTTCAATTCCACCCGACAGCCCGTCGCCACGAGCTTCCCGGATCTCGAGGCGAGCCTCTCGGGGTCGACCAAGACGTGGAGCCTCCTTGCCACGGACACCTTTCGGTTCAATGATTTCGTGGAAGGCTTGGCTGCCACGGTGTCCGGACGATATAACCATTCGGACGTGGAGTCGACAGACCGAATCAACCTGGTACCACCCAACCTCGATGGCGACTTCACGTACACCAAGTTCAATCCCGCGGCCGGCCTCACCTATTCGCCGTTCGAGACGCTCAACTTCTTCGGCGGCTGGAGCCAGGGCAACCGCGTACCGACGCCGCTCGAACTCGGCTGTGCCGATCCGCTGAACCCCTGCACGCTGCCGGCGGGGCTCGCTTCCGATCCGTTCCTCGAACAGGTGACCGCGCAGACCTGGGAACTTGGCGCGCGCGGAATGCTGACGAGTGAGATAACAGGCAACGTGAACTGGAACTTCGCGCTGTTCAATACCAAGAACAAGGACGACATCCTGTTTGTGGGGACGAGCACCAGCGCGGGATTCTTCACGAACTACGGCGAGACGCGCCGGCGTGGCGCCGAACTGGGCTTCAGCGGAGCCTTGCCGCGCCTCAACTGGTTCGTGAATTTCGCCTACGTCGACGCGACCTTCCAGTCGGATGCGTGCCTGATGTCGGAGAACAACAGCAGCCGCGGGACCTCGCCGCGATGCACCGATTCGGTGACGGGTGCCGGTGATGACCTGATACTCGTGCAGAGCGGCGACCGCATTCCAGGCATTCCACAATTCCAGGGACGCGCCTTCGCCGAGTATCGTGTGTTCGACAATTTCTGGATCGGCGGCAACGTCGCCGTCTTCACCGATCAGTACGTGCGTGGGAACGAGAACAACGATTCGCAAGTCGGTACCTATTCCGACCTCACCGGAAACTCGCGCACCTTCCTCGGCAGCGGAACCGCCGGCGGCTACGCGGTGGTGAATCTCAACCTGCGTTACCGCCCCGATCCGCAATGGGAGATATTCGCGCGGGTCAACAACTTGTTCGACCGCAAGTTCTACACGGGCGGCATCATGGCGGAGAACCCGTTCAACAACGCCGGCGTGTTTCAGACCAACACGAACGACTGGACACGTCAGACCTTCTACGCGCCGGGCGCACCCTTGGCCGCTTGGGTTGGCGTGCGTTTCCTGCTGGAACGCCCGCCGCGTCAGTAACCTGCTGACGGGAGTTTTTCCCGGTGTTCTCGTGCAGGTTTCCCTATCTGACTGCGGGCATCCGCTCCTAGCATCGGAAGTCGCTTGATCTGAGCGGCTTCCGATTTTTTCGACAGGAGGAGGAAAAACAATGCTTCGCCAAATGGTTACGATATGCGCTCTGGCACTTGCAGTCGTCGCGTCGGGCGCATCGGCGGCCGACGCCCCGAAGTCCGACGCGCCGAAGTCCGAGGCGGTAAAAGGACGCGACTGGACCAAGATCGACACCAACAAGGATGGCTACATCCAGCCCGAAGAGATGGAAAAGTGGCTGTCGGAGAATCCGGGCCCGCAGAAGTAATTCGGATGTCTCAAGCTCCAAAGAGGTGCGCGGCCACGCAAGTCGGCGGTCCGCGCTCCGCGCTGTTCAGTCTTGCGACATCGCCAGAGGTTTCGAGAACGCATCGTCGCATCGGAGAGCACACGCCCGGTCCGACGTGATCGCGAGGAACGGGGAGAAGGACGGATAGCCGTACCACGTATGCTGCACCGCCGTCCGCAAGACTCCCTAAATCGCGTCATGTGCCGTCACATGTGGGCATCTGTACGGCTTGCAGTGCAGCAATCCGTGGCTTAAGCTTTCTCCTGGTGCGGCTTGGGAAAATTTCCCGGCACTCCGCCGCTGAGGCTCCCCCCGTCCGCCGTTCCCCCATTCCTGGAGAATGATCATGTTGCGTCCCACTCTTCCTTTCGTTTTTGCGGCCTGCACGCTCGCGCTCGCGCCTGCCGCCCAGGCCGCCGACACCCAGAGTTTCAAGCCCAAGGCCGGCTTCGAGAAGTGTCTCAAGGCGGCGCTCGCGGTGAAGCCGGGCGAAGTCATCAAGGTCGAAGCGAAGACCGAGAAGGGCGTCCCCGTCTATGAGTTCGACATCGTCGGTCCCGACGGCAAGGCCTGGGATGTC
>JAEUMX010000257.1 GCA_016791285.1 Burkholderiales bacterium
CTCACGCAGCGCAGAGTCCGCAAGCCTCCGTCATCTCGCGCCACGCATGGGCATCGCCGTGCTGCTCGCGCAGCGTCTTGCACGGCAGCACGCGGCTCACCTGTCCCAGGCCATACACCACCAGCGTCTCCGCGAACATCTTCACGTCGTCCACGTCGTGGGTGATGACCACGAGGGGAATGCGGAAACGGGTCTGCAGGTCCGCGAGCTCCTGCCGCACACGGGCGCGCAGCGTGATGTCGAGCGCGGAAAACGGCTCGTCCAGCAGCAGCACCTCGGGCTCGCGGATGAGTGCGCGCGCGAGTGCCACGCGCTGACGCTGGCCGCCGGAGAGATCGCGCGGCAGGCTGTGCGCCAGCGGCACGAGCTCGAAGAGCTCGAGCATGTCGCGCACCGCGCGGTGGTCCTCGTCACCGAGCCGCCACCGCAGGAGCCGCTGCAACGGAAACGCGACGTTCTCCTCGACGGTGAGGTGGGGAAAGAGCGCATAGTCCTGGAAGAGGTAGCCGACGCGGCGCTCGCGGCTCGGCAGATCGATCCTTGACGCCGAGTCGAACAGCACGCGCTCCCCCAGCTGGACGCGCCCGCGCGTCGGGCGGATGAGCCCCGCGATCGCCTGGATGGTGACGCTCTTGCCAGCGCCCGAAGGACCGAAGATGACCACACGGTCGTCTGCCGTGGAGAAGGCCACGTTGAGCCGGAAGCTGCGGCGCCCGGATCTGAGCGTGACATCGATGTCGACCGCGAGCTTCACTGTTCTCAGTGCCTGGGTGTGAGCAACTTCCCCGAACCGACCAGGATCACGATACAGGTTACCGAGATCAAAATCACGAGGACATTGGCAAGCGCGTCGTTTCCGGCCTGCACCGCGTCGTAGACCGCCATCGACAGCGTCTGCGTGCGCCCGGGGATATTACCGGCGATCATCAAGGTTGCGCCGAACTCGCCCATCGCGCGGGCAAAGGCGAGCATCGTCCCGGCCAGGATGCCGCGCATGGCGAGCGGCAGGGTCACGCGCAGGAACACCTTCGATTCCCTCGATCCGAGCACGCGAGCGGCCTTCTCGAGGTTGGGCTCGACATCTTCGAAGGCGGCGCGCGCCGACTTGAACACGAGCGGCAGCGCGACCACCGACGCGGCGATGACCGCACCCTGCCAGGTGAAGATGAAGGTGAAATCGAACGTGCTCTCCAGCCACTGCCCGAGCGCCGAGCGCCGCCCGAGGAGCACGAGGAGGTAGTAGCCGAGCACGGTCGGCGGCAGCACCATCGGCAGCGTCAGCACCGCGTCGAGCCAGTCGCGGCCGGGAAAGCGCACGCGCGCGAACAGCAGCGCCAGCGACACGCCGACGACGAACGCGATGAGCGTCGCGATGCTTGCGACCTTGAGCGTCAGCCAGAGCGGGGCAAGCTCAACGTCCGCCGGCATAACGCGGATCGGGACTGGCGAAGCCGAACCCGGCGAGCTGCTTCTGGCCCGCGGGCGAGAGGACGTAGCCGAGGAATTCCCGTGCGAGCGCCGGGTTGCGGCTCGCCGTCACCTGCGCGATGGGATAGAGGATCGGGGTTGCCACGGGCACCTCGGCGGCGATCCTCACCTTGTCCTTCTCGATGCCGGCATCGGTCGCGTAGACGAAACCGGCTTCGGCTTCGGTGCGTGCCACGTAGGCGAGCGCCTGGCGCACCGAGTCCGCGAAGACGAACTTGGGCGTCAGTGTCTCCCACAGCTTCGCCTCCTCGAGCGCGCCTTTGGCATAGCGCCCGGCCGGGACGGAGGCGGGGTTACCGATCGCGATCCGCTTCACTTCGGGCTTGGCAAGGTCCGCGAGCGACCTGACCGCGACCTGAGAGTCGGCCGGGGTCACGAGCACCAGCTTGTTCGCCACGAAATTGGTGCGCGTGGCGGTGACGATGAGGTTCTGCTGCTGTGCGCGGTCCATGCTTTCCTGGTCGGCGGAGGCGTAGACATCGGCCGGCGCCCCCTGCGCGATCTGCTGCAGCAGCGGTCCGGAGGCGGCGAAGTTGAACACCACTTTCACGCCTGGGTGCGTCTGTTCGAACGCGGCGCCGATTTCCTTGAAGGCGTTGGTAAGGCTTGCCGCCGCGGAGACCACGAGTTCCTCGGCGCTGGCGTGCACCGGCGCGAGCAGGACGAGCGTGATCACTGCGGCTTGCCAGAGTCGACTGAAGCGTTTCATGCACAGTACTCCCTCAAGTTGGATCGGAATCCTCGGCGCCGAAGCAGCGCTCGCAATCGACGCACGTGCCGCAGCTCGGCGACTTGCAGATGAAGAACTCCGCGCGCTCGCAGAGCTGCCTGTAGAAGAACTTCACGGCGGGCCACGATATGCATGAGAATGCATGAACCCGCACCTCCGTCACGGGAGCCCCACTCTAGCACGCGATCACCGACGCGTGCGTGCAGCACTTCTTGGGACAGATCTCGCGGACCATGTCGGCGCCATCGGCGACGAGCTCGGCGCCGCTCGAGCGCTGACGCCAGCGCGAAGCCCCCACGGCGCTGCCGGGGGCGGGCAGAAAATCAATCGAGAGCCAAGTCAAGCCACGCGCGGTTCGACGGCCATGATCGGCTGTGCCTCGAGCGGCTGGCCGTGCGGTCCGATCAGGGGGCACATGTACGTCATGCGCACCGGCCCGAAGATGGTCGCGAACGCGACATCCGCGGCATCGCGCCCGGTGCCGATCCGCACCTGGTCGGAGCGCGCCGCAAGCCCGGTCGGATCGAAGAGGTGCCACCCGCCGGTGAGGTAGCCTCGAACACCGCGTGAAAATCGGGGGGTGGATCGGCGAACGTCGCATAGCCCGTGACGAAGCGGGCCGGGATGTTGAGCGCTCTGCACAATGCGATCGCCAGGTGCGCGAAATCACGGCACACCCCGGCGCGCCCGGTGACTGTGTCGAACGCCGAATGCGTCCCCTGCGTGGTGCCGATCTCGTACTTGATGTGGTCGCGAATCCACTGGCAGATTGCCTCCACGCGCTGCGAGCCGGGTGGCATCGACCCGAACTCCAGCACCGCCATGCGCATGAGCGCGTCTGACTCGCAGTACCGGCTCGGCATGATGAAACGCAGCACCTCGAGCGGCAACTCGCCGACCGGGACCTCGGCTGCGTCCGGCACACCCTCGGCCGCCCCGTCCACTTCCACGGTGGCGCGGTAGTTCATGCGCAGCGGCCCCGCGTCGGCATTGAAGCGCACGAAGCGATTCTTGACGATCGGGTCGGTGTAGCGCTCGCACGCGAGCGGCGGATCGGTCACCAGCGATTCGTGCAACAGGCGCTGGCCGGGCGTAATGGCAGCTTCGACATTGAGCAGAAAAGTGCTGCCGCCAGCGACTTCGTAGCCCAGTTCACAGTGGATGTCGAATGTCTTCAAGACCGTCCTCCTCGGGCAGGGCATCGCGCGTTGCGCCGACGCGATGGTACTTCGAATTCGAGGTGCAGGCGTGGCTTTGGCAAGCACCGCGGGAGCGGTCGCGGGATCCGCCGCCGAACGCGCCGCGCAGCGGGTTGATCGAGTTGGCGCAGGACTTGCTCGGCGCGCACCCATGCCCTCCCGCACCGCCTATTCCAGCATCCTCGAAGTCGCCTTTGCCTGGCATGGCTTCGCCCCGCCGACCAAGCTCGCCAGCGCCCTCCCGCCGGTGGTGCGCCTCACGGTGGCCATGCTCCTGCGCGCAATCGTGGACGCGCGTCTCGCGGTCTACGCGCCAGCCACCGCGGTGTCGTTCGCGACCACGGACAAGAGCTCGCTGGAAGAGGTCGAAGGCAAGCCGAGCGCACTGGTGGAGATGAGTGCCTCGGGCGACCACGTTGCGCAGGTGCTCGCGCACTATCGCCTGTGCGTCAACGAGCTCTATGTCTGGGCGCGGGGCGAAGATCTGGATCCGCCCGCCTTTTGCACGCCGTCCTGGGTCTGCGGCGAGCGACCAACCACACTGACCCAGCCGCGAAAGCTGCGGCCGGAGATGGACGACAAGCGCGTCTGCCAGATCATCGCGAAGCGTCGCTGGTCAGAAGACGAGCGCATAGACGTGGCCGCGATGGCGCGCGACCTCGAAATTCAGATCGAAGGCAACGGGCAACTCTACCAGCCAGCGACCGTGCGCCGCTGGCTGTACGAGGTTGCGCCGAGCGCGGTCAGAAGGAAATCCCCCCGCAGGCGGCATCCCCGCTCCGCGGACGGCTCGCGAAACCAAGCCGTCTAGTCGTTCCCCCCCTGCATACCCCGGCTCGTTCGCCGGGCTTTCTCATCCGTTCGCGTCAGATCATGAATAGCGACAGAAGCCAGATGATCGCGAATGCGCAGACGGCGATCACGACCGTTGCCGTGGAGTAGACCTTGAGTGTCGCGTCCGGGGAAATGTCGGAGAACTTGGTGATCACCCAGAAGTAGGAATCGTTGGCGTGCGAGATCATCATCGATCCCGCGCCGATGGACAACAGCGCGAGGGTGCGTCCCATGTCGCTGTCCAAGCCGAGCGGCGCCAGCATGGTGGCGACGATCGATGCGGAGGTGATCGCCGCCACGGTCGACGATCCCTGCGCCGTCTTCAGAATGGCTGCCAGCGCGAAGGGCACGATCAGACCCAGATGCGACGTCGACAGGAATCCCGAGACCTGGTCACCGATTCCCGTCGCCTTGATCACGGCGCCGAACGCGCCGCCTGCCGCAGTGATGGCCAGAATGGGTCCAGCCTTGTCTATGGCCTCCGAGAACATATCGTTGATCTGCTTGAAGTTCTCGCGCGGCACGAGCAGCAGCGCAAGCCCCACCCCGATCAGCAGGGCGATCACCGGATCACCGAGGAACTTCACGACGGACAGGACCGACTCCGGCAACAGGCCGGGCACCAACGCCACGAACGAACTGAACATGATCATCAGCAGCGGCAGCACGACCGGAAGAAACGATCCGAAGGTCCCGGGCAGTTTCCGGGTGGACAAGTCGTCGGGCTCCTTGCCCGCCTCTTCGCTGCCGCCGAAGCGCGCCGACATGAACTTGACCCAGAGATAGCCGACCACGGTGGTCGGCAGTGCAATCAGCACACCGAGCAGGACGAGGTTGCCGAGCGAGCCGTTCATGATGCCGGCGGCGGCCGTGATGCCCGGGTGCGGCGGGATCAGGCAGTGCAACGTGTAGAGCGCGATGGCGAGTGACCCTGCCATGCGCACGATGGACGTACCCGAAGCCCTGGCGAGCGACTTGTTCAGCCCGGAGAGCACGATGAAACCGGAATCGCAGAAGATGGGCAGTCCAGCGATGAACCCGGTGATGGTGATCGCCCGCGGCGCCTTTGCCTTGCCCGTCAGGCCGAGTATGTAATGCGCCATCGCATACGTGGCGCCGGTCTTGTCGAGAACGACGCCGATCGTCGTCCCGAAAAGAATGATCAGGCCGATCGCCATGAGGGTATTGCCGAAGCCGGTCTTGAGCGTCGGCACCACCTTGTCCAGGGAATCCGTGACAAGTGCCAATGCCAGAGCAACGAGCACGAGGGCGAAGAAGGCGTTGAACTTGAATCTGGACGTGAGAAGAATCACGCAGACAATCGCTACCAGTACCAGAACTGCAGTCGTCATTTTTCTTGAGCTCCCGAAACCTGCCGCAACCAGCATCCGAAGTGAGACGGTGCCGCCACCGCCACGGCGACCGCCTGCTGCGCGCTTTGCCGAAACTGCCGGCGCGCGCGGCCATCGCGCAGCTCGCGGACTGTATCCTGCGGCGGGAGATGCGGTCAACGAACATGAGATGACACGGTCTGCTCGGAGCCTCGACAGAGCCCGGCAGCGCGCTGCCGCGCCGCGAAGCCGGCGAGGTCAACCGTGTTCCGACCGGCCCCCGTCAGGCGACGCCGCGCGACCGCGACGGCCAGATGATGAGGGGCGCGGCAATGCCCACCGCGATCGCGGCAGTCATCAGCACGCAGGACAGATACAGCGCAAGCGTCTCCGCGACCAGGGCCGGCGCGGCATTGGCACCGGCAGCGGCGATCTCCAGACTGCCGACGACGGCGCGAAACGCGAACGAACCGGGCACCATCGCCACCACGCCCGGAAACGCGAACGTCGCGGCCGGCGCCCGGAAGCGCCGGGCGAAAATCTGCGCGAGGAAGCCGACGGCCAGTGCGCCCAGGAGCGTTGCCGCCACCATCTGCACCCCGGCGTGCATGAGCAGCGTGCGCAGCGCATGGCTCGCGACGCCGCACACGAGACACGCCCATGCGATGCGCGGCGGCACGCCGAAGAGCGCTGCGTAGCCCACCGCCGCCAGCGCCGAGAAAAGCGCGTCGACGCGAACCGGCAGCGGCGTCATCGGTGAGTCCACGGGAATGCGCACG
>JAEUMX010000334.1 GCA_016791285.1 Burkholderiales bacterium
TCCTGCAGCAGCCGTCCCGTCACGGCGGCGTCGTTCAGCACGCCGAGCACGTCCTGCAGCGCGCTCAACCCGCGGGCGTACGCCCGCACCGCGTCCGGTTCGAAGATGGGGCCGAAGAAATCGGCCGAGTAACGCAGCTTCTTCACCGCGATGCGCAGCTGGTGGCGCTCCTCCGGCGAGAAGCTCGCGTGGTCGCGACCGCGCCGCTTCACGCGCCGGTGGCGCCGCTGCAGCACGCGCTGCGCGAAGCTCTGGAGCGGTTCGGCGAGGATCGGCAGCGCATCCTGCGGCATGACGGCACGCCACTTTTCGCAGGCAAGCCAGGCGGCGAGCCGCAGCAGCAGCCGTTCGTAGCGCTCCGAGGCGACCGCCGTCCGGGCGCCGCGATTGCCTTCCTCGCGCAGCACCGCGACCCCTTGCGCGAGCCGCGCAAGCCCGTCGTGGCCGGCAAAGGCCTCCGCGATGGGCGGCAGGGTCTCGGTCGCCAGCACGTCCCAGTCGCGGGCCGGGCCGAGGCTGCCTGCGATCCAGCGGATCTCGTCGATCGCCGGCTGACACGCGGGGCGCGGCAGCACGGAGCCGAACACGCTGAAGACGGAGCGCAAGCGCCGCAGACCGACCCGCATCTGGTGCACGTATTCGGGGTCCGGGTCACCGGCGACGATGCCCGCCTCGTTCGCCTGGGCGTGGCCAAGACAGGCAAAGGCGATCGTCTGGAACGCCTCCGACACCGGCTGGGCGGCGTCGATGGCGGCCGCCTGCGCCCGCACCGGACCGGGTGTCTCGGTTCCCGCCAGCGCATGGCCGCGCTGCGCCTTGCTGCGGTTTTCGACGCGCAGCCTGATCTGGTCCTGGAGGGCAAGCGCGAGTTCATAGACGGCCTCGGCGGAACCCGATTCGAGCTCGAGTTCGAGCTCGCAGATCGGCTCGATGCGCTCGCCCGCGCGCAGCTCGCCGCGGTCCAGTGCGAGCTCGATCTCGGCGCGGTCGGTTTTGAGCAGGCGCAGCGTGCGCCGGACGTCGGTAACGAAGAGCGGTGCCAGGCGCGGCACGACATCGGGCACCGAGAAGAGCGCGGCTACCGGCGTCGTGGCCAGGGCGGGCAGGTTGAGCTGGCCGTCCGGCGCGGCTGCCTCGTATTCCGGCCGCTCGTGCAGGCCCCCTTCCACGCGGCCCTCCGCCTTCACCGTCTGGACCCACCGCCGCCCCTGCTTGCGCACCCGCAGCGCCACCCCGGCACGTGCCAGATCGTGCTCCGGTGTGTCGTAGTAGACGCCGTAGTAGCGCTGGGTATGTGGACCCTTCACCGTCGCTGCCGCGAGCAAGGGATCGCGTGCGAGCGCGCGCGCGGCCTGCGGTGACAGGGTCAGCTTGAGCTCGATCTCGAGGGACATGGATGCGTTCGCCGAGCCCCGGGACCGGGCGGTGCCGGACTGAAGTGCCGTGGCCTCAGGCCGCCACGGCTTGTGCCGGCTTGTCCGCTTCCTTCACGGTCGGCTCGGGGGCGAGGGTGCCGAGCTGGTCCATCAGCACCGCCTGCGCGGCGAAGGCGCGTCCCCCCCGGCGCGGGGAACGGCGATGGTAGCGCCCGTCGGAATCCATCTCCCAGGCCTGCACGTTGTCGGCGAGGCAGGCCTTGATGCTCTCGTTGACGATGCGCTTCCTCAACTTCGG
>JAEUMX010000353.1 GCA_016791285.1 Burkholderiales bacterium
CACTGGAAGCACGGACACGGCCATTACAAGCCGTGGAACCAGGGCTACTACCGCTACCCGCGGCAGGTGATCGTCCCGGCCCCTGTGTATGCGGTGCCCTATCCGCGCTACGTGCCGGTGCCGGCCTATGGACCGCCCCCGGTCTACTACCCGCCGGCCGGTAACGACCTCACCATCGTCTGGCGCGCCGGCTGGTAAGGGGATACACCGCGGAGGGACGCGGGCGCCGCCGTGGCGGACCGTGGTACATTCTGCCGACCGCTGCGGCGCGCGTGTCCCGCGCGTGCGCCGAGTCGAACCCCGACCCACCGTGAAGCGCACCCTTCCAGTCATAGCCCTCGCACTCTTCCTCGCGCCGCCCCTCGACATTCATGCGAGGGACAAGGGTGAACGCTCGGGCGCCGATGCCGCCGCGGAGCGCGCCCGGCGCGACACCGGTGGCGGACGTGTCTTGTCCGTGCGGCCTCCCCCGCAGCAGGAGAACGGCGACTATCGGGTCAAGATCCTTACGCCGCAGGGCGAGGTGCGCTACCTGAACGTCGACCCGCGGCAGGATCCGGGCAGGAAATAGCCCCCAAGCGACCATGCGCGTGCTGGTGATCGAGGACGAGCCGCAGCTGCGACGGCAGGTAGCCGAGCGCCTCGCGCGTGAGGGCTTTCAGGTCGACGCCAGCGGCGACGGCAAGGAAGGGCTCTATTTCGCGACCGAATATCCGATCGATGCCGCTGTCGTGGACCTGGGGCTGCCGGGCCTGTCGGGGCTCGATCTCATCCGCGCCGTGCGCGCGCGCGGCAGCGCGCTGCCGATTCTGGTGCTGACCGCACGCGCACGCTGGCAGGACAAGGTCGAAGGGCTCGAGGCGGGCGCCGACGACTATCTCGCGAAGCCGTTCGAGATGGCCGAGCTCGTCGCCCGAGTGAAGGCGCTGCTGCGTCGGGCAGCGGGTGCCGCGACCAACGCCTTGCAGTGTGGTCCGATCGCCATCGACTTCGCGGCGCAGAGGGTTACGGTGCAAAGGCGCCCGGTGGAGCTCACCGGTTACGAGTACCGTCTCCTCGAATACCTGGTCCGCCACCGCCGCAGAATCGTGTCCAAGGGCGAGATCGCCGATTACCTGTATCCGCACGACGCCGAGCGCGACAGCAACGTGCTGGAAGTGCTGGTCGGCCGGCTGCGCCGAAAGCTCGACCCGGACGGCGCGCTCGCACCCATCGAGACCCTGCGCGGGCGCGGCTACCGCTTCGCATTGCCGGAAGACGCACCATGATGTCATTGCACGCACGCCTCGCCCTGTCGGCGGGACTGGTGCTGGCGGTGTTCGTGATGCTCACCGGTCTCGCGCTGGACCGCGCCTTCCACGACAGCGTGCGTGCCGCGCACGAGGAGCGTCTGCTCGGTCAGATCTATCTCCTGCTCACCGCCGCCGATCCCGACGATGACGACCGCGAGCTCCAGCTGCCCGAGGCACTGCCCGAGGCGCGCTTCAACTTCGCCGGCTCGGGCCTGTATGGCGAGATCCGCGACGATCAGGGGCGGACGGTCTGGCGCTCGGCCTCCACCGTCGGCGTGTCGCCGCCGTTCTCGAACGGTCTCAATCCGGGCGAGAAGCGCTTCGAGCAGCGCCTTGATGCTGCCGGCACGCCTTTCTTCGTCCAGAGCCACGGCGTGAGCTGGATCCTGAATGGGGTGCCGCGCGCCTATACGTTCAGCGTCGCCGAAGACCTCTCGGAGTTCACGAGAGAGATCAACCAGTTTCGCGCGAGCCTCGGGGCGTGGTTGGTCGGCATGGCGCTGCTCCTCCTCGCGGTGCTCGCCATCGCGCTGCACTGGGGACTCAGGCCGCTGCGTCAGGTGCGACGCGAGATCGATCGCGTGCAGGCCGGCGACCGGGAGCGCGTCGTCGGCAGCTACCCGGCGGAACTGCAGGGCCTGACCGGCAGCGTGAACGCGCTGCTCGCGCACGAACGCGCGCAGCAGAAGCGCCTGCGCAACGCGCTCGGCGATCTCGCGCACAGCCTGAAGACCCCGCTCGCGGTGATGCGCGGCGCGCTCGGCGAAGGACGTGTGGATGCCGCGGTCGCGCGCGAACTGGACGCCGAGATCGGGCAGATGGATCGCATCGTCCGCCACCAGTTGCAGCGTGCCATGGCGCGCGGCGGTACCGGACTCGGAACGCGACTGCGGGTGCTGCCGCTGGCGGAGAAGATGAAATCGTCGCTGGAAAAGCTCCACCGCGAAAAAGCGATGAGCATCGCGCTCGACATCGCGCCGGACCTCCATTTCCTCGGCGCGGAAGGCGACCTGATGGAGACTCTGGGTAACCTGCTCGACAACGCCTGCAAGTGGTGTCGGCAGAAGGTTCGCCTCACCGCGCAGCACGAGGAATCCGGGCTCGCGCTCACGGTCGAAGACGACGGCCCGGGGATGGACGCGAAGCTCGTCGCGCGGCTCATGGAGCGCGGCGCCCGGGCCGACGAGTCGGTGCCCGGGCATGGCATCGGGCTCGCGATGGTGCGTGATATTGCGACGGCATACGGGGGCCGGGTCACCGTGGAGCGCAGCGCTCTGGGCGGTGCGGCCGTGATCGTGCGCTTTCGCGACTGAGCGTCCGTCCTAACCGATGGTGACGAACTGGAAGCCCTTCTCGATGCTGCGGGAATCCCCATATAATCTGCGTCCGTCGGTATTCGCAGCATGGGTCAGGACGTAATGGCGCACGTGGTGCTCGGCGCAGCGGGGTTTACCGGTCGCCAGTTGGTGAAGCAACTGGTCGAGCTGGGTGAAGAAGTCATAGCGTCCGATCTGCGTCCGAGACCGGCGGATACCCCGCACGGCGTGCCTTGGTTCGTCGCTGACTTGTGCCAACCCGAGTCGGTTGCGGGACTCCCCCTATCCGCCGACGATACCGTCTACCATCTTGCCGCCCGACAGTACCACCTTGCGGTGCCGCGCACTCGGAGAGATGAATGGTTTGCCGAAGTGAATGTCGGAGGGACCAACAATCTCTTGCGGCACATGAGCGGGTGTCAGTGCCGGCGCTTGGTGTACTTCAGCACGGACATGGTTTACGGACCACCGAAGACATCGCCGGTAACCACCCGCCACTCGCTGAACCCGGCCGGACCCTACGGTCGAAGCAAGAAGCAATCGGAAGAGTTGTGCCGACAGTTTCGGCAGGATGGCATGGCGATCAGCATCATGAGGCCCCGACTCATCGTGGGACCTGGGCGCTTGGGAATTCTCGAGAAGCTCTTCGCCCTCATTCGACGAGGTCTTCCGGTACCGCTCATTGGGTCGGGTAGGAATCGGTACCAGATGGTTTCGGTCCATGACTGCGTCGCGGCGGCCATTCTGGCCGTGAGGGCCGGCCTACCGAATCGAGAGTTCAACCTCGGTTCCGCAGATCCGCCCCAGGTCAGGGATCTCTTGGCCGAGTTGATCGAACGTGTCGGCTCCCGTTCCGTTCTCTTGCCAAGCCCGGCCTCGGCTGTCAAAGCGACCCTGGCACTACTCGACAAGCTTGGGCTCACACTCCTTTACCCCGATCAATTCGCGATTGCCGACGCGGAATACGTGCTCGACATCTCGGAGACGCGCGATGTTCTAGGCTGGGCGCCGCAATATCGGGACGCCGACATGCTGGCAGATGCCTATCGGGTATTCTCGGAACGTACCTAGAAGCGACACTCAGACGGTCGCGAGGAAGAGCGCCATCGAACCCATCAGTCCGACCAGAAGGCTGACCCGGTCGCGCGCGGCAAACACGACGGGATCGTCGTCGATTTCGCCGCGGTGGGTCTTCATCCAGACACGGCTGATCCAATAGAGCAGCAAGGGACACAGTGCCCAGAGCGCGACCGGCCGCGCATAGAGCGT
>JAEUMX010000359.1 GCA_016791285.1 Burkholderiales bacterium
CGCATCATTTCCACGACCAGTGGCGACATTACCTCGGTGCAGGCGATCTACGTCCCCGCAGACGACATGACCGATCCAGCCGTGAGCGCGATCCTCGGCCATCTCGATACCACGGTGATCCTGTCGCGGGCCCAGGCAGGCAAGGGCATCTACCCCGCGATCGATCCGCTCGCCTCCACCAGCAAGATGATGGATCGACATTTTCTCGGCGACCGTCACTACGCCGTCGCCGAGGGGGTGCGCGCGCATCTCGCTCGTTATCACGAGCTGGAAGACATCCTCATGATGCTCGGCATGGAGGAGCTCTCGGAGGCCGACCGCATCGTGGTGTTTCGTGCGCGGAAGCTGCAGCGCTACCTGACCCAGCCGTTCCACGTCGTGGCGCAGCACACGGGAATCGATGGCGCCACGGTACCGCTGGCCGACACGCTCGACGACTGCGAAGCCTTCCTGCGCGGAGAGTACGACGATGTGCCGGAAGAGCGATGCTACATGCGCGGCACCATGAAGGTCGCCCGATGATGAACACCTTCGTCCTGCACTTGCAGAGCGGCACGCAGTACGAGCGAATCGACGACGCCGTCAGCTTCGTGGCGGCGGACGAGTCCGGCAGTTTCGGTATCCTGGCGGGCCACGCGCGCATGATGACCTGTCTTGCGACCGGTTTGGCCCGTTTCCGTACCGCAGACGGATCATGGCGGTTTCTGGCGCTGCCTGGCGCGGTGCTCTATTTCGTCCACAACGAGCTGTACCTCAACACCCGGCGCTACTTGCACGATCCCGATCACAAGCGTATCAGCGTCGCGTTGCGTGAGGAACTGCTGGTCGAGGAGGAAAAGCTGCGCGCAATCCGGGAAAGTCTCAATCGCCTGGAGGACGAGATGCTGAAGCGCATGTGGACCATGCAGCGCGACTTGAGAGGGTTGGTATGAGTGGCGAGCCGGTAGGCGACCGGGAGACACTCGAACACCAAGTCGAGAAGCAGGTCCAGCGCATGGAACGGGCGGAAAAGGAGCGCCCCACGCTGCTGGCGCAGACCGCCTATATCGGCGTCCTCGGCTTGCTGTTCGCGCTGCCGGTGGTTGGGGGTGCCTACCTCGGCCTATGGCTCGACAGCCTGTTCGAAGGCTATTCGATGCGCTGGAGCCTGGGCCTGATCTGTCTCGGTGTCGTCGTAGGGGCAGTCAACGTCTATTTCTTCGTGCGGGAGTAAAAGCGCATGGCCAGTTCGACCACCTTCATTACCGAGGTGTTTCGCATCGGTCCGATCGCGATCACCAATACGGTGGTGGTGACGTGGGGAATCATGCTGGCGCTGTCGGTTGCGGCGTGGGCAGCAACCCGGCGCTGGAAGCTTACCCCCGGTCCGTGGCAGGTCGTCGTTGAGGGCATCGTATCCGCCATCGGGGATGCGATCCGCACCGTGCTCCCCGATCAATTCCGGCAGGTCATGCCCTTCATCGCCACGCTGTGGATCTTCATCGTCGTGGCCAATCTGGTGAGCCTGATTCCCGGGGTGCGCTCTCCCACCGGCGATTTGTCGCTTACGGCGGGCCTAGCGATCCTGGTGTTCCTTGCCGTCCATTGGTACGGAATCCGCACCCATGGCCTGAAGAGCTACCTGCGTCATTACTTGCAGCCCAACCCGATACTGCTGCCGTTTCACGTCATCAGCGAGATCTCTCGCACCGTCGCGTTGGCGGTCCGCCTATTCGGCAACATCTTCAGCCTGCAGATGGCGGCGCTGCTGGTGCTGCTGGTGGCGGGCTTTCTGGCGCCGGTGCCCGTTTTGATGCTGCATATCATCGAGGCCGTGGTGCAGGCCTACATCTTCGGCATGCTGGCGCTGATCTACGTGGCCGGGGCGATTCAGTCGCAACAACTTCGACACAGTCGGGAAGGGAGTGACAAGTGAACGACATGACGTGGTTTACCCTCGCTTCGACCGTCGCCGCCGCGCTCGCGGTGGCTCTGGGTGTGTTCTTTCCGGCGCTCGCGATGGGTCGCGCGATCAGCCAGGCGCTCGATGCATTGGCACGACAACCCGAGTCGGAAAAATCGATCATGCGCACATTGTTCATCGGCCTGGCGATGATCGAATCGCTGGCGATCTACGTGTTGGTGGTGGTGCTGATCATCCTGTTCAGAAACCCATTGCTCGAATACCTGCTGAAACAGTGACGCAACCGCGCCGCAATCGCGCCACAGGCTTCTCGAAAAGGACGGTCTATGGAATTCGACTGGACGACGTTCGCGCTCGAGATCATCAACTTCCTCGTCCTGGTGTGGATCCTCCAGCGGCTTCTGTACAAGCCGGTGACGAGCGCCATCGCCGAGCGCCAGGCGGGTATCGAAAAGACCCTGACCGATGCGCAGGCGGTGAGGACCCAGGCCGAGGCGCTCAAGCGGCAGTACGAGAGCCGTATGGCCGACTGGGAGCACGAAAAAGCGCAGGCTCGCGTGCAACTGCTGCAAGAGATCGACGCGGAGCGCACCCGGTCGATGACTTCGCTGCACGCCTCCGTCGAGCAGGAACGCGAAAAGCTGCGCGCGCTGGAGCAGCGGCGCGCTGCGGAGATGCGGCGCAGGCTGGAGGAAAACGCCCTCGCCGAGGGTGGACGGTTCGTGGCGCGCTTGCTCGCGCGCCTCGCCAGCCCCGAACTGGAGGAGCGCATACGCGAGCTGCTGCTCGAGGATCTGCCGCGTTTGGCAGACCGGGAGCTGCAGTCGCTGCGTACAGCTTGCCAGGGAGGCGAGGCGAAGATGAACATCACCAGCGGCTACCCGCTGGGGGAGGGACAGCGCGCGAGCCTAACGCAGGCTTTGAGCCGCGTGATGGGACAACCGTTGACGTGCGAGTTCGGGCACGATCCCGAGCTGATGGCGGGATTTCGCATCGGTATCGGGCCTTGGGTGCTGCGCTCCAACCTACGGGACGAGCTCAAGTTCTTTGCCGAGGCCGAACATGCCGGCCTCTGACATGAGCAGCCAATCCGGCCCCGCTCGCGAGCCGGACCGGTTGAGCCAGTATCGATTCGGGCTGCGCGTGACCGAGCAGGGTCGAGTCGTTGCGATCGGCGACGGCATCGCCTGGATCACGGGCCTGCCGTCCGCCGCCATGGACGAGATCCTGAGCTTGGAGGATGGCAGCACGGCGCTGGTGTTCCACCTGGAACAGGATCTACTGGGCGCCATTCTGCTGCACCAAAGCCCGGCTTTGAGTGCCGGTGCGCTTGCCCACCGCTCGGGCGAGCAACTCGCCATCGGGGTAGGGGACGCGCTGCTCGGGCGCGTCATCGATCCTCTCGGCGTGCCACTGGATGGCGGTCCTGCGCCGGAATGCGACGCGCGCCGCGAATTGGACGTGCTTTCGCCACCGATACTGGCGCGGGACTTCGTCGCGAGTCCGCTTTATACCGGCAACAAGATCATCGACACCGTGATTCCCATTGGCAAGGGACAGCGCCAGTTGATCATCGGCGACAACGGCGTGGGCAAGAGCTCGCTAGCGCTCGATACCGTGATCAACCAGAAGGGCAAGAATGTCTATTGCGTTTACGTCGCGATCGGACAGAAACGTTCCAGCGTGATCAGCATCATCGACGTGCTGCGCGAGTCCGGCGCGATGGAGCATACGACGGTGGTGGTCGCAGAGGCCACGGCGATGCCCGGTCTCAAGTATCTGGCGCCGTTCGCCGGCTGCGCCGTGGCCGAGGGCTGGATGTGGCAAGGGAAGGATGCGCTGGTGATCTACGATGACTTGACGACCCACGCGCGCACCTACCGTGAGCTGTCCCTGCTGCTGCGCCGGCCGCCGGGACGGGAAGCGTATCCCGGAGACATTTTCTACCTCCATTCCCGCCTGCTGGAACGTTCCGCCCATCTGGGGGCGGCCCACGGCGGCGGCAGCATGACCGCGCTGCCCATCGTCGAAACGGAGCAGGGCGAGGTGGCGGCCTACATTCCCACCAACCTGATTTCGATTACGGATGGTCAGGTGTACCTCGACCAAAGCCTGTTCGCCGGCGGCTTTCTGCCCGCCATCGACATCACGAAATCGGTATCGCGCATCGGCGGCAAGGCGCAGCACCCGAGGATCAAGCAGGAGGCCGGGCGCATGAAGCTCGATTATCTCCAGTTCCTGGAGCTCGAGGTGTTCACCCGGTTCGGTTCGCAGCTCGAGGCTTCGATGGAAGCCAGGATCCGCCGTGGCCGGGTGCTGCGCGAAGTATTCAAGCAGGAGCGGTTGGCGCCGCTGCCCATCGAGTTCCAGCTGGCCTGGATGGTGGCTTACAACGAGGGCTTGTTCGACGCCATGGCAACGAGCGCGATTCCCGATTGTCTGCGCCGTTTGGCCCAACGGGTCGCTCAAGGCGGCCTGAGCTTGAGCGAAAACCGGGAGCAGTGGCAGCAGGCCGTGACGGCGTGGATGAAGGAACCTGCCGCGCCATGAGCAAACGCGCGCAGATCCAGAGGCATCTGGCAGTGCTGAATGAGATCAGCGGCATCATGGGCGCGATGAAAAACATCTCGCTCATGGAAACGCACAAGCTGGCACGTTTCCTCGCCCATCAGCACCGTGTACTCGCCGGCATCGAGGCGGCTGCCGCGGATTTCCTCAGTCACCATCTCGAGATCGGGTACCGGACCGAGTCACCTACGTCCGGCGTCGTGGTCGCCGTCGGCTCGCAACGAGGATTTTGCGGCGACTTCAACGAATCGCTGGCGCACGCCGTACGCGAGCACTGGCGGCAGGCCGATCGCAAGCCAACCGGGGTACTGGTGGTGGGTCGCAGGTTGGCGGCGAAACTGAGTGGGGAGTTTCATGTGACCGCTTCGTTCGACGGGGCCAGCGTCGCCGAGGAAGTGCAGCCGGTGTTGCAGCGCCTGATGAACGCGCTGCGCGAGTTGCAGGCGCGGGGCGGGCAAACCTCACTGCTCACCGTGTTGGTGTTCGCTCATCAAGAGGGCGAAGACCAGGTGTGCGCGCGCTCTATCCTGCCCGTGACGATTCCCGAGCGCGCTTGCCCGCCCTTTCCCTATCCGCCGTTGCTGAATCTGGCGCCACTGACGTTCTTTGCCGAGCTGGCCCGTCACTACCTGTGGGCCCAGATGCACGACGTCTTCTACAGCTCCCTCATGGCGGAAAACCGCCGTCGACTGCAGCACATGGAAGGCGCGATGCAGCGCATGGAGGAAAACGCCAGCGAGCTGCAGCGCAAGTACAACGTGCTGCGCCAGGAGGAAATCACCGAGGAGATCGAGGTGATCATGCTGAGCAGCGATGCGCTCCGTAGACGCGCACCGCCGGGCTCGACCGCATCGAACGAGAAATGATCCGTCGGAGGTATCGAAATGCGAACGTTCACCTACCTCGCCTGTGTGGCGATTCTCACATCCGCCTGTGCCGCGTTGGACCCTGGCACGAAGGCGGTGAAACTCAAGGACGGCTCGACGCTGTACGTCGACAAACGCGGCAACATGCGCATGCGCGACGTGACTGGCCACAAGGTGTACATGCAGGACGGCGTCCCGATGGAAGCCGCGGATGGTACGGTCATCATCATGAAGGAAGACCCGACGTGGAAAGTGATTCGGCTGAAGGGCTCGCTCAACCCGAAGCTGTGAACCGGACCCCGCGCGGCGACGAAGCGCTTGGACGTCGCCGCGATTCGCGGAATCGAAAACCGTCCCGGAATGCGCCCGGAGTGCAGTCGGAAAATCTGGCAATCACGCGATTCTGCGCCGTTGACAGCCCAGTTCGCATGGGATATGTGTTCCGTACTGCTGTCGCCGAGAGTGGGGCCTGCCGCGTTAATCGCGAGGCGCGCCCTGTTGAGGGTCGCCTTGAAACGCCACATCGACAAGTTTCTCAACCCGACCTAGCGGTCGCCAATCTTCACAATGAAAGGAGCTTTCACCATGTCAGCGCTGAGACCAATCGTTATCGCGACCCTCGCAACCGTACTCACCTTGCCGTTCACCGCACGCGCAGCAGACGAGAAACCCGCGGAACAGACCCGGAAGGAAGCGCCTCCACCCAAGAAGGCGACGCCGCACAGCCATACGGAGATGAACAAGCAGGGCGCACCAAGTACCGCGCCGGAGCAGTCCGCCCCGGCGAAGAAGCAAGGGCATAAGCACAGCGACTGGAAGTAGCGGCAGCGACGATCCGCGCGGCACTCCGCGCGGGTCGACCAACGTTTGTAGGACGCAGCCGCACTGGATCATTAGCGGTGTCGCGCCGTTACAGTTTCGTTACACCTTCCTGTCACCCTCCGACGGACGAGGACACGGGTAGGGCATGTCCTGCAAAGCGGGACGTGGCCCTCCCGGCCCCAAGAAGTCGGACGAAGAGAGCGGTGAGCCGGTGCCCTCGATGCAGTCCCTGCCGACGTGAGCTTCGCGCCGTGGTGCGCGGCGCTCGGTGCGACCGGGCGCGAGGCCGTGCGGACGCATGTCAGCGACACGCATCGCTCAGCGCCTGGCAAACTCCGGGCTAGCTTACATCACGTTCCTGTATGTTTACGCGGCCCTGATTGCCTGGAGTCTTGGTGATACGCGCCGCGCAATGCCGACGAACGGAGAGGGCACGATCGCTCGAGAACGGAGAATTACTTTGTCGCATGAACGACGGTCGCCGGTGCTCTGCTCCTCGCCGTCCTCGCCAGTGCCAAGGAGCCCACACGAGTGACGGCAAGAGTTGACGAGACCGGGCTCGGTGCCACCGAAACGCGGCTCGTGCCAATGACAATCGCCGGTGTGGCGAGTTTTGGGAGCTACTTCTCGATGGCTGGTATGGGTCCGTTACAGGATCGACGTGCGCATCAAGCGCGGGTGCGGAGCGACCGGTCGAGCCAAGCTTTATCTACTCCCACCCACGATGACGAGCGGCTTCCGCGCGTTGGCAAACAGAGCGGACTCTGATCCTTGCAGAGACGTTTGAAGGACCACAGTCATGGCACAGCATGAACACTCTCAGCAGCATGAGCATCGTCAACACGCCGGTGGCGGCTCGCGCAGGACGTGGGTGTTGATCGGATTCCTTGCAATCGCAGCGTATTTCCTGTTTAGCGAGCACCGGGCTCACTTCATCTATTACTTGCCGTTCCTTCTGCTGCTGGCGTGTCCCCTGCTGCACATGTTCCACGGCCATGGCAGGCACGGCGAGCATGGACAGAAAGAGGTCGAGCAACATCGCGACCGCGGGCCCTTGCAGCGTGAACGGGCCGACGGAGATAGCCAGTGAACCATACCGAACCGGCGAGCTACGGCCTCTGGTCACTCGTGGTGATCAACTCGGCCGTCTTCATCATCTTCGCGTTCTCTTTCGCAAAGCCCCGGACAAAGCGCGACTGGCGCTCGTTCGGCGCCTTCTCCGCGTTCCTCGTTGCGCTCTTT
>JAEUMX010000364.1 GCA_016791285.1 Burkholderiales bacterium
CGTTTTACAACCACCGGCGGCTGCACTCCACGCTGGGCTATGTCAGCCCCATGACGTTCGAAACCAACTGGCACGCGGGCCAGTCCCAGAAAGCCGCGTAACCGAGTGGCTATGGACTACGTCGAACACGGGCAAGGCCACTCCGTTTCGGAGTGCCGTTCTGCAACCCCGAACAACAGGTACCCGCCAAACGTGTTGAAGAGGCTAACGATCTGGATGATCGCTCGCGCTTGTGCAAGTCGGTCTTCTTCCAGTTTCTGCTTGTAGTCAAGTAGTTCGCACTCCAGCGGCACGCATGAACGCCCAGTAACGAGAAGCTCAATTACCTTGTGATCGATGCGGCCTTCAGCAACGTACTTCGCGAGTTGGCGCTTGATCTCCTCAATCTTGAGCTCGTCGAAGGTCTCAAATGACATCACGACTCCTTCTTCATTCCAACGCGATTTGGTGGAAGTCGCAAAGCAGCGATGCACTTCACTTGTCCCTCCCGCCCATTTACCAGTAATCTGTCCCCAATTGCCGACGCTTCACCGTCGTCGTGGCTGCAAGAGCTGTATGGTCTGAGTCACTCGATCAAGCAAGTCATCCGCCAACTCCACGAATTCCCATCGCTCCCGCTCTCGACCAACCGGTCGATCCGCAGCGACGCGAGCCAGTGGGCCATCGCCCAGCAGCGCAGCGTGAGGCGTTCGAACTCTTCTGAGCCCTTCGGGACGAGCAGCGCCATGCGCATGACGACGGTGCGCGCAGTGTGTCGTAGATTTGCGCTGCCGCTGCCCCGAGCGCAGGGTACTTCGACTTGTCGACGCGCTGCGCCCCGAACATAGGCGGTTAGAGCTCGGGTTCGGCGACCGCGAAGCGCACGCTGCCGAACGCCCTCACGGCCGCTTCTTCACCCCACCCACTGCCGCGCGTTTCGGAACATCCTGAGCCACGGGCCCTCCTCGCCCCAGCCATCCGGATGCCATGAGTGCTGGACCGTGAGAAACGCGCGTTCGGGATGCGGCATCAGGATCGTGAAGCGCCCGTCGGCTGTCGTGAGAGCCGTGATGCCCTGCGGCGAGCCGTTCGGATTCAGGGGATAGGTTTCGGTCGGCTCGCCGCGGTTGTCGACGTAGCGCAGCGCGACCAGCGCCTGTGCCATGCGGTCTGCGTCGTGGAACTCGGCGTAGCCCTCGCCGTGGGCGACCGGGATCGGGAGTCGACTGCCGGCCATGCCGGCGAAGAAGAGCGACGGCGAGTCCTGCACCTCGATCGTCACGAAGCGTGCCTCGAACTGCTCCGAGCGGTTGCGCACGAAATGCGGCCACGCAGCGGTGCCGGGGATGATCTCGTGCAGGTTGCTCATCATCTGGCAGCCGTTGCAGACGCCGAGCGCGAACGTGTCTTCGCGCTCGAAGAACGCTTCGAATTCGTCGCGCGCACGCGGGTTGAACAGGATCGACTTCGCCCAGCCCTCCCCCGCCCCGAGCACGTCGCCGTAGGAAAAGCCGCCGCACGCCGCGAACCCGATGCAGCCCTCGAGCGTGAGGCGACCCGCGATGATGTCGCTCATGTGCACGTCC
>JAEUMX010000366.1 GCA_016791285.1 Burkholderiales bacterium
CGCCATCTCGTGGTCGCGAAGGCGGATGCGACGCTCACCGACGGCGAGCGCGCCTGGCCGCTCTTCACCAACCGCTGGGGCAGCGGGGCGATCGCACCGCGCGGCCATCTGCTGCTCGAATCCTTCCGGCTCGACGGGCGCATCCCGACCTGGGTCTACGCGTGCGACGAGGTGCGCATCGAGCACCGCATCTGGATGGAATACGGGGCGGACACCACTTACTCGGCCTGGCGCCTGTACGGTGGCGTACCCGCGGGCGAGCTCCGGCTCAACGTGCAGCTGCTCGTCAACGCGCGCGATTTTCACGGCACCACGCGGCCGGGGGACTTCGATCCCGTGATCGAAGGGCACGGTGCCGAGCTTCGCGTGGTGCATCCGAACTGGTTCATCCTGACGGTGCACGCGAGCGGCGGTGCGATCGCGGCGCGCCACGACTGGTACCAGGACTTCGACCTGCCGGTCGAGCGCGAGCGCGGACTTCCGGACCGCGACAGCCACCTCCGCGTCGGCGAGGCGCAGTTTGTCCTCCACCGCGAGGCGTGGTGCGGCGTCGTCGCGAGCCTGCTGCCCGACCCGTCCGTCGACCTGGAAGACGCGCTGCGGCGCGCGCAGGCGCACGATCTGGCGGTACTGCGCCGGGCGCAGGTGCGGGTGCCGGAGCTTGTCGCGGCGCCGGACTGGGTGAACCGTCTCGTGCTGGCCGCGGACAGCTTCGTATTCGCTCGCCCGCTGCCCGACACACCCGACGGCGAGTCGGTGATCGCGGGCTATCCATGGTTCGGCGACTGGGGCCGCGACACCATGATCGCGCTGCCCGGGCTTGCCATCGCGACCGGCCGCTTCGAGACCGCGCGCCGCGTGCTCGAGACCTTCGCGTGCTTCGTCGATCGCGGCATGCTGCCGAACGTGTTCCCGGGCGCGGGCGGCACGCCGGAGTACAACACGGTGGACGCCGCCTTGTGGTACGTGACAGCGTGGCGCGGGTACGTCGAGACGATCCGCGATGTGGACTCGCTCGAGCGTGCCTATCCGGTGCTCGCATCGATCGTGGACTGGCACGTGCGCGGCACGCGCTACGGCATCGGCGTCGATCCCGCGGACGGTCTGCTGCGCGCCGGCGAGTCCGGCGTGCAGGTCACCTGGATGGACGCGAAGATCGGCGACTGGGTGGTGACGCCCCGCATCGGCAAGCCGGTCGAGGTCAACGCGCTCTGGTACAACGCGCTCGTTGCGATGGCGCGCTTCGCGGCGCTGCTCGGACGCGATCCCGCCCCGTACCGGGAGCTCGCCGAGCGCGCGCGAGCGAGCTTTGGGCGGTATGTGAATCCCGGCGGCGGACTCTACGATGTCATCGACGGCCCCGACGGTGCCGATGCGACCGTGCGCCCGAACCAGATCTTCGCGGTGAGCCTGCCCGCGAACCCGATCGAGCCCGCGGTCCAGCGCTCGGTGGTAGACATGTGTGCGCGGCTGCTCGCAACCTCTTACGGCTTGCGTTCCCTCGACCCGCGCCACCCCGACTACCGACCGCACTACGGTGGCGGTGTCCGGGAGCGCGACAGCGCCTACCACCAGGGTCCCGTCTGGGCCTGGCTGCTCGGTCATTACGCGCTTGCGTGGCACCGCGTGACGGGCGATGCAGCGGCCGCGCAGGCGTTGCTCGAACCGGTGCGCGATCACCTCGCGGACGCGGCGCTCGGCTCCGTGAGCGAGATCTTCGACGCGGCGCCACCGCACACACCGCGCGGTGCGCCGTGCCAGGCGTGGTCGGTCGCCTGCACCCTGGAAGCCTGGTGGCGGCTCGAGCGCGCGCGGCGAACGGGCGATGACGCGGCGCGCGTCGAAGCGCCGCCGGTCCTGATTCGAGAAACTTCTGCACGGGAGACGACATGAAGACTGCATCGACGCTGAACGCCGAACGCACCCGACTCGAGTCGCAGCGCGCCGGTCGCGAGGACTGGCGGCGGTGGGGGCCGTATCTGGCCGAGCGCGCGTGGGGCACGGTGCGCGAGGACTACAGCCCGCACGGCAATGCCTGGGAGCACTTCGACCATGACCAGGCCCGGTCCCGCGCCTACCGCTGGAACGAAGACGGCATGGGCGGCATCTGCGACGAAGCTCAGCATCTGTGCTTTGCGCTCGCGCTGTGGAACGGCCGCGATCCGATCCTGAAAGAGCGCGCCTTCGGACTCACCGGCAACCAGGGCAACCACGGCGAGGACGTGAAGGAGTACTACTTCTACCTCGACGCGACGCCGTCGCACGGTTATCTGCGCTACCTGTACAAGTATCCGCAGACCGAGTACCCCTATGCACGACTTGTAGAGGAGAACGCGCGGCGCTCGCGCAGCGATCCGCCATTCACGCTGCTCGACACCGGTGTCTTCGACGACGGTCGCTATTGGGACGTCGAGGTGCGTTACGCGAAAGCAGGTCCGGAAGAGATTCACATCCGCATCATCGCAACCAACCGCGGTCCCGCCACCGCTACCCTGCACGTGCTGCCGACGCTCTGGTTCCGTAACACATGGTCCTGGGGCGATCCGGCCGACAAGCCCGTGCTCGCCGCGGTGAGCGCACCCAAGGGCGCGCAATGGGCGGTGCAGGCCGAGCATCCGGCGCTCGGCACCCATTTCCTGTACGGCCGTCACGCCGCGACACCGCTTTACACGGAGAACGAGAGCAACGCCGAGCGCCTGTGGGGCGTGCCGAGCGCATCGCCGTTCGTGAAGGACGCGTTTCACCGGCGCGTCGTGCACGGCGAGTCCGGCGCCGTGAACCCCGGTCTCGAGGGCACGAAGTTCGCTGCGTGGCACGAACTCACAGCGGAGCCGGGCCATGCGGTGACCATCGGTCTCACCTTGTCCAAGGGTGCGCTCGCCGCGCCGTTCGACAAGCGCGAGGTGATCTTCGCGCGGGCCGAAGCGGAAGCCTCCGTGTTCTACGAAGAGCTGCTGCCCGAAGCCGATCCGCAGGACTACAGCATCCTGCGCCAGGCGCTGGCCGGCATGATCTGGAGCAAGCAGTTCTTCCATTACGACGTCGCGCGCTGGCTCGACGGCGACAGGCTGCCGCCTCCCGACGGACACCGTTACGGCCGCAACCGCAGCTGGCGGCACATGAAGGCGGCGCACGTGATCTCGATGCCAGACACATGGGAGTATCCGTGGTTCGCGGCGTGGGACCTCGCGTACCACTGCGCGGCGCTGGCGCTCGTCGACATCGATTTCGCGAAGGATCAGATCGAGCTCCTGCTCAAGGAGAACTTCCTGCACCCGAACGGGCAGATTCCCGCCTACGAGTGGGCGTTCGGCGACGTCAATCCGCCGGTGCTCGCGATGGCTGCGCTGAAGACGTTCCGCGCCGAGCGCGTGCAGCGCGGCGCGCCCGACATCGGCTTCCTGCAGCGCGTGACCCACAAGCTGCTCATGAACTACACGTGGTGGTTGAACCGCAAGGATGCCGACGGTGCCAACGTGTTCGAAGGCGGGTTCCTTGGTCTCGACAACATCTCCGTTTACGACCGCTCGCAGCCGCTGCCGCCGGGATACAGCCTCAAACAGGCGGACGCCACCGGCTGGATGGCGATGTTCGCGCTCAACATGACGGTGATGTGTCTGGAACTCGCCGCCGCCGACAGCGACTACGAGGACGTGGCGATCCAGTGCTACACGCAGTTCCTCGGCATCGCCAACACCATCGCCGGCGGCAGCGGCGTGGGCGTCTCGCTGTGGGACGAGAGCGACGGGTTCTTCAAGGACGTCGTGGTCGGCCCCGACGGCAGCGCCCAGCGCATCGACGTGTTCTCGTGCGTGGGATTGATTCCGCTCTTCGCCGCCGAGATCGTCGACGAGCGGCTGCTCGCCGCAGCGCCGCGCTTTCGCGCCGTGATGGACGCGCACCGCTACGGGCTCTTCGACGGCGTGTACGTGAGCGAATGTCCGACCAAGACCAACGCGCGCGGCGAGCACCTGCTCGCGCTGGTGGACGCGGACAAGTTGCAGCGCATCCTGCAGCACGTCCTGAGCGAGGGCGAGTTCCTGTCCCAGTTCGGTGTGCGCAGCGTGTCGCGCTGTCACGCCGAGCGTCAGGATCTCGGTCACGTGCACGGCATCGGTCAGGCGCTCATCGAGTACGTGCCCGGCGAGTCCAACAGCGGGCTCTTCGGCGGCAACTCGAACTGGCGCGGCCCGATCTGGATGCCGACCAACTACACGCTGGTGCAGGCCATCGAGAAATTCCACCGCTTCCTCGGCGACGAGTTCAAGGTTGCCGCGCCGTGCCTCGGTGG
>JAEUMX010000378.1 GCA_016791285.1 Burkholderiales bacterium
GCTCGCGACCTCGTCCAGGACGACCCAGAAGCGGCGTTTCAGGTCCGGCGGCAGGCTCAGGATCGAGGCCGCAGCTTGGTCGCACCACAGGGATAAGAGCGGCCTCAGGAAGGCGTGCTGATCCTTCCGGGAGGTCAGGAATAGCCACGCGTCGCTGCCCTCGTCTTCGATAAAGCGGCGCACCGAGAACGGTTGGTTGAATAGGTCTGGATCGGGCAGATAGGCCCAGGCGCGGATCTTCGTGCTGACCGTCGCCCGTACCCCGATCGCCATCTTCTCGGCCGCCGGATCGATCGCGGGTGCCGCCTCCGTGCCCTTCACCAATGCGAAGAGCTCCGCCAGGGGAGCGATGGAGATCATGTGGCGGAAGGCGGCATTGGTCGCCTCGCCCCGTTCCGCCAGACGCAGCGCCACCGCCTCGAAGAGTCCCCGCGGTCCTTCGCGCCAGAACGGATCGTTGACCCGCTCGTTCTCGGGGATGATCGACGCGGCAAGACTTGCATAATCGTAGGCCTCGCGCACCTCGCCCCACAGCGTCCAGGATCGACTCCGCGCATCCAGGGGATTGAGCAGCACGTCTCGGCCGTGGCGGTAATAGACCTGCACGTACTCGCCGCTCGGGTCGTAGAGAATCGCGCGGTCGCCGCGGGCGCGGATCTGGTCGAGCAGTTCCTTGATCGCCACCCCTTTGCCGCTGCCCGGTGCCCCGCAAACGAGGATGTGATCGGTCTCGGCCTCGCGGAAGAGCGGTATGCCTGCGAGGGTGAGGTCGTAAAGCAAACGGGAGGCTTTCGCGAGGGCGGCGACGACCTCCGGCGGCGCGATTGTCGTGCCCCGGATATGCCGGTCTTCGGTCGCCGAGCGGCCGCTTTGGCGGAGGAAGACCGCCGCGATGACAGTACCCGCCACCGCCACCAGGAAGGCCAGAAAGAGGCTTTCCTGCAGGCGAGCGCTGACGGAATCGAAGCTGCGCTGGGTAAGGCGCCACACGTCCGCCTTGGACACCTGAATCCGCTCACCGCTGCCGTTCGGATCGGGCAGATCGGCGACCGGGCCACCGATGCCGAGGCCATTGCGGACGTGATGCAACCACAGTTTGCGATCAAGCGACGTGGTCCCTTCGAGAAACCAGACAGCCCCGAGCACACCGCCCAGGATCATCCCGATGGAAAGCCAGAGCACGACCGCATTGGCACCCAACTTGAACCAGTTTGCGAGGATCTCCGACCCCCGGATTGCATCGGACCAGACCCGCGGCGTCTGCCTACTCGTTGCCACCCTGTTTCATCCGCTGGAGCTCGTCCCGGGCCTGCACCTGGGCCTTCGGAATCGTGCTGTGCTCGCGTGCCGCTGCAAGCGATCGGAGGATGTTTCGCGTCTCCAGCACCGCTTCGCACAGGCCCCAGTAGGCCGGCGGAAGGGGCTTCTCCATGGCCATTTCTACGGTCTCCAGAAGCAGTCCGCGCTCGATCAGGAGGCGGTAGTAATCGGCGTCGGGGACGCCCTTCATCCGAGCGCGCCGGGTGATCTCGTCGGACAGTTCGTCGGGAAGGCGGAGGGTCTTGATTCTCACGATAGCGGTCCGGTCATTGTCCTTTGGCGTATGCGTCGTTTCCGCTAGCATGCCCTGATTTCAAGCCCATCAGCCGTAGTACCCGTATGCGCCTGGGGCGATGGGGTGTAGTCGCCCTATGTCTATGGGTTGCATGGCTTTTCCGGCTCTTCGCAGAAGTGCATCAGGTGTGACACAAAATCTAAGGGGCCCCGTCGGCCTTATCGACGGGGGAGACCCGGCTCGCCTTCGGGCGGGGCTCGCTTTTCGCACGGGCAGTCACGGTCCCCTTCTCATGCGCACGAAAGTCGGCGTCATGATCCATCACGTAGACCAGCGCACGCTCGACGAGATCGGCGAGCGCGAGCGCGCCGCAGAACTGCCGGTAACGCTCGACCCGCTCGTGCACAGGACGGGCGATCTTGACGCGCAGCGGCGCGAGTTCCTTCGGGGGTTCGAACTTCAAGAGGGCCATGGCGAGGTTTCCTGTGAGGACATGAGAGTTGTCGCCCTGACTGTAGCAACCGCGCTGCGAGGTCGAAACTCGCAGTTCTGATAGGCGGAGAGTGGCGTGTCTTTCGTCTTCGGGCTGGCGTAGCGCTCCGCGGAACTTGGCCGCGCCGCGAAGCCTGCGCTGCACCTCATCAGCGCTGGGTACGGGGTTCGCGACGTAGCGCCTTGAGGAAGCTCGACATCAAGGTTTCCCACTCCGGGGTGTCTTCCGGTGTGAGTCCGACGGGTGCGGCCGACTGTCCCGCCGCCCCATCCCAGAGCGCCTGCGCCCGCTCGAGCGAAACGCCGTGCCGATATGCCAAGAGCTGCAGGATATTAGGGTAGCGCGTGAGACGGTTTCCCATGGTTTTCTCCGCGTTGGCATTCAGGCTCCCTCATCCAGTCTCCGTATTGAGATTGTCGATTGGCGGGCGTGGGAGTTGATGACTCCGACTGTATCGGCCGCAACGTGAGGCCGAAACTCGCAGTTCTGATAGGTAAGATGGGGACGGAGCTTCAGCCCAGAAAGATCAGATTGGTTTCGCGTGCGGCGCGGGAGACTCGTGTGCCCCGGCCCCAATTTTTCTGGACACGAATTTGGGGTAGAACTGTGTCACAGGAAAGGGGTTGGAGATGCTGAAGAAGAACGCTGCACGTGGGGTTACGCCGGGCGCGCCGGAAGGAGCGCGTAGCGCGACGGGAGGCGAGGCCGGAGCGGCCGCCGAGCTCAAGCGCTGGTCGGTGGGTCGGAAGAAGGAAGTCGTGCTACGCCTGTTGCGCGGTGAGTCGGTGGACGCGCTCTCTCGCGAGATATCGGTGCCGATATACAAGCTCGAACAGTGGCGTGAGCGCGCCCTGGCCGGAATCGATGCCGGACTGAAGGAGCGCGAGAACGATCCGCTCGAGCGGCAACTCGACGATGCCAACCGGCGCATCGGGGAGCTGGTCATGGAGGTCGAGATCCTGCAGAAGGAAAGGCGGACGCGACGCCCTTTGGCTGGTCGGAGGTCGTCGCGATGAGCCGCGAGACCTCCCCGCAGGCTGGCAAGCGTTACGGCCTGCAGCGCATCTGTCGATTGCTCGAGTTTGCCCGCTCGACGCTCTACGCCCGGCAGGCTCGCGAGGCGGCGAAGGGGTGTCCTTGCAGCCGAAGCGACGCGGCCCAAAGCCCAGAATATCGGACGCCGATCTGCTGGTCGCCATTCGCGCCGATCTTGCAGTCTCGTCCTTTACCGGCGAAGGCCATCGCAAGGTCTGGGCACGCCTGCGCATTCTCCGCGAAATCCGCGTCTCCCGCGCCCGCGTGCTGCGTCTGATGCGCGAGAACGCGCTGCTGTCGCCGTATCGGCAGGCGCAGGGTGAACCCATCGCGCACGAGAGTTCGATTCAGACGGAGCGCCCGAACGAGATGTGGGGTACCGACGGCATCCGCATCGAGACAGTCGATGACGGCTGGATCTGGGTGTTCTCGGCAGTCGATCATTTCGATGCTTACTGCGTGGGCATGCACACGGTCAAGATCGGCAACCGCTTTGCCGCCTTGCAGCCGATTGCCCAAGGGCTGCAGGCCGAGTTCGGCACCACCGGCGCCGCTGCCGGACGCGGCCTGGCGCTGCGCATGGACCACGGCACGCAATACACCGCCGACGACTTCCTCAACCAGGTCAAGTTCTGGGGCATTGCGCCCAGCTTCGCCTTTGTCGCTGAGCCCCAGACCAACGGCGTTGCCGAACGCTTCAACCGAACGCTCAAGGAGCAGGCGATCTACGGCCGCGTCTTCAAGAACATCGAGGAGGTTCGCGCCGCCGTCACCGAATTCAAGGATCGCTACAATCGCCATTGGCGTCTCGAAAAACTGGGCTTCATGTCACCCCTCGAAGCCCGGCAGGCTTATGCCATGCGAAGAGCGGCCCGAGTTCCAAAACCGTGTCCAGACAATGCGAGCCGGTACAGCGGGAGACTCGTGATTACCCGCCTTGCAAGAACCGTAAGGCGGAAAGTCGGAGAAACGGCTGGCCACGCGGCGCAGCTTCACCCTTGCGCGGCGCGAGGGGCAGAGCCCCTGAAAAAGTCCCGTGAGAGACAACGCGCACGGTGTCGCTGTTGACACGGTGCGCGCCAAGTCGCTCTTGCAGGCGGACGGTGTGGAACACGGCCCGCGCGCTATGGGGCAAGAGTGATGGAAATCAGCTGGCAGTCATGCAGCGTTCAGGCGAAAGGGGAAGACCTGCAGACGCTTGCATCTGTCGAGAAACGAATCGATAGCTTCGTAGCTTGCGATGCTACTTTTCCTTGCGGCAAACC
Source organism: Burkholderiales bacterium (assembly GCA_016791285.1). The sequence goes on from JAEUMX010000378.1 coordinate 4,349, forward strand.
CTTCCCGCGTTCGAAATCGCGGCCATTGCCTGCGAACAAGAGCGGAACTGGCTCTCCGACTTGCACGGCGCGTGGTTTCGTTACTCTGGACCCTATTGCCCGCCAGCGGTTTGCTCAAACCCGTGGTTCTGTGGGTTATCCCATTTCGAAGGCGCACTTGCGGGCAAACGGCAAGACCCGAACCCATCTCGGGCGTCGCTATTTCGCGGAGCGTTCCCTAGCCGCCCAATCCGCGACGACAGCCTTTTCTGACTCGGATAGGCCGTATAGCCCACTACATCGGTTATCTTTTTGCAGCTCGTCAGCTCGTACAGCGGACAATCTAGAGGGTTTCGCTTGGAAGGGTGTATAGGTCATGAGGTAGGTGGCGTTGTCATCCGTCCGCCGCGTGCGATCGGGATTATGCGTGAGGATTGCTCTGGCAACCTCGGGCGCGTAGCAGGCCATCTGCTCAAGGAATGGCTGAATGTCGCTCAAAAACTCTACCACGCCGCCACCGCTCTTGTATGCTTTACACTGGACCTGCTTTGCGAGGAGACCTTCTTCGTCCAGCAAGCAAGACGTGACGTGTGGCGGCTGAAGCCCGGGTAGCGTCGCACGTTCGACCTGCTTCGCGAGATTTTCGCGTCGCCGATTCCCATCAATCCTCGTCGTGGCTTCCTTCAGAAGTGCCTCGTACTTGGTTCGATCTAATGGCCCCCACGCTGCGCCCCTTAGATCGACAGCCACGAACGCAGCTTCAGGTATCTCAGATATGAATTTTCCTGTGCGTTCGTCCCGTCGCATTTGCGATAGAATTCCGTAGTTCCGCCACAGCTCGGCGGGCGCGTTGCCGAGCGTAAGATCATAGTACCTTACGCCTACTAGCGTTGCCCCATCGAAAGCTGACCCGCTGACGTCTATTGCATAAATATGCGCCCCATCGAAGTTTGCTGCGTGAAACTTCGAGTATCGCGCTGCCACGCCATACAGTTCTGCGTTCGGGAATTTTGTTGCTAGGAAAGATGTCTGGTCGAATACCGAGCCATACATAACGGCCGCACTTAGATCTGCCCCATCCAGCACAGCGCGTTGGAGAGAGCTTCCGAACATCTCCGCGAATTGAAGTTGTGCGCCGTTTAGTCTTGCGCCATCTAGCACCACTTCGTTAAGCGTCGCCCTCGGAAGGTAAGCCGCTCGCAAGTCGGCCTCCCTCAGCTCCGCTCCGTCGAGGCGCGCCGACTCCAGAGCGGCGTCCCGCAAGTCGGTGCCGTTCATTCGTGCTTTCCAGAGCTTCGCGTCACTGAGATTGGCGCGGCTTAAGTTCGCATATTCCAGATTTGCGTCCTGAAGAAACGCGCCCCTAAGGTCGGCGCGCCGCAAGTCGGCGCCCCGCAAGTCTGCACCGGGAAGAACTGCGTTACGAAGCGATGCGCCCCTCAAATTACGACCATTGAGATCTAGCGGTCTAACGTACTTCGTCGCATCTGAGGCTATTTCCCGCTCACGGCTCTTGAGTTTCGCAACGATCTCCGGCTGCACAAATTGAGCGACGAGCACCTGGTCATCCAAGGTGAGACGCCTATACGGCAGCAGTCGACTCATGACGGTCGCTTGTTCGTCGGGCATTGGTTGATGCATATGCGGGAGGATCGGGGACAGTAGCGCAGGACGATAGTCTAGTCGATTGGTACGTACCCATTCAGGCTCACGACCGCGCTTATTGGACTCGTCAGCTTGCTTCCATGCTTCCTGGATCGCATTGAACGCGTTATCAGGGTACATGTATCGATAAGGCACACTGGCTAACTGTGAAAGATCCGCTGTCAGTGGGTGAACCTCCGTCAGGAGCGTTGTCTCCCACGTTTCACCATTGATAAGTAACCCCAAGGGCAGGGTCATGCCAAGCGACGCGATCATGATGAGGGCGCCCGCACCTGGAACGGAAGCGGTGGAGTCAGATCCACGCGCCGGATTTAGCTGGCTGCTCACCCCGCTGCGCGCTACCAGCCGCCTTATCCCTGCGAAGACCTTGCAAGACAGGGCCCCACTTACTAGCAACAATAGGGCGAGAAGGGCCAAGTCGGCTGTCACGGCATGTATTGAGAAGATCAAGACCACAGAGGAGGCCCCTAAGGTCGCCCAGAAGAGCGTCCATCTCCACACTGACCAGCCGCCTTGCACCAGCCCAACCATGTACGCGCGCCAAGCGCCGTCGGGGCTGACTATGCACGGCCAAATGCGAAGCACTAATATGACGCCGATCCACGTAGCGACGCGCTGCAACCAAGTAATCTTCTCGCTCTGGTACGCGAGGAAGCGGCTCTGCAGGACAAGGAGCGTCACGATCGGCAGCCAAAGGAACGTAAGGGCCACTGCCGAGGAAATTAGCCACCGAATACTGGATTTTGTTCTGGGCCCAACGAGGTAATAGTTTAGGGGGAAGACGTGGAGTCGAAGCCAAAGATGTTCAGCAGATACACCGCTCCCGGCACTCTCTTTGCAACCGTAAAGCCTTCGGGAAAGAAAGTAAGACTGAAGCAAAAGATTTAGGTGAAAGGCGACGACGATGTAAGGTGCGAACCCGTAGAAAAAAATGATAGGTACGTCGACTCCAGCCCCTGGTAGCTTGATGCCCTTTCCGACGAGGAGGTCAGTGTCTGTTGTGCTGAAGACAACGATCAGTAAGTACGAGCACAGCGCAATAAAGCCCAAATGCAGTATCGAGACTTTATCAGACGCCTTGTTGGCAGAGTCCAACAACTCACTTATCTTAGTGCTCGCCGAATCTTTAGAAGAACGCCCGCAGCGTCTCAGTCCTCGCTCCGGTATTCGAGTAGGGTGCATTCCCTTTCCTGATTACCAATGAACCTCAACCAGCTTGACAAACCGTTATAGCATAGTCGGGGTCTCTGCAGCGGCAGTGCGAGCCGCCCGCAGCATGCGCGCTAGGTCGTAGCGTCGGTTGAACCGGTAGCTAAACTCCGCGAGGTAGCGCTGAGGATCCTTGCCAGCGATTGCATTATAGGTGCCGTGGATCGCGTCCTTGACCTTGCCCAGCATGGTGTCGACCCAAGTGAGCACGCGGTGGCGCCGGGCTATCCCGGTAGCAGGGATCAAGTTCTCCAAGCCTAGAACCTAGTCTACCTTGTACTTGAGGAGGCCTTCCTGTGACCAGCTTCCCAGCGCTTGCATCGCCTCCATCGCGCGCTGCGCGTAATCCAGGACCAGAAAGCCCTCGATCCGCGCGCGCTTGAAGATGAGGTGCCGGAGATTGGTGATGCCCATCCCCTGCTCGCGGGTGTAATCGGAAATCATCCCGCACAATGCGATGCGGGCCCCGAGGTTGATCTTCTCCAGCACCGTATCGAGGATCGGGCCGCCGACGTTGTCGAAGTACAAGTCGATCCCCGTGGGGCAATGGCGCGCAAGCGCCGACTTGATGTCCTCCGACCGGTAGTTGATCGCCGCGTCGAACCCCAGTTCGTCTCGTACCCAGCCGCACTTCTCATCCGTGCCGGCGATGCCCACCACCCGGCAGCCGAGGATCTTGCCGATCTGCCCGGCGAGCGAGCTTACCGCGCCGCCGGCGCCTGAGACCACCATGGTCTCGCCGGCCTTGGGTCGACCAATATCCGTGACACCGAAGTACGCAGTCATGCCGATGTGACCGAATACCGCGAGCGCCGCGTCAGGCGGCAACCCGGGCGGGAGTGGGTTCACCCCTTGCCCGTCCGACACGGCGTACTCCTGGGCACCGAAGATCCCGCTGACTTGAGTCCCGGCAGGGAACTGTGCGTTTCGACTGCGCTCGACCACCCCCACAGCGATGCTTCGCATGACGTCCCCGATGGGCTGAATCGGCAGATAGCTTTCCTCATGGGCCCAGATACGCTGCGTCGGGTCGACCGAGAGATGGGTCAGGCGCACGAGGAACTCGCCGTCCCGCACTTCCGGGATGGGCACGGTGGCGAGCTCGAAATCGGCCTCATCGAACTGTCCGGTCGGGCGGCGCTTCAAGCGCCATTGACGGTTGGCGGCAACGGTCATGGTGAGGATTCCTGGTTCAGTTGGACATGCGTCGGCGCGGAGGGCGCCCCGATTTTACGCCCGGCGCCGCCGTGCACGCCTCAGTTCGTCGAGGTACCAAGTGCTCTAACGCGGCCGAGCTACAGTTCATGCGACCTCATGATCTGTGGCCGGCCGCATCTTCCCTGCACGGAGGCGCGAAGCGTTTGCGCGCTTCCGTCTGACGGCGACTGTCCCCTTTGCATGCGGAAGATTCGCGTGCTTCGGCAACTCGACGAACGCCAACGCATCCGTTTCGGCGACATTTCCGCCGAGGAGTTCGACGCCACCACGGTTGGCGTCTCCGGGGAGGCGCTCATGGATCGAATTCACGGCCGCCTGCTGGACGGCACACTCATCGAAGAGGTCGAGGTGTTTCGGCGCCTCTACTCTACGCCGCGGTGGGCTTGGCGCCGCTGGTCACCTTGACGCGACTGCCCGGAATCGCGCAGGCGCTCGACCTTGGCTACCGCTGGTTCGGGAAGAATCGCTTACTGCTCGCTGAGAGATGCATGGACAGA
>JAEUMX010000386.1 GCA_016791285.1 Burkholderiales bacterium
GCCGAACGGCGCCTGCATGCCGATCTCGGCTTCCGTCAGCACGCCCATCTCGTAGAGCTCCATCGCCGCGCCGATGGTCGCGCCGAACGAGATCGGATCCATGCCGTCCTCGTTGCAGATCATGTTCGTGTACTGGAGCGCTTCCAGATCGCCGACCCCGTTGGCTGCACCGAGCGCCCACGCCGCCTCGAACTCGAGTCCGCCCGAGGCGCCCCAGTATTCCGGTTTGTTGGAGACGGTGAAGTGCTTCTCGTCGATCTTGGAGATGCGCCCGCAGGCAATCGTGCAGCCGAAGCAGGCCTGGTTGGTGACGAGCTGCGACTTGCCGTCGCTGGGCCGCTTCTCGTGCATGGCCTCGGCGGAGATCTTGCCCGCGCCTTCGAACTGAACGTCGCGGTGGTTGCGCGTGGGCAGCGCGCCGATCTCGTTGATCACGTTCATCAGGACCTGCGTCCCGTACTTGGGCAGACCCTGGCCGGTCACCGCGTTCTCGGCGAGGATCTTCTTCTTCTCGAACGTGACCTTCATGAACTCCTTGGGGTTGGCGATGCCGGTCGTGCCCCGGGTGCCGCGCACCGCGATCGCCTTGAGATTCTTCGAACCCATCACCGCCCCGACGCCGGAGCGCCCGGCCGCGCGATGCAGGTCGTTCACGATCCCGGCGAACAGCACGCCGTTCTCGCCGGCGCGGCCGATGCAGGACACACGGATCAGCGGATCCTGGTGCTGCTTCTTGATCGTCTCCTCGGTGTGCCAGACCGTCGTGCCCCAGAGGTGGGAGGCATCGCGCAATTCCGCATCCTCGTTTTCGATCCAGAGGTAGACCGGCTTTTCCGATTTGCCCTCGACGATGACCATGTCCCAGCCAGCCATCTTGAGCTCCGCGCCGAAGTAGCCGCCCGAGTTCGAGCACGCGATGGCGCCGGTGAGCGCGCCCTTGGTGATGACCGAGTAGCGCCCGCCGGTCGATGCCATGGTGCCCGTGAGCGGGCCCGTCGCCCAGATCATCTTGTTGGCGGGTGACATCGGATCGACCTTGGCGTCGACTTCGGAGACGAAATACTTGGTCGCCAGCCCGCGCTGCCCGAGATACTCCTGCGCCCGCTGCATGTCGAGGGGCTCCGGCGTACAGGTGCCCTTGGCCAGGTCGACGCGTAAGACCTTACGTGCCCATCCCATGATGCCTCCTCCAGTCGGTTAAGCGTGTGGCTGACTGTCGAGCTTGCCTGCCCACTGCCGCATGCGGTCGAGCCCGGTCCAGTCGGCGTCGATGTAGGTGATGGCTCCGGTCGGGCAGGCCTCGGCGCACGCGGGGTGCCCGCCGCACAGGTCGCACTTCTGCACTTTGCCGGTATCGGCGACGTAGTTGATCGTGCCGAAAGGGCAGGCGATCGTGCATACCTTGCAGCCCACGCAGACATCCTCGAACACGACCTTGGCGCCGGTCACGCCGTCGAGCTTGATCGCCTCGACCGGACAGGCGTGCAGGCACCACGCCTCGTCGCACTGCGTACAGGTGTAGGGAACCTTGCG
>JAEUMX010000417.1 GCA_016791285.1 Burkholderiales bacterium
GCGATGGCATGCACCGCCGCGCGCTTCATCTCTTCGTTGATGGTGGTGGCGCCGGCGTCGAGCGCACCGCGAAAGATGAACGGGAAGCAGAGGACGTTGTTGACCTGGTTCGGGTAATCCGAGCGGCCGGTGGCGATGACGCAATCGGGACGCACCGCCTTCGCATCTTCGGGGAGGATCTCCGGGTGCGGATTGGCGAGCGCGAGGATGAGCGGCTTGTCCGCCATCTTCGCCACCATCTCGGGCTTGAGCACGCCGCCCGCCGACAGGCCGAGGAACACGTCCGCCCCGGCGACGATCTCGCCGAGCGTGCGCGCCTCGGTGTTCTTCGCGTAGCGCGCCTTGTTCTCGTCCATGTCCACGGTACGGCCTTCGTGCACCACACCATGGATGTCGGCGACGGTGACGTTCTCGATCGGCAGGCCGAGGCTCACCAGCAGGTCGAGGCAGGCGAGCGCCGCGGCGCCCGCGCCGGAGGCGGCGAGCTTGACGCTCTCGATGTCCTTGCCGACCACCTTGAGCCCGTTCAGGAAGGCTGCAGCGACGATGATCGCGGTGCCGTGCTGGTCGTCGTGGAACACCGGGATCTTCATGCGCTCGCGCAGCTTGCGCTCGATGTAGAAGCATTCCGGCGCCTTGATGTCCTCGAGATTGATGCCGCCGAAGGTGGGTTCGAGCGCGGCAACGATATCCACGATCTTGTCGGGGTCGAGTTCGTTCAACTCGATGTCGAAGACGTCGATGCCGGAGAACTTCTTGAATAGGCAGGCCTTGCCTTCCATCACCGGCTTGCCGGCGAGCGCGCCGATGTTGCCCAGCCCGAGCACCGCGGTGCCATTGGTGACGACGGCGACGAGATTGCTGCGCGAGGTGAGCGTATCGGCCTCGCGCGGATTGGCGGCGATGGCTTCGCAGGCAGCGGCAACGCCAGGGGAATACGCGAGCGCGAGGTCACGCTGATTGGAGAGCCCCTTGGTGGGAGCGATAGAGATCTTTCCTGGCGTCGGCAGCCGGTGATACTCGAGCGCCGCTTCGCGCAGCCTTTCGTCCATACACCCTCCTTGCCCCACACGCGCCGCGTGCGGTGATCGATAAACGATGGCGGCGCCTGAGCTGCGTGCCCGGCGCCGCGTACGGGACTAGTCGATGATCACTTCTTCTTGGCGGGGGGCAGGTCGGTGCATACGCCCTCGAACAGCTCGGCTGCCATGCCGACCGACTCGCACAGCGTCGGATGCGGGTGAATGGTCTTGCCGATGTCGGTCGGATCCGCGCCCATCTCCACGGCGAGGCAGACTTCGCCGATCAGATCGCCGGCATGCGTGCCGACGATGCCGCCGCCGATGCACCGATGGGTGGTCTCGTCGAAGATGAGCTTGGTAAAGCCCTCGTCGCGGCCGTTCGCGATCGCGCGCCCCGACGCCGCCCAGGGGAACACCGCCTTGCCGTACTTGATGCCCTGGGCCTTGCACTCCTCTTCCGTGAGCCCCGCCCACGCCACTTCCGGATCGGTGTAGGCGACCGAGGGAATCTGCCGCGCGTCGAAGTACGCCGCCTCGCCGTGCGCGGCCTCCGCCGCCACGTGCGCCTCGTGCACCGCCTTGTGCGCGAGCATGGGCTGGCCGATGACGTCACCGATGGCGAAGATGTGCGGCACGTTCGTGCGCAGCTGCTTGTCGGCCGGCACGAAGCCGCGGTCCGTCACGATCACGCCGGCGTTCTCGGCGCCGATCTTCTTGCCGTTCGGGCTGCGTCCCACGGCCACCAGCACGAGATCGTAGAGCTGCGGCTCCGGCGGCGCCTTGGCGCCCTCGAACGAGACCTTGATGCCTTCCGGCGTCGCTTCCGCGCCGGTGGTCTTGGTCTTGAGCATGACGCTGGCGAAGCGCCCGGCGTTCTTCTTCTCCCACACCTTCACGAGATCGCGGTCCGCGCCGGTCATCAGGCCGTCCAGCATCTCGACGATGTCGATCCGGGAACCAAGGGTGGAGTACACCGTCGCCATCTCGAGCCCGATGATCCCGCCGCCGACGACGAGCATGCGCTTCGGCACCGACTTGAGCTCGAGAGCGCCGGTGGAATCGACCACGCGCGGATCGTCGTTCGGCATGAAGGGCAGCATCACGGCCTGACTGCCGGCGGCGATGATCGCCTTCTGGAAGCGCACTATCTTCTTCTCGCCCGTCTTCTCCTGACCGGTTCCAGTGGTGAGCTCGACCTCGATGTTGTTCGGGTCGAGGAAGCGACCTACACCGCGCACGTACTCGACCTTGCGTGCCTTCGCCATGCCGGCGAGGCCGCCGGTCAGCTTCTTGACGACGCCCTCCTTGAAGCCGCGCAGCTTGTCGATGTCGATCTGCGGCGCGCCATACGTGATGCCGTGATGGGAGAGCGCGCCCACCTCGTCCATCACCGCCGCCGTGTGCAGCAGCGCCTTCGACGGGATGCAGCCGACGTTGAGACACACACCGCCCAGGGTCGAATAGCGCTCGATCAGCACGGTCTTCATGCCGAGGTCGGCCGAGCGGAAGGCGGCCGAGTAGCCGCCGGGGCCGGCGCCGAGCACGACCATCTCGCACTCGATGTCGGCGCTGCCGCCGAAGGAGGCGGCCGTCGGTGCCGGCGCGGCGGGTGCGGCGGACGGGGCGCTCGGCGCTGCGGCGGGTGCTGCTGCGCTGGCTCCGGCGCCGGTCGTGGCGAGCGTCAGGATCACCGTGCCCTCGGAGACCTTGTCGCCCAGCTTGACCTTGACCTCCTGCACGACGCCGCCGATGGGCGAGGGCACGTCCATCGTCGCCTTGTCGGACTCGAGCGTGATGAGCGCCTGCTCGGCCGTCACTGAATCCCCGGACTTGACGAAGATCTCGATGATCGGCACGTCCTTGAAATCCCCGATGTCGGGCACCTTCACTTCCGCCACGCCGCCGGGGGCGCTGGTCGGGGCGGGCGGCGTCGAGACCTTGGGCGGGGTCGCCGCCGACGCTGCCGCACCTTCCGCCTCGAGCGTCAGGATGAGACTGCCCTCGGACACCTTGTCGCCGAGCTTGACCTTCACTTCCTTCACGACTCCAGCCTGCGGCGCGGGCACTTCCATCGTCGCCTTGTCGGACTCCAGCGTGATCAGCGCCTGCTCCTTCGCCACCGTGTCGCCGGGTTTGACGAACACCTCGATGATCGGCACGTCCTTGAAGTCGCCGATATCGGGAACCTTGATCTCTACGACGTTGGCCATGACTGTTTCCCTTTAGAGCAGGATGCGCCGGAAATCGGCGAGCAGGTTCGCGAAGTGGACGTTGAAGCGGGCGGCGGCGGCGCCGTCGATGACGCGGTGATCCCACGACAGCGACAGCGGCTGGATCAGGCGCGGCACGAACTGCTTGCCGTCCCACACCGGCTTGTGGAAGCTGCGGCAGCACCCCATGATCGCCACCTCGGGCGCGTTGATGATCGGCGTGAAGTAGGTCCCGCCGATGCCGCCGAGCGACGAGATCGTGAAGCAGCCGCCCTGCATCTGGTCGGGCTTGAGCTTGCCGTCGCGCGCGAGCTTCGCGAGATCGCCCATCTCCTGCGCGATCGCCATGACGCCCTTCTTGTCGCAGTCGCGGATCACCGGCACCACCAGCCCGTTCGGCGTGTCCGCCGCAAAGCCGATGTGGTAGTACTGCTTGAGGATCAGATTGTCGCCGTCGAGCGAGGCGTTGAACTCGGGGAATTTCCTGAGCGTCGCCACCGAGGCTTTGATCATGAACGCCAGCATGCTCAGACGCACGTTGGACTTGGCCTTCTCGCCCTCCTTGTTGAGCTGCACGCGGAAGGCTTCGAGGTCCGTGATGTCCGCTTCGTCGTGATTGGTGACGTGCGGGATCATCACCCAGTTGCGGTGCAGGTTCGCACCCGAAATCTTCTTGATGCGCGCGAGCGGCTTCGACTCCACCGGGCCGAACTTGGTGAAATCGAGGCTCGGCCACGGCAGCAGGCTGATGCCGCCGACCCCGGCACCGCCGGCAGCGGCGGGCGCTGCAGCGGGTGCACCGCCGCTCTTGGCGAAGGCTTCCACGTCCTCCTTGAGAATGCGCCCCTTGTCGCCGGTACCCTTCACCCTTCCGAGATCGACCTTGAGCTCGCGCGCGACCTTGCGCACCGACGGGCTCGCGTAGGCGAGGGCGAACGCGGCCTCGTCGATCGCCCCGGAGGGCGCCGCTGCCGCAGCGGGTGCTGCCGGCGCGGCTGCTGCCGGGGCAGGTGCCGCCGCAGCAGGCGCGGGAGCGGGAGCTGCCACGCCAGTGGAGAGGGTCAGGATCACCGTGCCCTCGGACACCTTGTCCCCGAGCTTCGCCCTCACTTCCTGGACGATGCCGCCGATCGGCGAGGGCACGTCCATCGTCGCCTTGTCCGATTCGAGCGTGATGAGCGGCTGCTCGGCCTTCACCGTGTCGCCGGGCTTGACGAAGATCTCGATGATCGGCACGTCCTTGAAGTCGCCGATGTCGGGCACCTTCACCTCCGCGACCCCGCCGGGTGCGGTGGTCGGAGCAGGCGGCGCCGAGACCTTGGGCGGGGTGGCGGCTGCCTCCGCCGCACCCTCGGCTTCGAGCGCGAGAATGAGGCTGCCCTCGCTCACCTTGTCGCCCACCGCCACCTTCACTGCCTTCACCACACCCCCGGCCGGCGATGGCACTTCCATCGTCGCCTTGTCCGATTCGAGCGTGATGAGCGGGTCTTCCGGTTTGACCGTGTCCCCCGCCTTCACCATTACTTCGATGATCGGAATATCCTTGAAATCGCCGATATCCGGCACCTTCACTTCGGTAATCGCACCCATGTCACCCCCGAAAGTTTTGCGCTCACGTCACGGCGCGCTCGGCGCGCACCGCGACAAGGACGTTGTCAGGACCGCTCGCGTGCGAGCTAGACCGTTACCGGATTGGGTTTCTCCGGGTCGATGCCGTACTTCGCGATCGCCTCCTCGGCCTTCTTCGCGGGCAACGTGCCCTCGTCCGCGAGCGCCTTCAGCGCGGCCACTGTGACGTAGTGGCGGTTCACCTCGAAGAACTCGCGCAGCTTCACCCGATAGTCGCTGCGGCCGAAGCCGTCGGTACCGAGCACGCGGACGCGCTGCGGCAGGAAGCCGCGCAACTGGTCGACGAACGCGCGCATGTAGTCGGTGGAGGCGATCACTGGTCCCTGGCGGCCGTCGAGACACTTTTCGATGTGGCTCTTCCGCTGCGGCTGGGTGGGATGCAGCATGTTCCAGCGATCGGTCTCGATCCCGTCGCGGCGCAGCTCGTTGAAGCTCGGGCAGCTCCAGATGTCCGCGTTCACGCCCCAGTCGTCCTTCAGCAGGTCGGCGGCGGCGATCACCTCGCGCAGGATGGTCCCGGAGCCCATGAGCTGCACGCGCGGTCCCTTGCCCTTGTCGCCCTCGCGGAAGAGATACATGCCCTTGATGATCCCTTCCTCCGCACCCTCGGGCAGGGCGGGGTGGGGGTAGTTCTCGTTCATCACCGTGATGTAGTAATAGACGTCTTCCTGCTCCTGATACATGCGGCGCATGCCATCGTGCACGATCACTATCACCTCGTACGCGAAGGTCGGGTCGTAGGACACGCAGTTCGGAATGGTCGATGCCAGGATGTGGCTGTGGCCGTCCTCGTGCTGCAGGCCTTCGCCGTTCAGCGTGGTGCGCCCCGCGGTGCCGCCCATGAGGAAGCCGCGGCAGCGCATGTCCCCCGACGCCCAGGCCAGGTCGCCCACGCGCTGCAGCCCGAACATCGAGTAGTAAATGTAGAACGGGATCATCGGCACGTTGCTGGTGCTGTACGAGGTGGACGCCGCGATCCACGAACACATCGCGCCCGCCTCGTTGATGCCTTCCTGCAGCACCTGACCCGCCTTGTCCTCGCGGTAGTACATGAGCTGGTCGGCGTCCTGCGGTTTGTAGAGTTGCCCCACCTGCGAGAAGATGCCGAGCGCCCGGAACATGCCTTCCATGCCGAAGGTGCGCGACTCATCCGGCACGATGGGCACGATGTGCTTGCCGATCGTCTTGTCCTTGACCAGCATGTTGAGCATCTGGACGAAGGCCATGGTGGTGGAGATCTCGCGCGCCTCGGTGCTCTTCAGAAGCCGCTCGAAGGTCGAAAGCGGGGGAATTTCGAGCGACGCGGACTTGCGCCGGCGCGAGGGCAGGTAACCGCCGAGCTTGGCGCGGCGCTCGTGCAGGTATTTCTTCACCGGGCTGCCCTCGGGCAAAGTGAGGTAGGGCATGTCCGGAAGCTGCTCGTCCGTGATCGGGATGTTGAAGCGATCGCGGAATTGGCGAATGGAGTCCTGGGTCATCTTCTTCGCCTGGTGCGCGATCATCTGGCCTTCGCCCGACTCGCCCATGCCGAAGCCCTTCACGGTCTTGGCCAGGATCAGCGTCGGCTGTCCCTTGTGTTGCATGGCCGCCGCGTAGGCCGCGTAGACCTTCTGCGGATCGTGGCCGCCGCGTTCGAGCGCCCAGATCTCGTCGTCGCTCATGTCCGCGACCATCGCCTTCAGCTCCGGATACTTGCCGAAGAAATGCTCGCGCACGTAGGCGCCGTTCTTCGACTTGAAGTCCTGGTATTCGCCGTCGACGCATTCCTCCATGCGCTTGAGCAGAATGCCGTCCTTGTCCTTGGCCAGCAGCTTGTCCCAGCCGCTGCCCCACACCACCTTGATGACGTTCCAGCCCGCGCCCCGGAACACCGATTCGAGCTCCTGGATGATCTTGCCGTTGCCGCGCACCGGACCATCGAGGCGCTGCAGGTTGCAGTTGATGACGAAGATGAGGTTGTCCAGGTGCTCGCGGCCGGCGAGCGAGATCGAGCCCAGGGTCTCCGGTTCGTCGCACTCCCCGTCGCCCAGGAAACCCCACACCTTGCGACCTTCGGTGTGGGCGAGCCCACGTCCTTCGAGATACTTGAGGAAGCGCGCCTGGTAGATGGCCATGAGCGGGCCGAGGCCCATCGACACGGTCGCGAACTGCCAGAAATCCGGCATGAGCCACGGGTGCGGGTAGGACGAGAGTCCCTTGCCGCCGGTCTCCTGGCGATAGTGGTCGAGCTGTTCCTCGGTCAGCCGACCGAGCAGGAAGGCCCGCGCGTAGATGCCCGGCGCGGAATGCCCCTGGATGTAGAGCAGGTCACCGCCGTGCGACTCGGTCGGGGCGTGGAAGAAGTGCTCGTAGCCCACGTCGTAGAGGATCGCTGCCGAGGCGAAACTGGAGATGTGGCCACCGAGCTCGGAGGATTTCTTGTTCGCCCGCAGGATGATCGCCACTGCATTCCAGCGCAATGCCGCGCGGATCTCTTCCTCCATCTTGGGGTCGCCCGGCGCCTTTGCTTCCTTCTCGACCGGGATCGTGTTCACGTACGCCGTGGTCATCGAATACGGCAGATAGGCGCCGCTGCGCCGTGCCTCGTCGATCAGGCGTTCGATGATGAAATGAGCGCGCTCGGGTCCCCGATACTGCACCACCGCCTTCAGTGAATCGATCCATTCCCGGGTTTCGGTCGGATCGACGTCTTGGCGAATATCCATGGCTATCCCCTTCTCGTTGAAACGTGCGACTGACGATCCCGTTCCTGACGGGCTTCGGTTCCTCTTCCCGGACACCGGGCGGCCGAGTTGCCGCCGGCAATTCCGGCTACTGCAATGGCGCCCAGCCTGCGGTCAGACCCCGTGCGCGAGGGTCCGCCAAGGCGGGGGAGGGCAATACGGTCGGGAGATGGGGTCGAGCGCGGACCGATCAGAGGCGACCAATCGCCGGCTGCCACGGATTCCCGTTCCGCCCGAACAGACGGGTGCTCTACCCGCGGGCGCAACCATCCGGAGCTCGATGCGATTTGCACGGCTCTGCCTGATGCTGCTCACTGCCTGCCTCCATCCCGTCCTGCTTTATTGCTCTTCTCGTTTCCATCTGTGCCCGGAAGCCCCGATCGGCCAGCCGGGCGATGCTGCGCGCACGCTCAAGTGTGTCGAGGTGGGCGAAAGTGCAAGGAGAGTTGATGCATATCAAGATAGCCGCACATCGGTACGACTGCAAGCCAAATGCACGTCGCACTGCGTCAATTGCGCGGGTTCGCGAGCCGGCTCTGCCGACGCACTGGGAAGCGGCCGACGCCGCGGCGGCGCGCTGCGCCGAAGATGCCGGCATCCCGGTCAAGATCGCGGTGGTCGAATCAGGCGGCAACCTGGCGGCGTTCCTGCGCATGCCGGGCGCGTTTCTGCACTGGTCGATACCGCGATCGACAAGGTCTACACCGCAGCGGGCCTCCTCCGAACTCAAAAGGGGACATTTGTACTTTGGAGAAAGGGGACATTGCGACTTTGGGCTAACAAATGTCTAACGTCCTCTTGACAACCCGGCCTCGGCGTCCGCAAAATCCCCCCTCCGGAGGGGCCGCGTTAAGCGGCGTTCCACGACGCCGATCGTGGGGGCTTGCTGCTGCTCCCCCATAGCGTCCGTCGCGCGGCCTGCGCACTTTCGCGGCCGCACGTTCCGAGACCCCATCTTGTCGGCACCCGATCATCGATCGGCGCATCACCGAGTTCCCTATTCGGACAATGTCCTCCATGGATCGGTCTACATTGCGCTTGCTCTTGCTGCTACTCGTCTGTGCCGCGCTGCTGCATGCGTGCCTTCTCATCTATGATCTTTCCCATCCAGAGGTTTTCTTGAATGCCGACCGCGCGATCACGCGCATGCGCATGATCGAGGATCTGGTCCGTCTGATGCGGGAAGGCGCGTCGCTGGAAAAGTTCTTTGGATCGCACGGAATCGTCGGGGACTATCTGCCGCAGGCCATGCTTTTCATGCTGGGCGGGCGCCCGGCCATCATTGCGGGGCAGATCCTGCTGTTTCTGATTTCTCTGGCGGCCCTCTTTTCTCTGACGTTTCACCTGACCAACTCGCGCAACTGCGCAGGACTTTGCGCACTGGTCTATCTGCTTCTGCCGCACTCGTTGGTCTTTCCTCACGTGCTGTGCTCGGAAGCTATCTTCGATCCTCTCGTCGTGATCAGTTTCTATTTCACTTGTCTGGTTCTGGTGAAGGATCGTGGGCACGCGGCGGCTGGTTCGGCTGGACTAGCGCTTGGCATCGCCACCCTGGTCCGACCGATCACGGCTCTCTGGCCGCTTGCAGTCGGGTTCGCCATGCATCTCGCGCGGCGTTCCCGGCGAACCCTTGCGATCTTCCTGATTCTGTCCTTCCTGCCGCTTCTGGTCTGGACGTCGATCATGCAGCATCTCAGCGGGGCATTCTCGCTCGGCAGTTCGGATCACGATGCAGCGAGCAACATGTACCAGCGAGCGGAGCGGATCACGCACACCCTCCCGGAACCCGAACAAGCAAAGGCCGAAGAACGCTACCTGCGCGCAGAAGGCGGGAAGGGCAGCCTGCGATTGTCGGATTTCCTGCGGTTTGCCGCCGATTATCCGGCTGCCTACATGTCTCATTTGGCTAAAGACGGCATTGCGTTCATTGCGAAATCTGGAGTGGAGAAACTGGTGCTCGACTATCTCCATGTCGATCCGATTGTGCGGTGGCGTTTGCAGAACCAAGAGACCGGGGTGCGAAAGCAATTGGAGCGTGAGGGTGTGCTGCGTACCATTCAGGGAAAATTCCTTGAGTACCCAAAGGTGATGCTGGCCTCGGCCTTGGGTGCGCTGGCGTGGATGTGCCTGGTGTGCCTGGCCGCGGTCGGTGTTTGGCGTGGCATCGTGGACCGGGGGTTGCGGCTCAACGAGCGCATTACCCTGGGTCTGATTGCGCTTTTTCCGCCTTATGTGTTCCTTACCTCCCAGATCGTGACTGCGATGCAGTCACGTCACCGTGCCCCGGCAGAATTCGCGATCTGTCTCTTGGCTGTGATAGGCCTACGTCACCTGAAAGGCTGGCTGAACCGTGTGCACGGTGCGCGACATTGCGAGGCGACCGGCTGAAAGATGGTGACCGATGTCCGCGCCTGCGCGCGGGAGCCCGTGATGCGAGC
Source organism: Burkholderiales bacterium (assembly GCA_016791285.1). Next base: position 10,023 of record JAEUMX010000417.1, read on the forward strand.
CAGTGGGAAGATGGCGTGGTCCGGGTCATGCCACTGGTCTCGGCAGACCTCCTTCTGATCGTGCGGCTGTGATCTCGCGCCATGGGTGCTTCGTCTAATCGTCCCTTGTGCGTCGATCTGGACGGCACCCTCGTGCGCACTGACTTGCTGATCGAGAGCTTCTTTGCCCTTCTGCGAAAGAAGCCCCGGATTGCGGTTTTGGCGCCGCTCTGGCTCTGGCGCGGCAAGGCGTACTTGAAGGAGCGCATTGCTCGCGAAGTGGATGTGGATGCTGCCCTTCTGCCCTACCACGATGAACTGGTTGCGCGTCTCAGCGCGTTTCATGCATCGGGTCGCCCGCTCGTTCTCGCGACGGCATCTCATCGGAAGTACGCGGACGCCGTGGCCGCGCACTTGCGGATTTTCGACGAGGTGCTGGCGACGGAAGGTGGCCGCAATCTGGCAGGAGCGGCCAAGCGTGCGGCCCTTGTGGAGCGGTACGGTCGACGCGGTTTCGATTATGCCGGCAACGCCCTTCCCGACCTGCTCATCTGGTCGGATGCTGCGGAGGCCGTCGTGGTCAACCCCGAACGAGGCGTGAAGGCCGAGGTCGAGAAACTGGGAATTCCGACCCATGTCCTCGATGACCGCCGCTCCACTTTACTGTTGTTGGCGAAGAGCTTGCGTTTGCACCAGTGGCTCAAGAACCTGCTCGTGCTGGTCCCGCTGGTGGCGGCGCATCAGACAGGCGATTTTCGTTTGCTCTTCCAGGCCGTGCTTGCGTTCCTTGCCTTTGGCGTCACGGCTTCCGGTGCTTACGTCCTGAACGATCTGCTCGATCTGGAAGCCGACCGGCGCCATCCGCGAAAGTGCAGGCGGCCCTTCGCGTCCGGCGACCTGCCGGTCGCATACGGGGTGGCCCTGATCCCACTGCTCCTGCTGATGGGCGTCGCGGCCTCCTGGGCGTTTCTCCCCCCATTTTTTCTGGTGTTGCTCGTCGGCTACTACGGCCTGACGATTACCTATTCGCTTTGGGCCAAGACGCGGGTGATGGTGGACGTGCTCTTTCTCGCGGGGCTTTATTCGGTGCGCATTCTCGCTGGCGCTGCCGCGGTGTCGGTGACGCCGTCTTTCTGGCTGCTTGCATTTTCCATGTTCCTGTTCCTGAGTCTCGCCCTGGTGAAGCGGTATTCGGAGCTGGCGGTGATGCTCAAGGAAGGCGCGGCGAAGGCGGCAGGGCGCGGCTACAGCGTGAAGGACCTGCCCCTTCTGCAGTCCCTGGGGGCTGCCAGTGGATACCTTTCGGTGCTCGTGCTCGCGCTGTACATCAACAGTCCCGATGTTCATACGCTCTATGCGCGGCCGGTCGCGCTCTGGGCACTGTGTCCCTTGCTGCTCTATTGGATCAGCCGTGTCTGGATGAAGACCCACCGCGGCGAAATCGACGACGATCCCGTCGTGTTTGCCGCGCGCGACCGGGTCAGCCTT
>JAEUMX010000097.1 GCA_016791285.1 Burkholderiales bacterium
ATCGAGCGCGAGCTGGGGTGGCGACCCAGCGAGACCTTCGAAACCGGGATCCGCAAGACCATCGACTGGTATCTCGGTCACGCCGACTGGGTCGCGCAAGTGCAGTCGGGGGAGTATCAGAAGTGGATCGACCGGAATTACGGGGGGCGATGATGACACGACCCGCACGTACGACCTTCAGTGTTCGCGACGCTAGAGTGGAGTTCTCGAAGCTCATTGAGCGGGTGCGCAAGGGGGAAGAGATCGTCATCGCCGAGGCAGGGGAGCCGGTGGCGCGCCTCGTTCCCTACCTCCTGCCGATGCGAGCCCCTCGGAAGCCGGGGCTCCTCAAGGGGAGGATCAGGATCGCAAGGAACTTCGACGATCCCCTGCCGGCCGATCTTTTTTCGGCAGTCGAGAGCGTTCGATGAAAGGCATCATCCTCGCCGGCGGGTCCGGCACCCGGCTCTACCCCGTGACGCAGGCGGTCTCCAAGCAGCTCCTGCCGATCTACGACAAGCCGATGGTGTACTACCCGCTCTCCACGCTCATGCTGGCGGGCATCCGCGAGATTCTCGTCATCTCCACGCCCCAGGACACGCCGCGCTTCGAGCAACTGCTGGGTGACGGACGCCGCTGGGGCATCGAGCTGTCCTACGCGGTGCAACCCGCGCCCGACGGTCTCGCCCAGGCTTTCATCATCGGGCGCGAGTTCATCGGCGACAGCTCGTGCGCCCTCGTGCTCGGCGACAACATCTTCTACGGCCACGATTTCTCGGCGCTGCTGCAGCGCGCGGCGGGAAAGAGCACGGGCGCGACGGTCTTCGCCTATGCGGTGAGCGACCCCGAGCGCTACGGGGTGGTGGAGTTCGACGGCGCCGGCCGGGCCATCAGCCTGGAAGAGAAGCCGAAGCAGCCGCGCTCGCGTTATGCGGTCACCGGGCTCTACTTCTACGACAACGAGGTCGCCGACATCGCCGCCTCCCTGGAACCCTCCGCCCGGGGCGAGCTCGAGATCACGGACCTCAACCGGCGCTACATGGAGAAAGCCAAGCTGGAGGTGGTCGTCATGGGGCGCGGCTTCGCTTGGCTCGACACCGGGACGCATGATTCGATGCTGGAGGCAGCCTCGTTCATCGAAACCGTGGAGCGCAGACAAGGGTTGAAGATCGCCTGTCCGGAGGAGATCGCCTACCGCATGGGGTACATCTCGGCACGCGATCTCGAGGCGCTGGCGGCGCCGCTCAGGAAAAGCGGCTACGGGCAATATCTGCTGAACGTTCTGCAGGAGACGATCTTTCCATGAACGTGGTGGCCAGCGATCTGCCCGGCGTGCTGATCCTGGAACCGAAGGTGTTCGGCGACGACCGCGGCTTTTTCTTCGAGAGCTACAACGCGCGCGTATTTCGCGAGAAGACGGGCCTCGATGTCGACTTCGTGCAGGACAATCACTCCCGCTCCGCGAAGAACGTGCTGCGAGGTTTGCACTACCAGATCAGCCAGCCGCAGGGCAAGCTCGTGCGGGTGATTGCCGGCGAAGTGTTCGACGTGGCTGTCGATCTTCGGCGCAGCTCCCCGAGTTTCGGTCGTTGGGTAGGGTTCCGTCTCTCGGCGGAAAACAAGCGCATGGCGTGGATTCCGGCGGGTTTCGCGCACGGGTTCGTCGTCGTTTCCGAGACCGCGGAGTTTCTCTACAAGACCACCGACTATTGGGCGCCCGAGTTCGAACGCACGGTGCTCTGGAACGATCCCGACCTGGCCATCGACTGGCCGCTCGCGGGGGAACCGATCCTCGCGGCCAAGGACCAGGCGGGCCGCCGACTCCGGGACGCCGAGGTCTATCCCTGATGCGTATCCTCGTGACCGGCGCGAACGGCCAGGTGGGGTGGGAACTCCAGCGGACCCTCCAGACACTGGGAGAAGTCGCGGCGTGCGACCGTGGTGCCCTTGACTTGGCAAACCCCGATGCGATCCGTGGGAAAGTGCGGGAGATGCGACCCGATGTGATCGTGAATGCAGGCGCCTATACGGCGGTGGACAAGGCGGAATCAGAGCCGGAACTCGCCATGGCGGTCAACGGAGTCGCGCCCGGCGTTCTCGCGGAGGAAGCGAAGCGGATCGGTGCGCTGCTGGTCCACTATTCGACCGATTACGTCTTTGACGGTACCAAGGCCGAGGCTTACCTGGAGTCGGACGCCCCGAATCCGGCGAGCGTCTACGGGTCGAGCAAACTCGCTGGCGAGAGAGCCGTCGAGGCGGCAGGCGGGGCCTGCCTGATCTTTCGCACGAGCTGGGTCTATGCGGCACGTGGCAAGAATTTCCTGCTGACCATCCTGCGGCTGGCGGCCGAGCGCGAGGAGTTGCGCGTCGTGGACGATCAGGTCGGCACCCCCACCTGGTGCCGGACCATCGCCGAAGCTACTGCCCAGGTTGTCGTCAAGCTCTCGGTCGGGGATCGGATCGACGCCGACCGTGCCCTGGCCCTGCGCGGCGTCTATAATCTCACCGCCGCGGGACGGGTCTCCTGGTGCGGATTTGCGAGAGCGATCGTCGAAGCCACGCGCAGCCGTCGCGGCGGCGCGGGCCCGAAAGTGACGCCGATTACCACCGCAGAGTATCCGCTGCCTGCTCGACGCCCCGCGAACTCCGTGTTGGCCAATCAGAAACTCCAGCGCGCCTTCGGCCTTGCCTGCCCTGCCTGGGACCACGCACTGGAACTCTGTCTGACGGACCTCGGCACGTAGCTCTACCTGCAGTTGGCCTAATCGTTTGCGAACCATCCGGGCATATTGCCTACATGCTCACGAGTCATCTCGGTGCGATCTATCGCTTTCGCGGCTTTGTTTTCGGCAGCGTGAAGCGGGAGTTCGCGCTCCGCTACCGCAATTCCATGCTCGGCGGCGCGTGGCTGGTGCTGCAGCCGCTGGCGCAGATCGTCGTGTTCACCGTGGTGTTCGCCCAGGTGATGAAGGCGCGGCTGCCCGGGGTGGAGAGTGCATTCGCCTACGGCATCTTTCTTTGCGCCGGGCTGCTCACCTGGGGCCTCTTCGCCGAGATCGTGAACCGGTGTCAGACCGTGTTCCTCGACCACGCGAATCTGCTCAAGAAGCTCAACTTTCCGCGCATCTCGCTGCCCGTGATCGTGATTTTGAGCGCCTGCGCGAGCTTCGCCATCATCTTCGGCCTGTTCACGCTCTTCCTGTTCGTCTCCGGGAGCTTTCCCGGCTGGAGCTACTTCGCGGTCTTTCCCGTGCTCGCCGTGCAGATCCTGTTCGCCGTCGGGCTCGGCATGAACCTGGGTGTACTGAACGTGTTTTTCCGGGACATCGGGCAGCTTTTCGGCATCGTCCTCCAGTTCTGGTTCTGGCTTACCCCCATTGTGTATCCCATCTCGACCTTGCCGGACTGGGCAGCGCGAGTCGTGCGCCTGAATCCGATGACACCCCTCGTCGAGGCCCATCAGGGCGCACTCCTGCTCGGCGAGTTCCCGCGCTGGTCGAGCGTCCTGCCGGTCGCGATCGCAAGCGTCGTGCTTTGCGTGCTCGGGCTGCTGCTGTTCCAGAGACGATCCGGCGAGATCGTCGACGAGCTCTAATGGGCGGGATCGTCGTATCAGACCTCGGGAAGGCCTATCGGCAGTATCCAACCCGATGGTCGCGGCTCGCGGAGTGGGTGATGCCCTGGCGGCCGCCCCGGCATACCGCGCACTGGGTGCTGCGTGATGTGAGCTTCCGCATCGATGCCGGCGAGGCGGTCGGCATCATCGGCGTGAACGGTGCGGGCAAGAGTACGCTGCTCAAGCTCGTCACGGGGACGACGCTGCCCACGACCGGGTCGGTGAACGTCACGGGTCGGCTGGCCGCGATGCTGGAACTTGGGATGGGTTTCCATCCGGATTTTACAGGCCGCCAGAACGTGCTCATGGCCGGTCAGGTGCTGGGGCTCCAGGAGGCGCAAGTGCGCGAGTTAATGCCGGAGATCGAAGCGTTCGCCGAGATCGGGGAGTACATCGACGAGCCGAGCCGCGTGTACTCGAGCGGCATGCAGATGCGCCTCGCCTTCAGTGTCGCGACCGCGGTCCGACCCGATATTCTGATCGTCGACGAAGCCTTGTCAGTCGGCGATGCCTACTTTCAGCACAAGAGCTTCGAGCGCATCCGCCGCTACAAGCGTGAAGGGACGTCGCTCCTGTTCGTAAGCCACGGCATGCAGGACGTGAGGGTGCTGTGCGACCGCGTCCTGCTGCTCGATCAGGGCCGTGTGCTCAAGGACGGCCTTCCAGACGAGGTCGTCGACTACTACAACGCGATGATCGCCGCCCGGGAGGACGCCGCTGCGAGCGTCGATCAGAAACGGGACGACGCCGGCTGGCTGGTGACGAGGTTTGGGACCGGAGAAGCAGCCGTCTCGGGATTCTCTTTGCTCGATGCGCAGACCCGTGCCGTCGTCGCCGTGGCACGTGTCGGACAGCAGCTCCTGCTCGTGATAGACGTGAAGGTAATCAGGACCGTTCCCGGGCTCGTGCTGGGCTGTATGATTCGTGATCGAACCGGCCATGTCGTCTGGGGTACCAATTCCTGGCATACGGGCCAGCAGATGAAGGAGCTCGATGCTGGGGAGGTCGTGCGTTTCGAGGTGACGTTTCCGTGCGATCTCGGGCCGGGCTC
>JAEUMX010000420.1 GCA_016791285.1 Burkholderiales bacterium
TACTTCAGGCTGTGGCAGGCGATCGGCATCCTGATGGTGCTGCTCGTCTGCGTTGCGTCCCTCGCGCCGACGATGCCGCCACCGCCCGGGCTGCACGGTGACAAGGTCGAACACCTGATCGCGTACGGCTCGCTCACTTATTGGTGGGGCATGCTTTACCCGGAGCGCGTGCAGCGCTGGCTAGCCTGCCTGCTTTTCATCCTGATGGGTGTGGCGCTCGAGTTCGCGCAGCAGGCCACCGGCTACCGCTTCCTCGACGTGTTCGACATGGCTGCCAACACGTTGGGCGCGCTGCTCGGGCGCATGGCGGTCGAAACGCCGTTCGGGCGGCTGCTCGGCGCGCTCGACAGACGGCTCGCCTGAGCGCGTCACACGGGCGGTGGCTCGATGCGGGCCTGCATACTGGTCTTCGTGGTCTGCGCGGGTCTTGCCGGCGGTTGTGTGTCGGCGCCTGCCGTTCGCGACGCCGCGCAGGTCGAGGCCAGCGACTGCCGTACGTATCTCGAGGCGCTCGACCGTCAAACGTCGGCATATGGCGTGACCGACGCGCAGGCCGCACGGGTCGATGGCTACCCGTTCCTGCGGGCGAACCGCTTCCTCGCGAGCTTCCCGCCGGGCACCCTCGGCGCGGACGCCTTCGGCGAATGGCTGGACCGGCTGCAAGCGCTCGACCTCGACGCCCGGCGCATCGAGATCGCCAACCTTCCGCAGGGAGCCCGGGACGATCTCGCGGCCCGCTTCGGGATCGAGGGTCAGGACCCGCGTGCCCTGGCGCAGCGCGCCCAGGTGTGCGGCCCGATCCTGCGCCATGCACTGGTCGACTCCCCCGACCTGCGCGCCGACCTTGCGATACGTGTCACGGTGCCGGACGATTACCGGGGCTGGCAGCGAGTGGTCGGCCTGTATCCGCTGACACAGATCCCCTTCGCCGCGGGGGTGCACGCGTGGCAGAGCGAGACGGAGCGCGTGTTCCGCGCCCCGTTCGATACCGTGCCCCAGCAGGGCGAGCTGGTGCGCTATCTGCCACCGGCCGCGGTGAAGGCGTCGTCCGGCACGGCCGCCGGGATCGAACGTTGGCGCTCCAGAGGTCTCGGCATCCCCGAGTTTGCACCCGCGGAGTTGCACGGCCTGCTGCTCGCGCATGCGCCGGTGCTGGTCGTCGACACGGCGACAGCGGACGACCGCATCGGCACGATCGGGCTCGACGCGGCGCGGCGCTCGCGCGTCGCCGTGGACTCGCCCCTGGTCTATGTCTACACCTCCTACGCGCGCTGGCGGGGCGAAATCCTGCCGCAGCTCAACTACGTCTTCTGGTTCCCCTCGCGGCCGAGCGCTGGCGCATTCGACCTGCTCGCCGGGCACCTCGATGGCATCACCTGGCGCGTGACCCTCGCGCCCGACGGCAGCGTGCTGGTCGCGGACACGATTCACAACTGCGGCTGCTACCACCTTTTCTTTCCGACGCCGGCGTTGCAGCCGGTGGCTTACGGGGCCGCCGCCGAGGAGCGGCCGTTCGTGCCCCAGCAATTGCCCGTGCTCAACCCCGGGGAGCGTTTCACGCTCCATATCGCGGCGCGTACGCATTACCTGCAACGGGTTACGGCGACGGCGGGCGAGACGGTCGCGGGGCGCGCCTACGACGTGCAGCGCTACGATGTCCTGCGCTCCCTCGACACGGGGGGAGGGGTACAGGCAAGCCTCTTCGGGCCGGACGGCGTCGTGCCCGGAACAGACCGCGGGGAGCGCTTCCTGTTCTGGCCGATGGGGGTACCCGACCCCGGCGCGATGCGCCAGCGTGGTCGCCATGCGACCGCTTTCGTGGGTCGCCGGCATTTCGACGATCCGTGGTTGCTGGAGCGCAGCTTCATGCCTGCCGATCGGTGAGCGGACTCCGGTATCATCCCGGTTTCACGGCTGCGGCCGGTGCCTTCGTCCCACAACATCATGAAGAATCAGCGCGGCTACGCCGCGATCTTGATCATCGTACTCGTCGTCATCGCTCTTGCCGCGGCGTGGACGTGGCTGTCACTCCGCTGGAGCTACGCGAGCGGCGAGCGCGTTGGAGTCGTGCAGAAGCTCTCCAAGAAGGGCTGGATATGCAAGACGTGGGAAGGCGAGCTCAATATGGTCGTGCTGCCGGGTGCCATCCCCGAGAAGTTCGACTTCACGGTACGGGACGATGCCGTCGCAGAGGCGATCAACCGTATGGCGGGAAAACGAGTGAGCCTGCAGTACGAGGAACATCGCTTCATTCCGACCACGTGCTTCGGCGACACGTCGCACTTCGTCACCGGCGTGAAAGCTCTCGAATGACGCACGCGGAGGCCCGTGGCGCAATATGGCTTCGGTCTTGCGTCAACGGGCTCTCCTCAACAGCCGTTCATTACGCTCGGCACGCACCAGACACCCCATGAGTTCGCCATGCTGAAGCTGTACGGGTGCCCGAACAGTCGCTCCATGCGCGCTGCGTGGGCGCTGGAGGAAACGGGCCTGGACTACCACTACGAGCCCGTGGTCCTGATCAAGGGGGAAGGGCGCCGTCCCTCCTTCCTGCGCGTCAGCCCGTCGGGCAAGGTGCCGGTCCTCGTCGACGGCGATCTCGTGCTGAGTGAATCGGCGGCCATCTGCACCTACATCGGCGATCTCTACCCGGCCTCGCACCTCACGCCGGCGTGGGGCACCGCGGATCGCGCGCGCTACAACCAGTGGATGGCGTTCGCGATCGCCGAATTCGAGCAGCCGCTGTGGACCATCGCGAAGCATCGATTCGCGCTGCCAAAGGAACTGCGCGTGCCCGCCGTCGAGGCAGCGGCGAAGTGGGAGTTCGGGCGCGCCTGTCGCGTGCTGGAAAAGGGTATCGGCGAGCGGGCGTTCATCGTGGCCGATCACTTCACCGCCGCCGACATCATGCTCGCCCACGTCATCGCGTGGGCGAACTCCGCGCGCATACAGGTGGAGTCTGCGCTCCTGCAGGGTTATGCCGATCGGCTGCTCGCGCGCCCGGCGCTCGTTCGCGCCATGAAGAGAGAGACGGCCGCCGCGGCCTAGCCTGTCTTTCGCTACTGGGGCACGAGGGCGAGCGAGATTCTTGTGATTTCAAGGGCCGGTGCGGAAAGGTCTGTACTACATTGACGCCGTGTTTTTTGTGCTGATGCGCGGTGAGGCCTGCGCGGGCAGGCTCCAGCCGAGTTGCGCGAGCAGCAGCAACTGGTCGGTTTCGGGCTGGGTGTAGCGGGTGAAGACGAGCTCGCGCCCGTCAGTGGTTGGGAAGTGCACATCGAGCATTTGGATCGCTGCGAGCTTGTCGAGCGCTTGGCGCACGGTGAGCCCTGGTGCACATTGCTTGAGCTGATACTTGAACGTGACGTGCAGGCAGTAGGCAAGGAAGGCGACGAAGATGTGCGCTTCGATGCGTCGTTGTTCTTGATGGAAGATTGGGCGGATGGCGAGATCGCCTTTGAGATCCTTGAAGGCGGCTTCCACTTCCACCCGACTTTGACACTTGCTAGTGACATAACTGCTGGAAGGCGCACGGGGCTTGGCTTTCGGGGCGGTGGCCGAAATGGTCGTGTATCTAGGCCGGCGGTGGCCTCAGGCGAGGCTCAGGATCGGGGCGGGGGGCTTGATT
>JAEUMX010000139.1 GCA_016791285.1 Burkholderiales bacterium
CCGACAGGCGCACGTGTGACCGCCTTGAGACGCTCCGAAAAGAGACGAAAATTCGGCCAGAAGAACGTGCCCCTGCGAAGGCGCGGATCAAACCAGGCAGCACGATCCCGCATCGTGCGATTCGCCTCGGTGGACTTGGCCGAATGGAAGCGACGGAAGAAGAGCGCCTCGGGAATCTCGACCCACCGCCCCTGCATCGCGAGTTCCGCGAGCAGAACGTGATCGGCAGCCATGTAGGCGCCGTGTAGCGCTGTGCGCCTCAGGGCGTCCATGCGCACGAGCCCGAGCACCGGATTGCACAGGTATACGTTGCGTAGGAAGTGCCGCAGTCGCGCGTGCGGCGCATCTTCGTCGAGCGCTAGCCTGTCCTCGTAATGCGAAGTGATGCCGCCGGCAGCGTCGATGAGGATGGTTCGGGGATACGCCAAGACGGTCCCGGGGTTGGCTTCGAGCGCGGCGACACATCGTTCGAGATGACGTGGTTCGCACAGATCGTCGTAATGGTGCCATCGGAAATAGCGCCCGCGAGCCTCCATGATCAGGAAGTTATGGTTCCAAGCCGCGCCTCTGTTGACGTCGTGGCGGAAGTAGCGGATCCGCCGGTCCAACGCGGCATAGCGACGGCAGATCTCCTCTGTCCCATCGGTAGAACCGTTGTCGGAGATTAGGATTTCGAAGCGCGAGAAGGTCTGCGCAAGCAGCGAATCGAGGGCCGACGCGAGATAGGGCGCGCCATTGAACAGCGGCACTCCCAAGGTTACGACGGGTGCGGCGCACTCGATCGGCTTTTCCACGCTCATGACGAAACGAATCCTGTCCCTGTCACACGGACTTCACTGCCACTGAAAGCGCTATTCTGCCCGACGTCATGTCCGGGGAGCGGCCTTTTTCCAGCGCAAGTTATCGTCCAAGTCACCCTGTTGTTGCAGGGAACGCACACGCTTGATGCGAAGATAGCGAGCGCTCTCGAACTCCTCGAGCGTCAACCCATGTTTCTTATAGGCCTCGTAGAGTTCTGTGATGCCCTGCGGGACGATCCACTTGGGCTGCCATTCCGGCAGTTTCTGTTTGATCTTCTCGAAGCTCACGCGATAGTCACGTTTGTCGGGACCGGCGCCCGCCCCCAGGCTCACGACGCTGCCGGGAACGACTTGCTCGACCATCCGCGCGAGATCGCGTATCTGATAGTTCTCCTCGGTACGCCCGACGTTGAAGGCTTCGTTGAACACTCTCTCGCGAGGCGCAGCAAGCACTGCCACGAAGGCCCGCGCAATGTCCTCGATATGCACGAGGGGGCGCCAGGGCGACCCGTCACTCTGCAGGAGAACCTTGCCCGTCGTGAAGGCGTAGCCGGTCAGGTTGTTGACGACGATGTCGGCGCGAAGGCGCGGGGAAACGCCGTACGCCGTGGCATTGCGCAGATAAGTCGGGCAGAAAGTCTCGTCGGCAAGGAGCGAAACGTCTCGTTCTGTCAGCACCTTCGACTCGCCGTACGGCGTCACCGGGAAGAAGGCGGCCTCCTCGTCCACGTATCCCCCCCCGCCGGCACCGTACAGGCTGCAGGAGGAGGCAAATATGTACCTCCCAACGCCCGCCTGCTTGGCGGCCGCCGCCAACCGCACCGACGCAAGGTGATTAATGTCATAAGTCACCTGCGGATTGACGTCGCCGAGCGGATCATTGGACAGCGCTGCGAGGTGCATCACTGCATCGAAGCCCTCCAGGTGGACCGGCTCCACGTCCCGCAGATCGACCTTCACGGCGGGAAACTCTTCACCCGGGTCGCTAAAGTTGCAGCCGACGAACAAGCCGATGTCCAGCCCGACGACTTCGTGGCCGGCGTCTTGCAGAAGCTTAACCAGTACGCACCCGATGTAGCCTTGGTGACCAGTCACAAGAATCTTCAATGTAACTCCTTCGTTTGTCTGAAATTGAGGTTCGTTTCTGTCGTGCCGCATGCCCTCTGGGCATGTAGTTTTATCGCAGAGCTTTCAGGAAAGGAAAGATTCAGTTCAAGAATAGGGTCGAAGGAGCGTCATGGATGAGCCGACTGTCCGCCGAGCGAGCACCGTCGATCGCGCGCGTGACGGCGATGCCCATACTGTCGATGAAGTTCGTTCGAAAGGAGGCGGGCAATGTTAACCGGGGGAACACCCGGGCGCTACCAGACCTTCCAGGGCGGGCTGCCTGATTGCCAGAGTTCCTCGAGGTAGTTCTTCTCGCGAAGCGTGTCCATGCACGACCAGAATCCATAATGACGGTAACCCATCAATTGCCCTTCGAGTGCAAGCCGCTCGACCGTCTCCTGCTCCCAGATGGTGTTGTCGTCGGTGATGTAGTCGAGAGCCCTTATGTTCAACACGAAGAAACCGCCGTTGATCCATCCCTCGCCTTCGTACGGTTTCTCGAAGAATTCAGTGACACGATCCCCTGAAAACGCAAGCCGGCCGAAGCGCGCTGGCGAGCGTACGGTTGTCACCGTTGCGAGCTTCCCATGACTTCTGTGAAACGCGATCAACCGCGTGATATCCACGTCCGCTACCCCGTCTCCGTAGGTAAACAGAAATGTGTCGTCGTCACCTACCCACTTCGCAAGCCGCCTCAACCGGCCACCGGTCTGCGTGTTGAGTCCGGTGTCGGCAAGATACACCGTCCAGGGAAGATGGCTTGAATTTTCGTTGTGAATGGTGGTGCGTCCATCGCCCAGATTTACGGAAATGTCGCTGTTCAGCGCATAGAAATTCAAGAAGTAATCCTTGATCACTTCGGCGCGATATCCGAGTGCAACCCCGAAGGTGTTCACGCCATGCGCGCCGAAGATGTTCAGAATGTGCCAGAGGATCGGTTTTCCACCGATTTCGACCATAGGTTTCGGCCGAAGGACGGTTTCTTCGGAAAGGCGGGTTCCGAAACCGCCCGCGAGGATGATGGCTTTCATGATGTCTCTTCTCGGTGCACGCTCTAGTGAGTTTGATCGGATGGTTGTAAGTAGATCTCGCACGGGGTAGTAGTATATGTCTCTGTTTTTTGTAGATCCTGCGGCAGATGTTACCGATCCTGAGCGGGTGTGCAAGTTGTGTTTGGGGCTAACCAACGATGCAGAGCCGGATAATAGCCGGGAGGTGGTCGACGCAAATCTTTGGGCGACGGAGGGACTATTTTGGTCCACCGCTGCGCGGAGGCATGTTGCCCGGACGGTTACAAAAGTGAAGAAGCCTCACCCCGAAATGGGTGAAGTCTTAGAGTTGCTGTGAATTTTGGGTGAGATGCATCCTATGGACTGGACGCTTGGCGGCGTTCGATCCAACCCACTGACAGGAGCATCCCGATGAGGAAGGTACTGGCCAGCGAGGCCACACGCAAGCGTCTTTGCTCCGGCCCCGATTTTTCTGGACACGAATTTGGGGTAAAACCGTGTCTGGGAAAAGGAGATGGGAATGCTGAACGAGAGGAACGTTGGTGGGGTTGTGCCGGGGTCGCCGGACGGAGCGCGTAGCGCGAGGGGAGGCGAGCCCGGCGCGGCCGCCGAAGTGAAGCGCTGGTCGGCGGGCCGGAAGAAGGAGGTCGTCTTGCGCCTGCTGCGGGGCGAACCGGTTGATGCCATCTCGCGCGAGGTGTCGGTGCCGATATACAAACTCGAACGATGGCGTGATCGGGCGCTCGCCGGGATCGACGCGGGTCTCAAGGAGCGCGAGAACGACCCGGTCGAGAGGCAGCTCGACGAGGCCAACCGGCGCATCGGTGAGCTGGTCATGGAAGTCGAGATCCTGCAGCAGGAAAGGCGGGCGAAGCGCCCTTTGGTCGGCCGGAGGTCGTCGCGATGAGCCGCGACACCTCGCTGGGAACGGGCAAGCCCTACGGCCTTAAGCGCGTGTGCCGGGTGCTCGAATGTCCCCGCTCGACGCTCTATGCCCAGCAGGCACGGCAAGCGGCCAAGGTCGTGCCCTTGCGCCCGCAGCGACGCGGCCCGAAGCCGAAGATGCCCGATGCCGAGCTCTTGGCCGCCATCCGCGCCGATCTGGCGGCTTCGCCCTTCACCGGCGAGGGCCACCGCAAGGTCTGGGCACGGCTGCGCATCCTGCGTGGCATCCGTGTCTCCCGCGCCCGGGTACTGCGCCTGATGCGCGAGAACGCGCTGCTGTCGCCGCATCGTCGGCCTCAGGGCGCTCCCAACCTGCACGACGGATCGATCACCACGGATCGCCCGAACGAGATGTGGGGCACCGACGGCATGCGCATCGAAACTGTGGATGACGGCTGGGTCTGGGTGTTCTCCGCGGTCGATCATTTCGACGCCTATTGTGTGGGCATCCATGCCGTCAAGACCGGCAATCGTTTCGCCGCCTTGCAGCCGATTGCCCAGGGGCTGCAGGCCGAGTTCGGCGCCACCGGTGCGGACGCCGGACGCGGCTTGGCGCTGCGCATGGACCACGGCACGCAATACACCGCCGACGACTTCCTCAACCAGGTGAGGTTCTGGGGCATCGCGCCGAGCTTCGCCTTCGTCGCTGAGCCGCAGACCAACGGCGTTGCGGAACGCTTCAACCGGACGCTGAAGGAGCAGGCGATCTATGGCCGCGTCTTCAAAAACGTCGAGGAGGTCCGCGTCGCCGTGACCGAGTTCAAAGATCGCTACAATCGTCATTGGCGTCTCGAAAAACTGGGCTTCATGTCGCCCCTCGAGGCACGTCAGGCTTATGCCATGCGAGCGGCAGCCTGAGCTGCAAAACCGTGTCCAGACAATCCGAGCCGGTACAAACGAGCCAAGGATTGTTGAGACCATTCCAAGTGACGCGCCGCGTATCATTGAAACCATTCCGCCATCCGAACGGGGAAAGTTCAAATGATGGCCTCGCAGAATTCCGAGAAATGGGCTCTCTTTAGCTGTCACCGCTGCGGCAAGTGCTGCACGGAGGCGGGGCTCCCATATGACCCGGAGCGTATTCATGAGATGGCGAAGTACTTGGGCATGACGGCTAAGGACGTCATCCACAAGTACTACGGTAGTCCGTCCGAAGACGGTAAGCACTGGATACCAGATGAGACAAGGCGGCGTCCGTGCCCGTTTCTAAAGCGTGAAGGGTCAGTCTATTCGTGCGGCATCTACCCCGTGCGCCCCGGTCTCTGCCGCGCATTCCCCTTCGACACAGACTTTGGTACTGGAGGCGTTGCGTGCCCCGCCGCGAAGGAGGTACAGATTGTTCTCGCAAGAAAAAGTGACGCCTAACAGCACGCCGCACCGGACGCGCGCGCGAGCACCGGCGCTTTTCAACCACCGCGCCGCGCGCGCCGGTGAGCGTGGACGTTGGGCGTCTCAGTCATTGCCGGTGTATTCGGAGAACTA
>JAEUMX010000166.1 GCA_016791285.1 Burkholderiales bacterium
CTCGACCGCGCGCGCGACGAGTCCGACCGCGTGCATCCCGTGCGCCTCGTGTTCGAGCCGAAGAGCTCGCGCCAGGACGAGAACGAGTTCGTGAACCTGCTGCTCGCCAAGACCGGCATGGAGTCGAACGCGCCGATGAACTTGGTCATGGTCGGCCTCGATGGCCGCCCGACCTCGAAGAACCTGCGCGAAGTGCTGGCGGAGTGGCTCCAGTTCCGGTTCACGACGGTCACGCGGCGCACGCGGCACCGGCTCGATCAGGTGCTCGACCGCATCCACGTGCTCGAAGGGCGGCTCATCGTGCTTCTCAACGTGGACGAGGTGATCCGCATCATCCGGAATGCCGACGATCCGAAGGCCGAGCTCATCGCCGCTTTCAACCTTAGCGAGCGGCAGGCCGATGACATCCTCGAGATCCGCCTGCGGCAGTTGGCGAAGCTCGAGCACATCAAGGTCGAGCGCGAGCTCGACGGCCTGCGTAAGGAGCAGAAAGGGCTGGAGCGGGTGCTCGGGAGTCGCAAGGTGCTCGAGAATCTCGTCGTCTCCGAGATCGAGGCCGATGTGAAGACCTTTGGCGATGCACGGCGCACCGTGATCGAAGTCTCCGAGAAGGCGGTCGCCGCAGCGCCGGTCGTCGACGAGCCCGTCACCGTGATCTTCTCGAAGAAGGGCTGGGTACGGGCGCGACAGGGCTGGGACATCGACACCGCCGCGCTCTCGTTCAAGGAAGGCGACGCACTGGCTGCTGTCGCAGAGTGCCGGACGGTCGATCCGGTGGTGTTCCTCGACTCCATGGGGCGCGCCTACACGCTCGACGCCGCCGAGCTGCCGCCGCGGCGCGGCGATGGCGCACCGGTCTCGTCGCTCGTCGACGTGCAAGGTGGTGCGCAAGTCCGCCACATGCTCGTCGCGAAGCCGGAATCCAAGCTGCTCGTCGCCTCCAGCGGTGGCTACGGTTTCATCGCGAAGTTCGGCGACCTGCTGGCGAAGAAGCGCGGTGGCAAGGAGTTCATGACACTGGAGGCAGGCGAGGAGCCGCTGCCGCCCTTCCTCTTCGACGACACGCCTGGCAACTACGTCGCGGCGGTCTCGGAGCAAGGCCGGCTGCTGCTCTTCTCGATCGCCGAGATGCGCGAGCTGGCGAAGGGCCGCGGCGTGATCGTCATGGGATTGGAGCAAGGCGAGAAGCTGGTGGCGGTCGCCGTCTCGGACCAGCGCAAGCTCACGGTGATCGGCACCGGCCGCGGCGGGCGCGACAAGGCCGTGAACATCTTCGGCGACGACCTCGCCCACCACGCCGGCCATCGCGCGCGGATGGGTCGCGTGATCGCGGACAAGATCAAGCCGAGCGGGCTCTTGGTGGTCGGGAAAGCGAAGGCCGCAGGGACGTGACCTCTCCTTGCCGAAACTTTGCCAATCAAGTCACGCCGGCGGACGCGGCGGATTCCTTGCGCTGTTTGAGCAGCGCTTTCACCTCGTAGGCGCGCGCCTCGGTGAGCGGGTACTTGGCGATCAGCCAGACGCTGATGAGGCAGATCGCGGCCGGCAGGCCGATTTCCCAGGCGCGGAGCTGAAAGAGCGTGGACTCGGTTTGCACCTTCGCGCCCTCGGCGAAGCCGGTGAAACGCTGGAGATAGCCGCTGATGATCGTCGCGATCGAGACGGCGACCTTCCACCACCAGTTGTAGACGGCGAAATAGATGCCCTCGCGGCGGATGCCGGTGGCGAGTTCCTCCTCGTCGCAGATGTCCGCGATCATCGCGTTCACGAGCGAAAAGGCGAAGACCATGCCGAGCGAGAGGCAGACGGTCGGGAACATCGTCCAATACGGGTGCGCGCGGTCGTAGCAGACGATCTTGGAGAGGTTGCCGCCGATGATGAGCGCGAGCGCCAGCAGCACGGTGAAGCGCTTGCCGTAGCGCTTCGAGAGCCACGCCATCGGAAACGCGCCGAGAATGCCGACAATGGCCCAGAGCGTGCCGTTCACCGCCATCAGCTCGGAGGCGGCGTCCGTCTTTCCGTCGAAGAGGAAGAAAATCTGGATGTAGTTGTTGAAGCCCATCACGAGCTGGAACGCGACGATGAGCAGCACGAACGCGCCGACGAGGCGCAGGAAGGTCGTGTTGCGATAGGTGGCCTTGAAGCTCTGCATGATTGGCACGCGCTCCTGCTGGCTGGCTTGGTGAATCTTGCCTTCCTTGCACACGAACGCGCACCACATCGCCGCGCCGGTGAGGATCACGCTCATGCCGAGGCAGACCCACTTGATGCCGTTGACCGTGTCGCCGTGGAAGATCGGGCGATTGGCGAGGAAGTAGACCCACGGCAGCGTGAGCGCGCCGACGTTGCCGATGAAACTCGCGTAGGCGAAGATGCTGGTCTTCTCGTGGTAGTCGTCGGTCATCTCCATGCCGAGCGCGCCGTGCGGGATCGCGTAGATCGGCACGACGGTGTAAAAGAACAGAGACGTCACGAGAAAGTAGCCGAACATCCACTCCTTGCTCCAGTCGCGCGGCACCGTCCACAACAGCCAGAACGCGACGCCGATCAGGATGCCGCCGATAACGAGGAACGGAATGCGCCGCCCCCAGCGCGAGCGGCAGTTGTCGGACATGTTGCCGAGGACCGGATCGATGATCGCGTCCCAGAGCCGCGGGAAAGCCTGTGCGTAACCGATCCAGATCGCGCTCACGCCGAGGCCGACGACGTACACGAGATTCGTTAACTGCACGACCGAGTTCACGGCGACGATCGTCACTACGGCGCCCATGCCGTAGGCGACCTTTTGCGAGACGGGAATGCGATCGGCGGCGGCCGTCGTGTAGTGGGAAGTCATCAGGTGTAATGTTGGCGGGGCTCAAAGCGGTTCGCTTCGTCCCGGATGGTCATGCGGCGGTCGGAGTTCGATTCCGAGCAGATTACCGGATTCGCGCAACAGCGGCGCGATGGCCGTCATCGCCACGCGGTGGCACCGACTGGCCGCAGAAGGTCGAAGATCGGCCTGCAGGCCCCGGCGCGAGCGCTCCCCCCGCGAGCGAGGTTGGATCCTCGTCGAGTCCTCCCTCCAGCCGATGCGCTGCTCGAATCTGTAATCCCGCTGGCCGGGGCCGCCAGCCTCGGCATCCCAAACGCTGGCGCTGACCGTCAACCGCAGCAACGCCCCGGCCCGGCCCTCTGCGCGAGACTCGGCATGACCCAGGCCGGGAACTACTCTATTGCTGCTGACGGGCGCCCCGGGGGGTAGCCCCCCCTCGCTTCGGGGTCAGCCGAGACCCTTGATGCGGGTCTCCTGCTCCTCGCGCAGCTTGGCGGACTGGAAGCGCCAAGTGACGCGCCCGACCTCCTCCTCGTTCTTGAAGAGCTGACGCGCCATCACCTGCCCGAACTCGTCGGCGTTCGCGGGCGGCAGCTTCACATGGAGCTTCATCGGGTAGCGCGCTTTTTTCGGCATCAGCCCGGCGCCGAGCCGGACGCGGCCGGCCGCCGGCAGCCGCGCGAAGGCGATCTGCTGGCGCTCGTCGACCTTCACCACCTCGAGGTTGGCCTTCATCTCGCGGAAGAACCGGAACGGCGCCTCTAGCAGCACCTCCGCGCCGCGCGGCAGCCGAAGCTGCATTTCCACCACCATATCGAGCGCCTGGTTCGGGAAGCCGGCCACCAGGAAGGCCTGCGGCGCGGGCTCGGGCGCGCTCGGGTCGACGTCGACGACGTTGAAGTTCCGCCAGGTGACGTTGTTGTTGTTTCGGATGAACAGCCGGAAGTTGTCCCAGTTCAGGAAGTCCGCCAGCGGCGGCGCCGGATCCTGCGGGTGGTCGAGCAGCCCGACGAAGCAGTAGTGCCCGGTCGCAGGGATCTGAGCCGCCGGCCAGGTAAGGGCGTCGGCACAGACCAGCTGCTCGCCGGTCGGCAGGTTCGGCATGGTGACGGTTCCGACCAAATTCCACAGGTCGGGACTAACCAGGGTGGAGGGCGGCGACCAGTAGATCGTCGCCGTCGCCCCGCTCGCGTCGGTGCTGCCCTGGTTGAGCGCCCGCACGTAGATGAAGTTGTCCTGCCCGGCCTCGGCCTCGTAGCCGAGCGTCGCGCTCATCTCGGTGCCGCTGCCCTGCCCGAAGGCCATCTGCGCGTCGGCGACCGGCGTCTTGCGCAGGATAATGTCGGGCGAGGCCGAGATCGACCCGGCATGCGGGTCGCCGGTGTCGCCGACGAAGTCACGGATGTAGATGTCCGGAGTAAGGCCGAGCAGGCTACCGATGACGCCGGCGAGGTTCGGCATCACCCCCATCGCCGTCACCTCGGCGGGTGAGGGCAGGGTGTTGACGGCCGCGTCGGAGAGGATCTGCCGCATCTGGCCGGGGCTCAGGCGGATGGCGTTCGCCGCCTCGTAGACGCCCTGAACGCAGAGCGCAGCGCCGGTGACGATCGGCGAAGCCGAAGAGGTCCCGCTGAAAATGCCGGTATACAGGTTGGTCGCGCCAGTAGTGTCGGAGGAGGCAGTGTTGACGTTCTGCCCCCAGGCGAAGCAGTCGAGGCGCGCGCCGTAGGTCGAGTAGCCGAGCCTGGTGTGCGGCGCGGCGGAGCTCGCTGCCGCCACCATGATCGCCCCCGAATCGCGGAAGTCCGCGCTGGCAGGGTTGAGGATCTGCAGCCCGCCCTTGGTATAGGCGTCGAGATCGAGCGCCGGCAGGCCGCCGTTGTTGGTGCCGTTGCCACCTGCCTCGACCACGATCATGCCGAGCGCCGTGGCGAGGCGGATCGCCTCGAAATTGAGGTCTACCGTCTCGACCGGGCCGTAAGTCGGGTCGCCGGCGGGCGTGGTCTGAGCGACGGTCTGCACCTCGAGCAGGATGGTGTCGCCGAAGGCGAGGTTCTGCACCGCGGCGAGGATCGCGTCCGGGATCGTGGAGCCCCAGTAGGAGGACGCCATGACGCCGGCGATCTGCGGTGCGATGCCGACGCAGCCGATGGTGTTGTCCACTGCGCAGACTTCGCCGAGCACGCTCGTGCCGTGCGCGCGCGAGCCGTCGCGAATCATGCCGTGGACCAGCGTCGCCCCGTGCGCGACGAGATCCTCGTGAGCGAGCGTCCACCCGCGTTCAACATCGACGAAGCGCTGCCCTGCCCCGTCGCCGCCGGGCAGCGCCCAGGCGAAGGGCGCGTCGATGCCGTCGGGGGCCGGCGTCAGATAACCCTGGTTGCCGTAGCGCGGGTCGTCGCCGGGCGCGACCAGCGGATCGGGACCGATGATCTCGATGTCGACCGAAACCAGGCCCGGCCAGCCGCGCAGTTGTTGGGCAAGCTCCCCCAGATCGTCGGCTTTCTCGGTGGTCAGTTCGAAGAACGCCTCGAAATTCGCAGGCTTGTAGGTCGGGTCGCGCTCCGCTGCGAGCCTCTGCAGCCGGCGCACTTCGTCCGGGGCGATCTTGGTCAGCGCGCGGGTCAGGCGCACATCGCCGAAGCGATCCTTGAACTTCGCCCAGCGCGCCGGGTGCGCCCGGGCGAGCAGGTCGACCGGATCCTCCACCTGTTCGAACGGAAGCCCGTCTTCGAAGCGCACGATCACGCGCGGCGGCTGCAGCACGAGTTCCTTCTCGCTCTTGAAAGGTTCCTTGTCCTTCAAAAACTCTTTCTCGTTGAATGGCTTGACAGACATTTTGATTACTCCTCTATTGGATGGATCTAGTGGAAGAGAGTGTGAGCAAACGTACAGGAATGCCCGATAGACAGGGCACAGCTGCACCTGTGCAAAGTCTATTCAGCTGGGCGTGCAAGCGTGAATACGCTAGACGATCTAGGCCGAAGGCTGTAGGAATGCCGTCGTGTGATGGGGCCGTTGGACGGATCTCGTTATCAAACCTTGTTCCGTTCAGCAAGCGTTCAGCAAACCCTCTCTAGGATGGCATCGCGTGAGAAACGCATGCCATTCGAAAAAGGAGCGTTGCCATGAACGTGAAACGGACTTCGATCTTCGTCGCTGGTGCGCTGGCCCTGGCCGCCGCGACGCTACCCCTGACGGCGGCGGCGCACGACCGGTGGGAGCGCGGCTGGCGCGGCCACGGTCATGGCCATGGCCACGGCCATAAACACTGGAAGCACGGACACGGCCATTACAAGCCGTGGAACCAGGGCTACTACCGCTACCCGCGGCAGGTGATCGTCCCGGCCCCTGTGTATGCGGTGCCCTATCCGCGCTACGTGCCGGTGCCGGCCTATGGACCGCCCCCG
>JAEUMX010000174.1 GCA_016791285.1 Burkholderiales bacterium
AAGAGCGTGCGCGCGCGGCTGTTCTTTTCGCCGGAGGTAGCGGGGTAGTTGAGAAACGCTTCGGAGCGGATGTCAAACCGCTTCCAGCAGAACCTTCGGGTTCTTATGCGCAATGGCCAGGAGCATTCGCGCAGGCCCGGATGGTGCGCGACGTCCCTGCTCCCACTCCTGCAACGTGCGAACCGAGACACCCAGCAGACGTGCAAACTCCGATTGAGACAGACCGACGCGGGCGCGCGTCTCCGCGACGGGGGGCACGTTGATGACGCGACCAACCTCACCGCGCTTGATCTGGCGAATGCCTTCGAGGATCTCAGCTCCAATATCACGCTTGCCCTTCTTAGCCATCTTCGATCTCCTTCCGAATCTTCCGCAGCACGTGGGCGGGTATGTTCTCGGCCACGTTCTTCGGATACAGCGTCAGCATCCCTGCGCGGAGCGCAGGTAGTAGATGACTCGAAGTCCTCCGCGCTTGCCACGACCCGGTAGCGCCCATCGCAATTTTCTGACACCGCCGGAGCCTGGAATGACTGCGCCAGCGTCGGGATTCTGGATCAGCGCTACTTGCAACTCGCCGTATTCCTCATCGGAGAGGTATTCGGTAACAAGACGCGTGAACAGCGGTGTCTCGACGAAGGTGAACACATGCGAAGGATACGTCAGAGACGGATGCCCGTCCAACCATCCAGGGGTGGTCTAACGGCGCCCTCAGTGGCCCGCGCGATTACGCGCAGGCGGTTGTGGAGTCTGTGCCGCGGCGTCACCGCAGTGGAGGGTCGGACGGACCTGCGAGCTGATGGTGCGCGCGGGGATGAGGCGAAGGACGTGTGCGTACGGCTATTCCGTTCGCCGGAGGTGGCGGGTTGTTGAGAAATCCGCCTGGAGCCGTGTTTGAAACTGCAGCAACTCCGACCAAGCCTTAGCGCGCAAACCACCCTCGAACATCACTGGGCAGCTCGCTCAAGAACAGATCGATCGCCGCTCGTGTTTCCCGGTGGATTTGGGGATGGTCCCACTGCTTCGGAGTACTGCGCTTGTAGCTTAGGTGGGCAAGAGTACTATTGAGATCGTTTCGCTGCTTCTTCACGAAGGCAAATAGCTTCCTTGCCACATTCCTCCATTGAGCTGGGTCAGGGAAGAAGTCTTCGGCCAGGACATCATCAGGATGGGAGCGTGTGCCAATGAAGAAATCTCGTAGCACTCTTACGTGCAGTAGGAAGCATTCTTGGCAGAGGTTGTTGTCCAGACCAGGTACAGTATTCTCCTGAAACCGATTCCATGCGTGTTCGAACATTCGAAACTCGTACTCTACGTCGGGGGCGACGGATCTGGCTTTATCTGTGTTCGTCATTGCTTCTCTGCGGCCGAGCGCCCCGGCTCAGTCGCGCGCAGCGCTGTTAATGGGTCCACTTCGATGGTTGAAAAAAAAAAGACCAAGACATCGCTTTGCTCGATGCTGCTACAACCTCGCGACCGCGGGAACGAGCAGCTCGGCCCCGGTCGGGGGAACCTCCTGGATCGACCCTTCCGCAGCGGACCCGTCGAGCCCGTAGCGAATCACCCGATACCGCGCCGGCGGACCTTCTTCGCCTGCGGGTACGAGCAGCAGCCCAGGATCGCGCCGCGATTCCGTGAACACGACGTTGTCCAGCGTCTCGCCGTTCGCATCGAGCAACTGCACCTGCACCGCCATCAAGCCGTGACCGGACAAGGTCGGACCCGCGAGGAGCCGCACGCTGACCTGTCGATGGACGCCATCGCGATCGCGGATCAGCACCACCGGATCGCTGGTGGTGAACGGCGCTCCGACGAACGAGCTGCCGTCGCCGCGAATGACAAGCGTATCGACCTGCACCGGAGGCGGGTTCTCTGACAACGCGGGAATACTGATCGATTTCGCGCGGCGCTCGCCGGGTGCGAAGCTGAGCTCGACAGTTTCGGAGCGGGTCGGCTCGGCGAGGGTCAGCGTCACCAGTGCTTCGATGAAGTCGTCGGGCAGCATCGGCAGCACGCGCAGCTTACGGCTGCCGCGCCACGGGCTGTGCACGAGCAGGGTCGTGCCTTCGACCGGAGCCCACTCGCCCTCCACGCGCCGGCCGCCATCGAAGAACCAGGTGGTGCGCGCTTCGACCACGGGTGCAGCGGCGGCCCCGGCGTCCGGTCGCGCCGGGTCGAGACGGCGGCGAAACGTCGCCGCGGGTTTCGCTTCCGTGAGCATGTACGTGGCGACGATCGCGCCGTTGACCTTGAGGTCGACTTGTGCCTGCGGCGTCTCCGCAAACTTCAAGGTGCCGGGGGAGATCTCCACCTCGAGTCGCGGTACCTCACTGAGTGGATGCACGGCCAGCTCGAGCGACTGCAGGGTCTGCCACTCGCCGATGAATACCGGCGGTCCGGGCCACACGCCTTCGGTGTCGAAGTGCACTTCGTGGCGCCCGCGATAGCGCGGTGACTTGCCGTTGGTCCAGGCGGAGAAGCGTTTCGGTTCGCTCACCCCAGGCTCGAACGTCAGCGCCTTCTGTGTGTCGGGTGCGTTCTCGTCGGGATACGCGAGCTGGACGATGAGACGCTGCACGCCGAGCGCATTGAAATCGCCCAGCGGCCGCACGTTCACGTCGAGCGTGTCCCAGAACGCGCCGGCATCCGAGGCCTCGACGACGTGGGGCGCGCCGCCGATGCGCGAGAGCAATCCCTGCGGGGCCGCGGTGCGGCGTTCCGCGTGCGCCTCGCGCCAGTCGAGCGTGATGGTCTTGAGCTCTTCCTGCTTGATGTCGCGAAACGTGAACTGCAGCTTCAACGCAAAGGTCGACTGGCTCGCCGCTCCGGCACCGGCACCAGCGCCGCCGCTCGCTGCACCCTGATCGAGTCGTTTCAGAGCATCGACAGGAATGCCGAGCTCCTGCGCCAGCTGCGTGACAAGCGATGCGTCCTTCAGCGCATCCTGCAACGTTGCGGCACCGAGCTTCGCAGCCGCTGAGATCGCCTTCTCGATCAGGTTCTCGTGCTTTGCGGGCTGCAGGCTGGTCTTGAAGAAGTCTTCGAGGATGCGGTCCTGAATCCAGCGGATCGCCTCGTCGACGCGCGCCTTGAGCGGTGCGTCGTCGGTGAAGTGCAGGACCTCGATCTCGATCGCGCCGGCCTCGACGAGCTTCTGCGTCGCCGATTCCACCGACGCACGCACGCCGACACCTTCGTACGCGACGCCGAACTGGAAGCCCCAGGAAAGCTCCTGGTAGATGCGCTTGTAATCGGCGCGAATGCGAACGTCGAGGGCCGGGCGCAGGCCGGCGTACTCGAGCTCGTAGCGGACCCCCAGCGGCGTCGCCCCTTCCATGCGGACCAGCGCTTCGATCAGACGCGCGCCGTCCTCGTTCAAGCGCGCCGAGAACATGGCGCGGTTGGTGGCCGCGAGGTCCGGCGTGATCTCGCCCAGCAGATGCTCGACGAAGCCGTCGCCCTCTTCGAGCGCCGCGGCGAAGTACGCCTTGCCGCCCATCCACGGCACCTGCGCCAGGCGCGGTTCCGACACGCCCTGCCGCACGAGATGATCCTTCGCGCGCTCGAGCTGCGTATCGTCTGCGACGAGCTCGGTCGTGAAAGACAGCAGCCCGACCCCGCCCTGTTCGGCTTCCTCCGGCTTGAACTTGACGAAGACGAGCTCGTGCTGTCCGCTGCTTACCGCGATGCGGGGTCGCGTGGGAATGTAGTAGACGCGGTCGCGGTCGGCGTGATCGCCGAAGAGCGCCAGGTCCGCGACGACGCCGAGCGGGCGATCGAGCGCGAGCATCGAACTACCTCGGCGGTGCGCCGGGGATCACCACGTAGGTGTCGCTCTTCATCGCCGGGCCAACTTTCGGATTGAAGCCGTCCTCGCGAATCCAGGTGGTCGTCATCTCGTAGGAGCGCAGACTCGCGTCCTTGAGCGGGACCTGCCATTCAGCGCGGCTCTTCGCGCCGAGCCGGAAGGTCTTCTGATCGCGCACGTCGTTGACCTCGTCGCGATAGACGACCGCCACCTCGACCGCCTCCACGCCGCGGTCGAGCTCGCCGGTGACGAACTCCACGGCGAGCCGCCGCACGTAGACCTCGCCCACGGGCAGCGACGGCGCATCGGTGCTGATCCAGCCGGTCTGCAGGAAGTCGCCGGTCTTCGTGACGAGCGTCATGCGATAGCGATAGCGGCGCGCGGCGGGGTTGCCGAGGTTGACCGTCCACGACTGCGGTTTGTCGATGTTCTCGGGCTCGAAGGAGAGGTTGCCGGTCTCGTGGATGTCGTTCTCTTCGTCCTCGTATTCCAGATCGACGAGCAGATTCGCGATGCTCTTGCGATCGCCCGCGACGACCGCACGCACCACGAGCTTGTCGGGATGGGGATCCTCGACCACCCACTGGTCCTGCAGCATCGGCATGAAGGGCATCTCGACCCTTTCCCCGGTGGCGCCGATGTAGGTCAACTGCACCTCCCGGCGTCCCGGCACATTCTTGTTCACGCGGAAGCGCGTCTTGAAGCTCTTGGCGGCGTTGGTGAGAACGCCATCCTCGTAATGCTCGAAGCTGCCGTCGTCTGCGCGGTAGCGCACCACCGCCTGCACGGCGGGCCACCGCTCGTAAGGGAAGTTCGGCGTGCCGCCGACTTCGAGCTCGTGCGCTTCGTACAGGTCGCGCGGATTGATGACCAGCACCGTGCCCTTGTGGGGTAGAAACTCCGAACCGGAGTCGACCTTGGGCTTCGGGCCGGGAACGCTGCCGTCGGCGAAGACGACCTCGTACTTGTATCCGAACTCGTCGCCGCTCGTGCGGTCCATCCAGTCGCGCCGGACGACCTTGGCTTTCTCCTTCGTGAGGAACACGCTCATGTTGCGCTCGACGCCCGAGTCCGCGTCCGCGTACTCGATATCCACGGTGATGCCGGCTATGCCATCGGCGTCCCAGGCGGCGGCGGCCATGATCTCGAACGGCAGCGTCTTCCACGGGCTGTCGGCGCCATCGACGATGGTGATGAGCTTCTCGCGCGTGACGCCGGAGTTCGTCAGCAGGTTGTGCATGTGGGCCTGCGGGTAGATCGTGCGCTCCGCCGCCTTGCGCGCGGTGAAGTCGAGGTCGAGCGTGCGCAGCTCCTCGATCTTCACTTCCTTCTTGTGGTAGGTGTACCCCATGCCGAGGGTCAGCGCGTTCTGGTGAATGTGCGTGAGCGTGTCGACGATGTCGTCCGCCGTGCCGCCGCCCGCGGGGTCGACGCGCTTGAAGGTGGCTTCGAAGAACTTGTCGAAGATGAGCTGCCGCACGGAGTTCATGACCGACTCGCGCTCCGCGTCCATCGCCTCGCTGCCGATGCCTTCGACCGTCACCTCGAGCTCGATCACCTTGTTCTCGACCATCTTGTCGATCGACTTCTGGATGTCGCTCTCGTAGAACAGGAAATCAGCCTGCTCGCGCTCGCTGAAGTGGTCGTAGATCTTCTGCCAGTCCACGTGCGCCTTGATGTTGAACGCGGGCTGCAGGCCGGGAAAGGTGAGCGAGTACACGACTCCGATCGGCATGACGCCATCGAGCGCCGCCGACAGTGCCGCCGCGCCCTTCTTCGTGAGCGTGGCCTGGAAGATCGCCCGGTTGGTGCCCACCAGGTCCGGCGAACCGGCGCCCATGATCTTCGTCACGAACGCCGTCGGGCGCTCCTCGCCCGCAGGTCCGCCTGCGCCTTCCTCCGGCGTCACCGC
>JAEUMX010000180.1 GCA_016791285.1 Burkholderiales bacterium
CCCGGGGGAGAGCATCGCCATGTACACCCCGGCGTTGGCCTGACTGCCCGAGTGCGGCTGGACGTTGGCAAAGTCCGCCCCGAACAGCGCCTTGACCCGGTCGATGGCCAGCTGCTCGGCCACGTCCACGTGCTCGCAGCCGCCGTAGTAGCGCTTGCCCGGATAGCCTTCGGCGTACTTGTTGGTGAGCACCGAGCCCTGCGCCTCCAGCACCCGCGGAGAGGCGTAGTTCTCCGAGGCGATCAGCTCGATGTGGTTCTCCTGACGCCTCGATTCCGCCTCCAGCGCACGCCACAGATCGGGATCGAAGCCTTCGATGGTGTGCTTGGCGGTGAACATGGGGGTCTCCTTCCTGCGCGGGATTGGCCGCTTGAATTCTAGCACCCGCCAACCCAGACTAGCTCCCGGAGACGAGGGAGCGCCCGATCGATTTTTCGCTTGTCGCAGCTCGACAGGCCCTGAAGAATTGAGGCAAATGCCGATCAACTATGGCCGGCGGCGCCCCCTGGGGCCGCGCTGACCCACATCCGCCGACTCGACATCTGCCCTTGAGCTTCGCCAACCACATCATCTTCTTCGGCGCCGCGCTGCTGCTCATCAGCATCGTCGCGAGCGCATTCTCCGCCCGCGTCGGCGCACCGCTGCTGCTCGTGTTCCTCCTGATCGGCATGCTGGCGGGCGAGGACGGGCCGGGCAACATCACGTTCGACGACTTCCGCCTCGCAAACCTGCTCGGCAGCCTCGCGCTGGCGATCATCCTGTTCGACGGCGGGCTGCGCACGCGCGCGGAACTCTTCCGCGTCGGGCTGCGTCCCGCGCTCTCGCTCGCCACCGTCGGCGTGCTCGTCACGGGCGCGCTCCTCGGCTTGTTCGCGGCGTGGGTGCTGCGCATCGACTGGATGCAGGGGCTGTTGATCGGCGCCGTCGTCGCGTCGACCGATGCGGCAGCGGTGTTCTCCCTGCTGCATGCTCATGGAATCTCCCTCAAGCAGCGCGTCAGCGCCACCCTCGAGATCGAATCCGGCAGCAACGATCCGATGGCCGTGTTCCTGACCGTCGCCCTGGTCGAACTGCTGGCATCCGGACGCCCGCTCGACTGGACGCTGCTGGAGACTTTCGCGCTGCAGATGGGCCTTGGCGCCGTCGGGGGCTGGGCGGGTGGGCGGGCGCTCGCGTGGCTGCTCGCCCGGCTGGGTCTGCCGCCGGCGCTCTACCCCCTGCTCGCGGCGGGCGGCGGCGTGTTCATCTTCGGCGCGGTGGCGCTCGCGGAGGGAAGCGGATTTCTTGCGATCTACCTCGCGGGGGTCGTGGTCGGCAACCGGAAGGTGCCGGGCGAGGAGAACATCCTGCGGGTGCACGACGGCCTCGCGTGGCTGTCCCAGATCGGCATGTTCCTCATGCTGGGACTTCTGGCGACGCCAGTAGAGCTGGTGCCGACGGCGGCGCCCGGCCTCCTGATCGCGCTCTTCCTGATTTTCGTCGCCCGGCCGCTCGCGGTTTTCCTCTCGCTCATCCCGTTTCACTTCCCGTGGCAGGAACAGCTGTTCATTTCCTGGGTCGGCCTGCGCGGCGCGGTGCCGATCATTCTCGCAACGTTCCCACTGCTCGCCGGTGTGCCGCAGGCGACCCTCCTCTTCCACGTGGCATTCGTCGTGGTGCTGGTCTCGCTGATGGTGCAGGGCTGGACCATCGGCGTCGCCGCGAAGTGGCTCGAACTCGAGGTGCCGCCGACTCCGGAGCCGGCACAGAAGATGGATCTGCACGGCGCCGGCCGCTTCAACCTCGAGCTGCTCGGCTACAGTCTGAAGCCCGACTCCCCCGCGCTCGGCGTTCCCCTCTCGGACCTGCAGTTGCCGGAGGAGACCCAGGTCGCCGGCATCGTGCGCGGCGGGCGGCTCATCGGCGCACTGCCCACGGAACCCCTGCAGGCAGGTGACTACGTCTACGTGCTGTCGCAGCCCGAAGCCGAGCCGCTGCTCGGTCGGCTGTTCGCGGGTGCGCAGGCACCTGCAAGGCTCGAGGAGCACGAGTTCTTCGGCGAGTTCGTCTTGAACGGCGATGCGCGACTCGCGGATCTGGCTGCCGTCTACGGCCTGGACCTGCCGCAGGGGACGGAGGCGATGACCGCCGCCGAGTTGTTGGCGCAGCGCTTCTCGAAACGCCCGGTGATCGGAGACAAGGCACGGCTCGGACGCTTGGAGCTGGTCGCGATGGAGATCGACCAGGGTCGCGTGACGAAGGTCGGCCTCAATCTCCACCATTGATTCCCCGCGTCGCGGGGAGGTGCGAGCCTCGATGCTATTCGCCGGCGACGGTCATGCGATCGACGAGAATCGATCCGCATTGGCGCGCGCCGCGGATCACGACGTCGGTGCCGATGGCGGCGATGCCGCGAAACATCTCCTTCAGGTTGCCGGCCACGGTAATCTCCTGCACCGGGTAGGCAAGGGTGCCGTTCTCGACCCAGAACCCGGCCGCGCCGCGCGAGTAGTCACCGGTCACGCTGTTCACGCCGTGACCGAGGAGATCGGTGACGAGCAGCCCGGTGCCGAGCTTCGCGAGCAGCGTCGGGAAGTCCTCGCCCGTGCTGTCGAGGATCAGATTGTGGTTGCCGCCCGCGTTGCCGGTGGAGCGCAGTCCGAGCTTGCGAGCGCTGTAGCTGCCGAGAAAATAGCCGCCGACGACGCCGTTGCTTACGACTTCGCGGTCGTGGGTCGCCACGCCCTCGTCGTCGAACGCCGCGCTGCGCAGCCCCTTCTTGAGGAACGGCCGCTCGCGCAGTTGCACGATCGGCGCGAAGACCTCCTGGCCGACGCTGTCCAGGAGAAACGAGGACTTGCGGTAGAGGCTGCCGCCGCTGACCGCGCCGACGAAATGACCGATGAGCGAGGCGGCGATCGGCGCCTCGAACAGCACCGGCACCTGGGTGGTAGGGACGCGGCGCGCACCCAGGCGTGCCGCGCACCGCTGCCCGGCCTTCTGCCCGACCGCGACCGGGTCTTCGAGGTCGCGCGCATCGCGTGCGACCGCGTACCAGTCGTCGCGCTGCATGCCCTGCCCGCCGTCGCCGATCACCGCGCAGTAAATCGAGTGCTGTGAGCTGGGATAGCCGCCGACGAAGCCTTGCGAGTTGGCATAGGCGAACTGGTACTGATGGGTGGCCGCGCTCGCGCCTTCCGAATTCGTGAGGCGCGCATCCACGGCCAGGGCCGCGGCCTCGCACGAACGCGCGAGCTCGATGGCGTCCTCCACCGACAGCCGCCAGGGATGGTGCAGATCGAGGTCGGGCATCTCGGTCGCGAGGAGATCGCGGTCGGCCAGCCCGGCGCAGTCGTCGGAGGCGGTATAGCGGGCAATCGCGAGCGCGGCCTCGACGGTGCGCGCCAGCGCGTCGCGCGAGAAGTCGGTGCTGCTCGCATGACCGCGCTTTTGACCGAGGTAGACGGTCACGCCGAACCCCTTGTCCCGGTTGTATTCGATCGTCTCCACCTCGCCGCGGCGCACCGTGACGGTCTGCCCGAGGCCCTCCGTCACCTCCGTCTCGGCACTGGATGCCCCGAGTCGGCTGGCGTGTCCGAGAACCTCGGCGGCGATTCCGCGCAGCGCATCCTGGGTGAAGGAAAAGCCGCCCGCGGCGGGTCGGTCGAGCACGTCGGGTGTGGTCACGGGGTACGATTCGCCGAAGAGTGGATCCGTTATGATACCAGTCGACTTTCGACGATCCGAGGCCATGGCAGACGACGCCATCAGCAAGACCCAACGCAAGCGGGCGATGCACGCGCTGCAGGATCTGGGGGAGGCGCTGGTGGCGCTCAGCGACGAGCGGCTCGCCGCGCTCGATCTGCCCGAACCGCTGCGCGACGCGGTCGACGAGGCAAGGCGGCTCAAGGGATTCGAGGCAAGACGGCGCCAGGTGCAGTACATCGGTCGCCTCATGCGCGAGGTCGACCCGGCGCCGATCCGCGCCCGCATCGAAACCTGGGAGGGCAACTCGCGAGCGCATGCGGCGTGGCTGCACGATGTCGAACGCTGGCGGGAACGGCTGCTCGCCGATGCCGACGCGCTGACCGAGCTGGCGGGCGCCTGCCCGAACGCGGACCTGCAACAGCTGCGCACGCTGGTGCGCAACGCCCGCGCGGAATCCGCGGCGGGCAAACCCCCGCGCCATTACCGCGCGCTCTTTCGCGCGCTGAAGGAACTGCTGCCGGAATCCGGTTTCGACGCGCAAGATCGCGGCTGAGGGCGGCTGCCCGTCTTCTTGGCTATACTCCTCGACTCCCCATCGAGATCAACCATGCCCACGGACGACACGCTCCTGCTCGGCCTCGTTTCCATCAGCGATCGCGCCGCGCGCGGCGAGTACCCGGACGCGGGACTGCCGGCCCTCGAAGACTGGTTCGCCAAGGCGCTCACGACGCCTTTTCGGGTCGA
>JAEUMX010000184.1 GCA_016791285.1 Burkholderiales bacterium
CGCGCGAGCTCGGGCTCGACCCCCATGGCGAGCAGTGTCGCGCTCGGCTCGGGATTCGCGCTCGAGCAGGCCGCGCCGCTCGCGACCGCGTAGCCGACGCGATCCAGTTCCACCACCAGCGTCTCGCCCTCGATGCCGGGCAGCGCAAAGTAGCTCGTGTTGGGTAGCCGCTCGGCGCCTGCTCCGAAGACGACCGCGCCCAGCGCGCGCGCACCGGCGTCCAGGTGGTCGCGCAGGGCGCGCAGCCGCTGCGGCAACTCCTGGAGCCGCGCCACCGCCAGCTCGCACGCGGCCCCGAAACCGACGATGGCGGGCACGTTCACCGTGCCGGAGCGTAGTCCGCGTTCGTGACCGCCGCCCAGCATGATCGGCTCGAACTGCAGGCGCTTGTCTACCACCAGCGCCCCCGCCCCCTTGGGGCCATGGATCTTATGCGCGGAGAGCGTCATTGCATCGACGCCCAAGCGCGCGAAATCGACCGGCACCTTGCCGAGTGCCTGGACCGCGTCGGTGTGGGTCACGGCGCCGTGCGAACGCGCAAGCTCCGCTGCGCGCGGCACGTCCTGCAGGACGCCGGTCTCGTTGTTGGCGAGCATCACGCAGACGAGCCCGGTCGGCTTCCGGAGCGCATCCTCCAGATCCGGAACGGCAAGACGGCCACCTGCATCCACCGCGACCCGGTGCAGCGTCCAGCCACGCCGGACGAGCGCAGCCGCGGGTTTGGCCACGCAGGGATGCTCGATCGCGCTGACGGCGATCTGGCCGGGTTTGAGGCAGGCGGCGGCACCCTGGACGAAAAGGTTGTTCGCTTCCGTCCCGCCGCTCGTGAAGATTACTTGAGCGGGCTGCACCCCGACTGCCTGCGCGACCTGCTCGCGGGCGCGGTCAACCGCCCGCAGTGCAACGGTGCCGAAGCCGTGACGGCTCGCCGCATTGCCATAGTGCTGCCGCAGAAACGGCAGCATCGCTTCGAACACCGGTGCGGCGATCGGTGTGGTCGCGTTGTGATCGAGGTAGACCGCGCTCACCGGTGGTCGAACTCATGCCGTAACGCCGGGCGTGACGTGCTTTGCCTCGCCGTCCGGGCGATCCACCCGCTGCAGGACGGAAATCTCTGTGTTTGCGTCACCGTGGGCGAGGTCGGCGAGGTTCACCGAGTGCAGGTAGTCGAAGATCACCTTGTTCAAGTTCTCCCACAGATCGTGGGTGAGGCACTTTTGGTCGTCCTTGCAGTTCTGCAGGCCGTGACAGCGGGTAGCGTCGATCGGCTCGTCGACCGCGAGGATGATGTCCGCGACCGTGATCTGCGGCAGCGTCTTGGCAAGGCGGTAGCCGCCGCCGGGACCGCGCACGCTCGACACCAGGCCATAGCGACGCAGCTTGCCGAAAAGCTGTTCGAGATAGGACAGCGAAATCTGCTGCCGGTCCGAGATGTCCGCCAGGGTCACGGGGCCGTTCCCGCTCCGCATCGCCAGGTCCATCATCGCCGTCACGGCGAACCGCCCCTTCGTGGTCAGGCGCATGTTTTCAGCCTCCAAGTAAAAGTCGAGGTGAAACAGGTGGTTAGGTCCGACGCATCGGTCGGCGGTGCATTACCGGACTACGTTAGTCAACGATACGATTCAGGTAGTTCGCGTCGAACTTGTCGGCGGTGGCCTTTTCGTCCTCCACCGGAACGCCGAGGCGCTTGAGCTGCTGGAGGATGTACTCGATGCGGTGATCCGTGTCGACAGTGTGGTCGAGCATCTGGTGCACGGCCTTCACCATGGGATCGTTCATGTCCCTGCTCACGGCGTAGGCCGAGAAGCCCAGGTTCGCCGCCTGTTCCGAGACGTTGCGCTGCTGCACCTCGTCCACGAGGCGGGCAGGGATGCCCACTGCCGTGGCGCCGCGCGGCACCTCCTTCACCACCACGGCGTTGGAGCCGATCTTCGCGCCGTCGCCGATCAGAATCGGCCCGAGGATCTTGGCCCCCGCCCCGACGATGACGCCCTTGCCCAGGGTCGGATGGCGTTTGCCCTGCTTCCACGAGGTGCCGCCGAGCGTCACGCCGTGGTACAGGGTGCAGTCATCGCCGATCTCCGCCGTCTCGCCGATCACGACCCCCATGCCGTGATCGATAAAGAAGCGCCGCCCGATGCGCGCGCCAGGGTGGATCTCGATCCCGGTCAGCCAGCGCGCGATGTGCGACACGAAGCGCGCGACCCACTTGAACCCCATCCGCCACAGCCGACCCGATAACCGATGGATCAACAGCGCGTGGAATCCCGGGTAACAGGTGACGACCTCCCAGGCGCTGCGGGCGGCCGGGTCCCGGTCGAAGACGACGGCGATCTCTTCCTTGATGCGATCCAGCATGGCGAATGACGGATAAGAATTGTGGGTATTCGGTTAGTCGACTATGGCGGACCCATGTTCTGCGGCATCGGTGGTGCGCGGCGCACCGGCCGGGCGCGTCTGCATCGCCTTCAGCAGGCCGCGCAGCAGGGACACTTCCTCCTTCTCCAGCCGCGCCCGGGTGAAGAGGCGGCGCATCCGCTGCATGAGCCGCCGCGGCTTGCGCGGATCGAGGAAGCCGGTCTCGCGCATCACCTGCTCGAGGTGCAGATGGAACGCCTCCAGCTCCTCGAACGACGCCGGTTCGGCCACCTCCGGCGCGGGCAGGCCGGCGGCAGCCGACGCCACACGCAGCTCATAGGTCATGATCTGTACCGCGGCGGCCAGGTTGAGGGACGAATAGGCAGGGTTCGCCGGGATGTGGACGATGCGCTGACAGAGATCCACCTGCTCGCGCGTGAGACCGCTGGCCTCGCGCCCGAAGACGAGCGCGACATCGCCCGCGGCGGCTTCGGCGAGCAGGAGCGGGGCCGCGTCGCGTGGCGTCACCGC
>JAEUMX010000206.1 GCA_016791285.1 Burkholderiales bacterium
GCGCTCTGGCTGGAGGACGGCCTTTCCCGCAGCACGCTCCAGAGCTATCGCACCGATCTTCGCCAGTTTGGAAGCTGGCTCGAGCAGCGCAGCGGGCGAACTCTGCCGGATGCTCAACGCAGCGACCTGCTCGAATATCTCGCGTACAAGTTCGCGCAGAAGGCGAAACCGCGCACGACGAGTCGGCTGCTTTCGAGCCTGAAGCGGTTCTACGGCTACCTCCTGCGTCAGGGCTGCATTCAGACCGACCCGACCCTGCGGATCGAGGCGCCGAAGCTGCCGCGCAGCCTGCCGAAGATCCTCTCGGAGGCGGACGTCGAGCGTCTGCTGGAGGCGCCCGATCCGGATTCCGCCCTGGGCTTGCGTGATCGCGCCATGATCGAGACGCTCTATGCGAGCGGATTACGGGTGTCGGAGCTGGTCGGGCTCAGGCTCACCCAGGTGAGCCAGGATATGGGGGTGGTGCGCGTGATGGGCAAGGGCGCCAAGGAGCGCCTGGTCCCGCTCGGGGAAGAGGCGCTCGCATGGATCCGCCGCTATCTGGGCGAGGCGCGACCGCCGCTGCTCGCCGGGCGCGCGAGCGACGCCCTGTTCGTGACAGCGCGCGGCGGCGCGATGAGCCGCCAGATGTTCTGGCGCCTGATCAAACGACACGCGCTCGCAGCGGGCATCGCCGCGGACATTTCTCCCCACACCCTGCGCCATGCCTTCGCCACGCACCTGTTGAATCATGGTGCGGACCTGCGCGTGGTGCAGCTCCTGCTCGGCCACGCGGACATCTCGACCACACAGATCTACACGCACGTCGCCCGCGAACGG
Organism: Burkholderiales bacterium; assembly: GCA_016791285.1. The sequence continues at coordinate 820 of JAEUMX010000206.1, forward strand.
TTGAAACAGCTGCACGCAAGGCATCACCCCCGCGGTTGACCGGCGCCCCGGCCGCTCAGGGGTGCGAGCCGCGCTCGATCGTGACGCCGAGCCGTTTCACACCGCGCAACAACTGCAGCTTCGCAACGCTCACCTTCACCCAGGGCGATCTGAACTCGCCGCGGACGATGTCGGCGATGTGTTCGGCAAGGCGTTCGAGGAGCAGGAAGTGCTGTACCTTGAGCGTCTCCTCGATGCGGCCGACGACCGCCCCGTAGTCGATCGTGTCGCCGATGTCGTCGGTGCTCGCCGCACGGCTGTATGGATTGCCGATCTCGAGGTCGATCTGGATGGTCTGTGGGACCCGGCGCTCCCACTCGTAGATGCCGATCAGGGTTTCCACCCGGAAGTCCTGAATGAAGATGATGTCCATGGCGGTGTGTCGTAAAATCAAAGCGCGATTGTAATCAACAGCGGACCGGTGGTCGCGTGACTCACCGCAGCCGCGCCCCTGGAGCATCGGCCTTGGTCAGCGTGGTTCTCGTGGTGCTCGCCTACCTGATCGGTTCGGTGTCCTTCGCCGTCATCGTGAGCTCGGTGTTCCGGCTGCCCGATCCGCGCAGCTACGGCTCCGGCAATCCGGGTGCGACCAATGTTCTGCGCTCCGGGAAGAAGACGGCGGCGGCGCTTACCCTGGCGGGAGACGTGCTGAAAGGTGTGGTCGCGGTCTGGCTGGTGAAGCTGGTGGGGCCCCAGGTCGGTGCGGCACCGGGCGTGGTGCCGCTGTCGGGACTCGCCGCCTTCCTGGGTCATCTCTATCCCGTCTTCTTCCGCTTTCAGGGCGGCAAAGGGGTCGCGACGGCCGGCGGCATCCTGTTCGCATTCAGCCTGCCGGTCGGATTGACGGCCTTGCTGGCGTGGGCAGGTATGTTCGCGGTGACGCGCGTGTCGTCCATGGGCGCCTTGGCGGCAGCGATCGCAGCGCCGGTCGCGGCGTGGTACTTCCTGGGTATCGGACCCTATACGGCGGCGATTCTGGCTATGACGGTGCTGCTCGTCTGGCGCCATCGGGCCAACATCCGGAAGCTGCTCGCCGGTACGGAAGGCCGGGTCGTGTGAATTCGTCCAGCCGTCAGACGGCCGCGGGCAGGCTCTCCAGGTTCCACCGCGGCCGTACGGCAAAGCCGAGCGGGTCGCGCCCCGCCTCCGCCAGGCGCAGGGCGCCGACGAGCGCAATCATGGCGCCGTTGTCGGTGCAGAACTCGAGCTGGGGATAGAAGACCCGGGTGCCACGGCGGGGGGCGAGGTCCGCGAGGCGCTTCCGCAGGGCGAGATTGGCCCCCACTCCGCCGGCCACGACGAGTTGGCGCAACCCCGTCCGGTCGAGTGCCGCTTCGGCCTTCATGGCGAGCACGTCGACGACCGCTGCCTGAAAGCTCGCGGCAACGTCCGCGCGCGTCGCGGTATCCAGTTCCAGCCGGCGCACCAGCAGCGCAACGGCCGTCTTGAGCCCGCTGAAACTGAAATCGAGGTCGCCGCTCGCGATCATGGGCCGCGGCAGCGCGTACCGGCCCGCGCGCCCGTGGTCGGCAAGGCGCGCGAGCGCCGGCCCGCCCGGATAGCCGAGCCCGAGCAGTTGCGCGGTCTTGTCGAAGGCTTCGCCCGCGGCGTCGTCCAAGGTTTCCCCAAGTAGGCGATAGCACCCGACGCCACGCACCTCCATCAACTGGGTATGGCCGCCAGAGACGAGCAGGCAGACGAAGGGGAAGTCCGGCGCCGGGTCGGCAAGCAGCGGCGATAGCAGATGACCCTCAAGATGATGCACCGGCACTGCGGGCACCCCCAGCGCGTAGGCGAGAGCGGTGGCCGTACCGGCTCCCACGAGGAGCGCCCCCGCAAGACCGGGTCCCTGTGTGTAAGCTACCGCGGCTACGTCGGCGAGCACGGCGTGGGCCTGGCGCAAGAGGTCGCGCACCAGCGGCAGCAGGCGGCGGATGTGGTCACGAGAAGCAAGCTCCGGCACGACGCCGCCGTACTGCGCGTGCAATTCCACCTGTGAGAAAAGCGTGTGCGCGACGAGCCCGCGCTGCGGGTCGTAGAGCGCCGCACCCGTTTCATCGCAAGAGGTCTCGATGCCGAGCACCAGTCCCGACCGAGGGCGGCTATCTCGCGGAACCGCCGTGACCTGAAGTGAAAGAGGTGTGGGCACGAAGGCGCTTTCAAGGGGGAGGGAAGTACTGATATAGTATAAGGCTTTCCAGAGACCAACCGTCAGGCCGTCAGCCCAATGCCTACCGTACGAGTCAAAGAGAACGAACCCTTCGAGGTTGCACTGCGTCGCTTCAAGCGCACCATCGAAAAAACCGGGCTCCTAACGGAGCTTCGCGCCCGTGAGTTCTATGAGAAACCCACTTCGGAGCGCAAGCGGAAGCTCGCTGCGGCCGTAAAGCGTCACTACAAGCGTCTGCGTAGTCAGATGCTGCCCCAGCGCCTCTACTGATCTTTTCTTCCCGGACGGGACTCCCCACGCCTCTTGCGGGGCGCGCGTACGTTCCCGTTTCCGAGGTGTCCGTATGACCCTCAAGGCCCGCGTTACCGAAGACATGAAGTCCGCCATGCGCGCGAAGGACACGCCACGCTTGGCGGCGCTTCGCCTGCTGCTCGCGGCGATCAAGCAGCGCGAGGTGGACGAGCGGCGCGAACTCGCCGATGCGGATGTCATCGCCACGATTGAAAAGATGATCAAGCAGCGCCGCGACTCCATGGCCCAGTTCGAAGCCGGTGGCAGGCCGGATCTCGCACGGGGCGAAGCTTTCGAACTGGCCTTGCTGCAAAGCTACCTGCCGGCGCAGTTGTCCGAAGCCGAGATAGAAGAGGCGATTGCGGCCGCCATCGGGGAGACCGGTGCGAGCGGACCGCAGGGGATGGGAAAGGTCATGGCGCTGCTCAAGGCGAAGCTGGCAGGCCAAGCCGACATGAGCCAAGTGTCAGCGCGCGTCAAGTCGAGGCTGGCGGGGTAGACGCAGCATTTCGGCATTTCGGGGTGCTGCCCCGCCGCCTTCCGGATCGAGCGTCCCTTCAACCTCGTCGCGGTTAGGGCCTTCTGTCGCAGCGTCGGGGTACCCTCCCGGCGTGACCTATAATGCGAAAGTTGTGCGTCGACGGGGCGTCATGATTCCCCAATCCTTCATCCAGGATCTGCTGAGCCGCCTCGACATTGTCGACGTGGTCGAATCTCATCTGCCGCTCAAGCGGGCGGGCACGAATCTCGTCGCATGCTGCCCGTTCCACAGCGAAAGGAGCCCCTCCTTCACGGTCAGCCCGGCGAAGCAGTTCTACCACTGTTTCGGCTGTGGGGCGCACGGCAACGCCATCGGGTTCGTCATGGAGTATTCCGGCCTGGGCTTCATCGAGGCGATCAAGGAATTGGCTGCACGGACCGGTATGAGCGTCCCGGAGGTGCGCGGCGAAGCCCCGGCCACGTCGTCGGCCGAGATGACGCAGAGCCTCGCCGAAGTACTGCGCGCGGCGGCGGTGTTCTTCAAGGCTGAACTCAAGCGCTCGGAGGTGGCCGTCGCTTACCTCAAGGGCCGCGGCTTGACCGGTGAGATCGCCGCTCGTTTCGGTCTGGGTTTCGCGCCGCCCGGCTGGCAGAACCTCGCCGCAGTTTTCCCGGACTATCGGGCACAGGTGCTGGTCGATGCCGGGCTCGTCATCGAAGGCGACGAGGGCAAGCGATACGACCGCTTCCGCGATCGCATCATGTTTCCGATCGTCAATCCCCGTGGCAACATCGTGGGCTTCGGAGGTCGCGTGCTGGGACCTGGCGAACCGAAATACCTCAATTCGCCCGAGACGCCGGTCTTCGAGAAGGGGCGGGAGATTTACGGGCTGTACCAGGGACGCGGCGCCATCCGCGCTTCGGGCCGGGTGATCGTAGTGGAAGGCTACATGGATGTGGTTGCCCTGGCGCAGCACGGCATTGACGATGTGGTGGCTACCCTGGGCACCGCGACCACCTCCTTCCATGTTCAGAAGCTGTTCAAGCAGGCGGGCCGCGTCGTTTTTTGTTTCGACGGCGACGAGGCGGGTCGGCGCGCAGCGTGGCGCGCACTGGAAAACTGTCTTGGACAGTTGGTCGATGGCAAAGAAGTCGCCTTTGCGTTCCTGCCAGAGGGGGAAGATCCCGACAGCTGCGTGCGCAAGACGGGGCGCGAACGCTTCGAGGCGCTGATCCGCGACGCCGCGCCGCTTTCCGAATTTCTGTTGCGTGAACTTACCCATCCTCTCGATCTCACTACGGCTGAGGGGCGTGCAAGCTTGCTGCAGACTGCCAAGCCCCTGGTGAAGCAGATCGCTGCTCCGGCGCTCGGCGCCATGGTCCGCAGACGCTTGGCGGAGCTTGCGGGACTCGATCAGGCTGAGGTCGGTGCGCTGTTCGGCATTCAGAGCGGTCCCTGGTCACGGCGATCTCCGGAGCGGACCCGGCGCATCGCCCCGGTATCGCTGCAGCGCCATGTCCTACGCTGTCTGCTGCTCGCCCCTCGGCTGGCAGCAGCGGTCGATCGATCCATCTGCGATGCGGACGATCCGGATACGCGGGCAACGCGCGCGCTGGTTGATTATCTGGCGGCCAATCCAGATCTGGACGAGCGGGTTTTGGTTGCTCTCGTGAGTGATCACTTTCGTGGATCTACGCATGAAGCGGCGCTGAACTCAGCGGCCGCAGAGATCATCGAAGTCCGGATGGGTGAATTCGACGCCGCGGCGGAGCTCGCCGGAGCCATGAGCCAGATCAAGGACTTGCGTCGGAAAGCCAGGTTTGCAGAGCTCGGGGACAAGCCGCTCGCCTCCCTGAGCGCGGACGAACGCACCGAGCTGCGGCGCCTACAGGCTGAACGCCGCGAGCCGATTGGGGGTCCAACGGGCAGCATCGGGCCTGTGATAAACTAAAAAGCTTTTCTCGGACTATCGGACAACCTTCATGGCCAAAGACAAGGACAAGGATCGGGAACTCCTCAAGTCTGCCGCGCAGCTTCCTGATGACGCCGAAGCGCGCCGGATGCGGCTCAAGAACCTGATCGTTCTCGGCAAGGAAAGGGGCTACCTGACTTACGCCGAGATCAACGACCACCTTCCCGACGACATGCTGGATGCCGAGCAGATCGAAAACATCATCAGCATGATCAACGACATGGGGATCCAGGTCTATGACGAGGCGCCCGATGTCGAGTCCCTGCTCATGTCCGATGCGACGCCGACGGTCGCGGATGAGGATGTTGCTGAGGAAGCCGAGGCGGCGCTTTCTACCGTCGATGCGGAGTTCGGGCGCACGACCGACCCGGTGCGGATGTACATGCGCGAGATGGGCTCCGTGGAGCTCCTCACGCGCGAGGGCGAGATCGAGATCGCCAAGCGCATCGAGGACGGCCTCAAGCACATGATCCAGGCCATTTCCGCATGTCCGACCACGATCCGGGACATCCTCGAGTTCGCCGATCGCATCGAACGCGACGAGATGCGGGTCGACGAGCTCGTCGACGGGCTGCTCGATCCCAACGCGCAGGAGATTCCCGACGAAGTCCCCGAGGAGGCCATGGAAGCCGAACTCGCCGCTGCGGAGGAAGACGAGGACGATGGCGGGGCGCTGGCGCGGGCGAGCCTGCTGCAACTCAAGAATCAGGCGCTCGAGCGCTTCGAGACCATCCGCGGGCTGTACAACAGGATGGTGAAGACGCTTGCCAAGCAGGGTTCCAAGAGCAAGACCTCACAGAAGATCCAGGAGCAGATTTCTGCCGAATTGATGGGGATCCGATTCTCCGCGCGCCAGGTGGAGACCTTGTGCGACGGGTTGCGGCGTCTCGTCGACGAAGTGCGTACCTACGAGCGCGAGATCATGGATCTTTGCGTGAACAAGGCCGGCATGCCGCGCACCCACTTCATCAAGAACTTTCCCGGCAACGAGGAAGATCTCGACTGGGTCGCGCGCGAGGTCGCCGCGCGCCGTCCCTATAGCGAAACGCTGTCGCGCTTCGCACCCGCAATCATGGAACTGCAGCAGCGTTTGCTCGACGTCCAGAGGCGCGTGATGATCCCGCTGCGGGACCTGAAGGAGATCAATCGCCAGATGTCGACCGGGGAGGCCAAGGCGCGGCGCGCGAAGCGCGAAATGACCGAGGCGAACCTGCGGCTGGTGATCTCGATCGCGAAGAAGTACACCAACCGGGGGCTGCAGTTCCTCGACCTGATCCAGGAAGGCAACATCGGTCTCATGAAGGCGGTCGACAAGTTCGAATACCGGCGCGGATACAAGTTCTCGACCTATGCGACCTGGTGGATCAGGCAGGCGATCACGCGCTCGATCGCGGACCAGGCGCGGACCATCCGCATCCCGGTGCACATGATCGAGACCATCAACAAGATGAACCGCATCTCGCGCCAGATCCTGCAGGAGACCGGCCAGGAGCCGGACCCGGCCCTGCTCGCGCAGAAGATGGAGATGCCGGAGGAGAAGATCCGGAAGATTCTCAAGATCTCCAAGGAGCCGATCTCCATGGAAACGCCGATCGGCGACGACGACGATTCCCATCTTGGCGACTTCATCGAGGACGCCTCGACCATGGCGCCGTCGGATGCCGCGGTGTATGCGAGCCTGCGCGACGTGACAAAAGACGTGCTCGATACGCTAACCCCGCGCGAGGCAAAGGTGCTGCGCATGCGGTTTGGCATCGAGATGAACACCGATCACACCTTGGAAGAGGTCGGTAAGCAGTTCGATGTGACGCGCGAA
>JAEUMX010000214.1 GCA_016791285.1 Burkholderiales bacterium
GCGGTCCGCCGCCAGGAATCCGGTGACCAGGAGGCCGCGGGAGCGCAGGTCGGTGCGCGGGGCGGTCCCCTGGCGATAGTTGGTGACCGCCGCGATGCGGCCGGAGCGGGTGATGCCGAGCCAGGTGCCGCCCCCCTTGAGGTCCCGACCCGCGAGGAGGTCCGGCTGTTCCGGCCAGAACGCCGCGGGCCGCGTCGGCCGGTCGAGGAACTCGTCCCGGTTCGCGCCCAGCACCAGCGGGAAATCAGGGTGCGCCTGCCAGGCGAATACGATCAGGCACAAGGCGGCACCACGAAGCATTCGATCTTGCGCGAGGCGCCGGGAAGCAGGAGCCGGTGAAGGTCATGGCGTTCGACGGCAGCCAGCAGCGCACGCTCGAAGGCTCCGGCATCGTCGATGCCCTCGTAGACTTCCATCCAGAGGCCCGGTTCCTCGTGCTTCTCGAGGAGCCGAGCGCGGACGGGCAGCGCGGTGGCAATGTCCGCCTGGGCCGCGCGCACCCGTTCACGCGCGGCGACTGCGGCGCCAGGCACGACGCGGTAGTAGATGTAGTAGGCGAACTTCGGCATGCCGCGCGGGAGCGCCCTTCAGGCCACCGGATACGGCAGCGGATCGAGGCGAAGGACGGGTCCGTCCGGCGTCCCGAGGTGAATGGGGTGGGCGTCCGCGCTCGCCGTCTGGATCACGGCCAGGAGATCGAACCCGCCGCCGGGCGCGGGTGCGGCGCTCACCACCATGCCGCTCGTCTGACCTTCGAGATCGCGGCTGTAGAGCTGGGTTCCGGCAGCCGGCGGGGTGTCGGGGTCCGTGTGGGCGAGATACATCCTGCGCTTGAGCCGCCCGAGGTAGTGGGTCCGCGCCACGATCTCCTGCCCCGTATAGCAGCCTTTCTGGAAGCTCACGCCGCCCACGAGGTCGAGGTTGACCATCTGGAGGACGAACTCATCCTGGGTGGCTGCGGTGATGATGGGGATGCCGGCCTGGATTTCCAGCCAATCCCACACCGGAGCACCCACCGGCCGGGCCTGCGCGGTCAGCGCCTGCCAGAGCTCACCCGCTCGCTCGGGCGCCACCACGATCTCGAACCGATCGCCGGGCAGGCGGATGGTGGTTGCGCCATCCGCCTGGGCGACTGCCAGCGTCGCTGTCGGCGCGCTGCCCACGGTGGCGGCGATCAGCGCCTCGGCGCCGCCGCCGGCCGCGCCCAGCCGAACCTGGGCATCGCTCGCATCGCCGAGCGTCACCTGCGACCGCAGGACGAACATGGCGAGGCGCTTGCGGATCGGTTCGACCAGCTCCCGGGGCAGCTGCAGATGGACGACGGTCGGAGTCCGATAGGCGAGGAAGCTCGCCAGGAGGCGTCCCTTGGGCGTGCTGTAGCTGCTGAACTGCGCGCGGTCAGGTGCGAGCTGGTGGATGTCGTTCGAGAGCTGTCCCTGCAGGAAGGTTTCGGTGTCGGCACCGGTGGCGGCGATCGTGCCGAGATGAGAGAGATCGCAGACGACGAGGCCGTCGCGGACGGCGAGTCGCTCCGCGGACGGGTCGCCGAAATGCTGGACACGATGATCGACGATCGTGGCGCCGCGTGCGGCCAGCTCGGTCAGCCATCCGGTCGCGCCCGTGGATGGCGGGATTCGTGGTTCCATGCTGCCGCATTCTATCGACAAAACGCGACCGGAGCGGCCTTCGCCGGTCCGGTTCTTGTTAGCGGCAGGATCCATTCTTCGTGCATCGCCTGCCGTGAGAACCTCCACGCTGTCCCGGCTTCGGATCGGGCTTCACCGGTCCCGGCGCCTTGCCGCCGCCCTTACGGGCGCGCACCTCCTGGCCGCTGCGGGTCTCGTTGCGAGTCGGCTGCCCACCGTCATCTGCCTGGCCGTGCTGGTGATGCTGGCGTCGAGCCTTGCGCTCACCCTGTGTCGCTACGCGTGGCTCGTGAGTCCGCGGTCGTTCGTGCTGCTCGAGTTCTCCGATACACTCGAGATCGAGGCCGGGGAGCGGTCCGGGCGGCACATTGCCGGCACCGTGCTGGGCACCACGTTCGTCGCACCGTGGCTCATCGTGATCAACTTCAAGGTGGCAGGGCACCACCTCCCGCACACCGCGGTGATCCTGCCGGATGCGGTGGACCAGGATAGCTTCCGCGCGCTGCGCGTCTGGCTCCGCTGGCGGCGCGCGGTGACGCGAGACGGTTAGAGCGGTGGCCGGTCAGACCCCTGCAAGGCCGA
>JAEUMX010000237.1 GCA_016791285.1 Burkholderiales bacterium
ATAAGTGAACTGGGTCACTTCCATTCCGTTCAGCCACACCTCCCAGCCGAGCCCCCACGCGCCGAGCGTCGGCGATTCCCAGTCGTCCTCGACGAAGCGGATGTCGTTCACCTGCGGGTCGATGCCGAGCACTTCGAGCGATTCGAGATAGAGATCCTGGATCTTCGGCGGCGAGGGCTTCAGCACCACCTGATACTGATAATAGTGCTGGAGTCGGTTCGGGTTCTCGCCGTAGCGGCCGTCCTTGGGCCGGCGCGAAGGCTGTACGTAGGCAGCGCGCCACGGTTCGGGCCCGATCGCGCGCAGAAACGTCGCGGTGTGGAACGTGCCCGCGCCCATCTCCATGTCGTAAGGCTGAAGCAGGGCGCAGCCCTGCCGGTCCCAGAAGTCTTGCAGGCGCAGGATGATCTGCTGAAAGGTAAGCATCGCGGTAGAGCCGGGAAGGGAAGGCGCGATTCTACCGGCCTCACGGCAACCGGGGCAAAGGGGCCGCCTTCGAACGCGCACCCAGCGCCGCCGCGAGCACCACCCCGCACAGCACGAGCACGCCGCAGTTGCCGATGCGCACGAAGGGTGTCGCGCCGGTGTAGCCCTGCACCTCGGTCCGCACGATCGCCTCGGTAAAGGGTTTGGCGATCGCCTGGATGCGACCACGGGGATCGATCGCCGCTGTCATGCCCGTGTTCGTGGCGCGCAGCATGGGCCGTCCGGTTTCGAGCGCGCGCATCTGGCTGATCTGCAGGTGCTGCGCAGGCGCGAGCGAATCGCCGAACCACGCGACGTTGCTCACGTTGACCAGCATCGTGGCCTCCGGCAACTGGCGGATGATCTCCTCGCCGAAGAGATCCTCGTAGCAGATGTTCACCGCCACCTTCTGCCCGGCGACCGCGAGCGGTTGCTGGCCCAGCGCGCCGCGCGAGAAGTCGAGCAGCGGAATCGCGACCGTCTCGACGAACCAGCCGAACAGCGATTTCAGCGGCACGAACTCGCCGAACGGCACGAGGTGGTGTTTGCGATACGTCTGCTGCGGCGATGTGCCGAACGAGATCACGCTGTTGAAGTACTCGTCCTTGCCGGCCCCATACTCAGGCAGACCGATGAGCACGTCGGCGCCCTTTGCGCTCGCGTGTGCCGCGATGCGCGCGAGGTAGTCCGGCGGGACATCCTGCAGGTAGAGCGGCAGCGCGGTTTCGGGCAGCACGATGAGGCGGCTGTCGGTGGATTCTATGAGGCGCAGATACGTGTCGAGCGTCGCGCGCACCTGGTCCTCGCGCCACTTCATCTCCTGCGGGATATTGCCCTGGATCAGGCTCACGCTCACCGACTCGCCGAGTGGGCGGGTCCACTCGTGCGCTTTGAGCGTCGCGCCGCCGCTCCAGAGCACGGCGAGCCCGGCGATCGCGGCGAGCGCTTGGCGGCTCCGGCGCAGGCGCCAGGCAAGATAGACGAGTCCCGCGGACAAAGTGGTGGCGAGCGAGACGCCGTAGATGCCGAGCACCGGCGCGAATCCCGCGAGCGGGCTCGCCGGCGCTTGCGAGTAGCCGATGGCGAGCCATGGAAACCCCGTGAAGTACCAGCCGCGGATCCACTCGGAGAGTGCCCACATGGCGGGGAAAGCGAGCAGCGCGCCGGTGATCGTGGTCCTGCCGACAACCCCCGCGGCGAGACACGCGAGCCCGGGACACAGCGCCAGCAGCACGCACAGGAGAAATGCAGCGAGCGCCGCGAGCGGTGCCGGCATCGCGCCGAAATCGTGCAGGCTCACGTAGACCCACGACACGCCGCCCAGGAAACAGCCGAGCCCCCACGAGAGGCCGAGCAGGAAGCGCGCGGCATGTTTCGTTGTTCGCTCGCACAGACCGATGAGAACGGCCAGTGTCAGGACCGGCAGGGGGAAGAGATAGAGCGGCGCGAAGCCGGCAACCGTGACCGCCCCGATGCCAAAGGCGAGGGCGAGATCACGGAACGCAGGCAAGCGCGACTTGCGGGTCGTGCCGGGCATTAGGAAATCTTCGGGGGGTTGCACGCAGAGATGGACGTTGCGGATGGTCTACCGTATCCTGTGTCCTTGGCTAGGGACAAAATTCGACTCCATGTCGTGTGGCCTGCGGATCTCGATGCGTAGGCCCTATATCCCCGGCCTTCCTATTCCTCGAAAGCCGCCAAGTTGAGCGGCTTTCTTTTTGTGAAGAAGACCCCCCGCTTCCCATCCTCCACCCGATCCAGGTCGTGGATCTCGCCGACTTGCGGCCAGATCAATTCCAGAAACCGTTCCTCGCGGCGCTCATAGAACCGTTGCAGTGCCCACAGGTAATAATCCAGGCTTGTAAGCCGACGCACTTCGGCGGCGTGCTTGAAACGACGTTGTTCTTCCCCGGATGGGCGAAACCGAAACTCCGTTCGAAGGCCTTAGCCGCCTCTTCCAGTGCGGCGCGGAACGCGGCGTTCCTGGACTTGTTGCCCCGCGTGGCAAAACAGATATGGACGTCGTCGGCCATGTGGTGCAGTTTGCGGAAGAGCTCCTTTACCAGCAGGTCGTACTGTTCGTCTTGCCGATAGCGATAGATCGCATCACGTTCGTTCTGCTGCTGCACATAGGTCGCGAGATCACGCTTGTCGCGGACCACCGCATAAAAGCGGAGGTCCTTCCTTAGTAGCAGCTTGAAGACTTCCCTGCGAATCTCGGGAAGATCATCCTTGGCGTGGAACGCAACGGCCGTCTTGCGGTTCTTTGGTTGCATAGACGGTACATCCTTGAAATACGGATCGGCCAGAAGCTCGGCCCGAAGCGCCTCGAGGTCACGCTCTACCTCGGCCGGCTCGTCGATCTCCATCTTGCCGAGAATGAAGTAGTTCGAACAGCCGTCTTCGTTGACGATGATGCGACCCTTTCGGTTGAACAACGTTGGATCGCCTGCCTCATCGACGAAATAGTGAATGGTTTCCTTGCCGGCCTCGGGCATCGATCAGCTACTCTTCAGGGCCCTGATGTTTCGATTCGCCCGACAGCACCGCAACCAGCTCAGCGATCACCTGTAGCGCCCCTTCGCCATTGCTCGTCAGTACGATCGGGTCGAAGTCCGGGTTGAGCGGCTTGAGCGTGATGCGCTCGTGTCGCGAGCGGTCGCCCTCTCCTGCCTTTTCGCTCTCGTACCGTTTGACGGCGTACCGCTGGCCGGTCTCGGGGTCGGTGCTGTCGCGAAGCTGGACGAGCACGATCTTGCCCTGGCGCGTGCCTTCGACCGGGGTGCGCAAGAGGCAGAACGCGCCGTCCGGAATCGCGGGCTCCATCGACTTGCCGACGACCTGGGCGACGAACATGCCCTTGCGCAGGCCATGGCGCGACTCGACCGCAACCCACTCGAAGCCGTCGTCATCGACGTGCTGGGGATCGCTGAACGCGCCCGCGGCTGCCTTGAGCGGGACCAGCGGCACGCAGGCGACGTAGTGCTCCCCGGGCTTCGGCTCGACGGTGCGCGGGCGGAACGGGATGACCTTGGCGGGCGCGGCCTTGGCCTCGCCAGTCTGGAACGCCCCCGGCCAGCCGCCGTGCTGCTCGACGACCTTGTCGATCTCCTGCATCAGGCGGATGGTCTCGGAGAGGGCGACGACGATCTTCTGGTAGTGGGCGATGTCGTCCTTCGAGAGCTTGCGGCCCGCTTTTCGTCGGTCATCTAGCCACTTCTTGCAAACCTGGTAGCCGCCGATGTGGAAGTTCCACACCGCCTCGCGGACGCTCTTGAAGCCGGTGGTCTGCGCCTTGTCCAGCCAGACGGTGTTCCTGGACCAGGAAACTTTCTCGACTTCGGGGGCGCGACGGCCGAGGTACTCGGTGATGGGGTGGTCGAGCTTGGGTGACTCGCCGAAATCGCACTGACCGAGGCGAGAGGGAATGGGTTGTCGTAACTCTGCGCGAAGCCATGACGGTTGCAAAAAAGCGTGGGGCTGCACCGCCTCGAATTCGGCGTGCCGAGATTGACTTTCGGCTCAAGATCAATAGGACACTACCCTTCCTTCACCCGCTCGACCCGCAGCACGTGCAGGCGGCGGCTGTCGGATCGCAACACACGGAAGCTCAAGCCATCGATCACGATCTGCTCGCCGCGCTTCGGCACGTGGCCGAAGCGGCTGATGACGAGCCCGCCGACGGTGTCGAAGTCCTGGTCGCTGTAGGTCGTGCCGAAGGCATCGTTGAAATCCCCGATCTCGGTGATCGCTTTCACCCGGAAGCCGCTACCCTTCTCGGGCACGATGTTGTCGCCGGGCTCGTCGTAGTCGTACTCGTCCTCGATCTCGCCCACGATCTGCTCCAGCACGTCCTCGATCGTCACCAGCCCGGCCACACCGCCGTACTCGTCCACCACGATCGCCATATGATTGCGGTTCGAGCGGAAATCCTTGAGCAGCACGTTGAGCCGCTTCGACTCGGGGATGAACACGGCCGGCCGCAGCATTTCGCGCACGTTGAACTCCTCCTCGCCGGCGTAATAGCGCAGGAGATCCTTCGCGAGCAGGACGCCGATCACGTCGTCCTTGTTGTCGCCGATCACAGGGAAGCGGGAGTGCCCGGTTTCGATCACGAGCGGCACGAACTTGTCGGGTGAGTCCTCGATGTCGATCACGTCCATCTGCGAGCGTGGAATCATGATGTCGCGCGCCTGCATTTCCGAGACCTGCATGACACCCTCGATCATCGCCAGCGCGTCGGCGTCGAGCAGGTCGCGGTCGTAGGCCGAGTGCAGCAGCTGAACCAGTTGCTCGCGGTCCTCGGGCTCGCGCATGAGCAGCGAGCCAATGCGCTCGAGCCAGGTGGGTTTGGGCGTCTCGTCCATCAGGCGTTCGGCTCCTGGTACGGATCGTCGAATCCGAGCGCAATCATGATTCGCGACTCGCGTGCCTCCATGTCGGCGGCACTGCGGTCGTCCATGTGATCGTAACCCTGCAGGTGCAGGAGGCCGTGCACGGTGAGGTGCGCGTAGTGGGCGTCGAGCGCGATCTGCTGCGCCCGCGCCTCGCGCGCCACCACCGGTGCACAGAGCGCGATGTCGCCGGCCAGCGGCTCCCGCGCCGAATAGACGAACGTGAGCACGTTGGTCGCGTAATCCTTGTCACGGTAGTTGCGATGCAGTGCCCGCCCCTCGTCCTCGTCGACGATTCGCAGCGTCACGCTGGCCGTGCGCACGAGTGCGGCTCTGGTCCACCTGCGAAAACTGGTCGCGGCCGGCAATCCTTTGCGCGGCACCCCGTACTGAACGCTTATGCGCGATTCAGCCGGCTTCCTGGTCGCGCTCGTACTGCTCGTAGGCATTGACGATTCTCTGCACGATGGGATTGCGTACCACGTCCTCCGCGGTGAAACGGGTGAAGGCGATGCCACGCACGGTGCGCAGGATGTCGTGCGCGGCGATGAGGCCGCTCTTCTGGCCGCGCGCAAGATCGATCTGCGTCACGTCGCCGGTGACCACGGCCTTGGTGCCGAAGCCGATGCGGGTCAGGAACATCTTCATCTGCTCTGGCGTGGTGTTCTGCGCCTCGTCCAGGATGACGAAGGCGTGGTTCAGCGTGCGCCCGCGCATGTAGGCAAGCGGCGCGATCTCGATCGTCCCGCGTTCGTACTGCTTGCCGACCTTGTCGTAGCCCATCAGGTCGTACAGCGCGTCGTACAGGGGGCGCAGGTACGGGTCGACCTTCTGCGCGAGATCGCCCGGCAGAAAGCCCAAGCGCTCGCCGGCTTCCACGGCCGGACGGGTGAGCACGATGCGCTTCACCTGCTCGCGCTCGAGCGCGTCGACCGCGCTCGCGACCGCGAGGTAGGTCTTGCCGGTACCGGCGGGACCGATGCCGAAGGTGATGTCGTGTTCCTGGATCTTTTCGAGGTATTCGATCTGCCCCGGCGTGCGGCCGTGCAGGTCGGGGCGGCGCGTGAGCAGTCCCGGGCCTTCCTGTCCGACGATACGGCTGCCGCTGCGGCGCGCGACTTCGACCAGACCGAGCTGGACGTCCTCCACCGACAGCGGCTGCTCGGAACGCCCGTAGAAGTGCTCGAGCGCGTGCATGGCGAGCCGGCTCTGGCCCGCGTCACCGGCCACCACGAAGCGTTCTCCGCGCCGGGTGATGGCGACGTCGAACGCGGTCTCGATCTGGCGGATGTTCTCGTCGAGCGCCCCGCACAGGTTCGCGAGGCGACGGTTGTCGAGGGGCTGGAAATCGATGTCGAGGGGCCTGGAATCCACTCGGCGGTACTGGGGTGGGCGCGATGCGCCGATTCTACGCGATTGGCGGGCGCGCGGTGAAAACGGCGCGCGGGTCAAGCGTTGACGCAGACGAGCATTTCGCCGCGCAAGGAATGGGGCAGTGATTCGGTGATCGTCACGTCGACGAACTGATCCGTCAGCCGTAGCGGTCCGGCGAAGTTCACGATGCGGTTGTTGTCGGTGCGCCCGGCGAGCTCGAACGCGCGCCTCTTCGAAGGGCCTTCCACCAGCACGCGCTGGACCGTCCCCACCATTGCGCGGCTGACGGCCTGCGCCTGGTGCTCGAGCTGCGCCTGCAGTCGCGCCAGGCGCGCGAGGCTCACCTCGCGGTCGACCTGATGCGGCAGGTCGGCGGCCGGCGTTCCGGGACGCGGACTGTAGACGAACGAAAACGAGGCGTCGAACCGGAGCTCTTCGACGAGCCGCAGCGTCGCTTCGAAGTCGGCGTCGGACTCGCCGGGGAAGCCCACGATGAAGTCGGAGGAAAGGCAGATGTCGGCACGCGCCGCACGCAGGCGCCGGATGATCGATTTATACTCCAGCGCGGTATATCCGCGCTTCATGGCGGAGAGGATGCGGTCCGACCCCGACTGCACGGGCAGGTGCACGTGGGATACGAGCTGCGGGATGCGCGTGTAGGCGTCGATCAGCCGCTGCGTGAACTCGCGCGGATGCGAGGTCGTGTAGCGGATGCGCTCGATGCCGGGAATTGCGGCCACATACTCGAGCAGCAGCGCGAAATCCGCGGTCTCGCTCTCGGTCATCGGACCGCGATAGGCATTCACGTTCTGGCCGAGCAGCGTGACTTCCTTCACGCCGCCGAGCGCGAGCCCCGCGACCTCTTCGAGAACGCCGTCGAGCGCTCGCGAAACCTCTTCGCCGCGGGTGTAGGGCACCACGCAGAACGAGCAGTACTTGCTGCACCCTTCCATGATCGACACGAACGCGCTCGCACCTTCCACCCGGGATGGCGGCAGCGCGTCGAACTTCTCGATCTCGGGGAACGAGATATCCACCTGCGCGCGGCCGGTGCGCCGGCGCGCCTCGATCAGGGACGGCAGGCGATGCAGTGTCTGCGGGCCGAACACGAGGTCGACGTAAGGTGCGCGCTCGACGATCGCCGCACCCTCCTGGCTCGCGACACAGCCGCCGACACCGATCAGCAGATCCGGCCGCGCGCGCTTCAAGTGTCGGACCCGGCCGAGATCATGGAACACCTTGTCCTGCGCCTTCTCCCGCACCGAACAGGTGTTGAAGAGAATGACGTCCGCCGCGGCGGGGTCGTCGGTGGTCTCCATGCCTTCGGCCGCGTGCAGCACGTCCGCCATCTTGTCCGAGTCGTACTCGTTCATCTGGCAGCCGAACGTCTTGATGTAGACCTTCCCGATCACGGGAGCCTGGAGCCCGTGTTAGCGCTTGCCGGCGCGGGCGAGCGTGGCCTGCTCTTCGGCGGTCAGAATCCAGATGCGCGCGATCTCCCCGTTCGCATCGGGCAGGTAGAGCACCTGCGCGCTCGACGGCAACTCGCCGTGCAGGATCTTGCGGTTCGCCTCGTCACGGATGATGCCGCCGGGTGCCAGGCGATAGACCTTGCCGCCGAGGTTCACCAGCGGATACGCCTGCTGTCCCTTCAGCGTCGCGCGCACACCGTCCTCGGGCAGCGGCCGTTCCGCCGACGCGAGCGCAGGCATGAGCAATAAGGCAAGGAAAAGCAGGACGTTACGCATGGCGGTGATGATAGCACGCGGGCGCTGGGGGAATCACGGCCTCCTGCATCTGCGCCCGCGCGAGGACGGCGTGCAGCGTCTCGCCCATAACGCTCGGAGTGAGCGCTGGTCGCGTCGGGTCGACCGGTAGACAACAGAAGCAGGGCGACAGGACACCGCCGTCCTGCTGCTCACATCGCGGGATTGCCCCTCACTGTGCAATGACTGCCAGCGAGAGCTCGTCGATCAGCGCTTCTTCCCCCGCATTGAAATTGGTCATCTGCCGCAGCACGCGGATTTCGTGGTACTCGTGGCCTGTCACGTTGACGAGCACGCTGGTGCCGACGCTTTGGCGATGGTGC
>JAEUMX010000265.1 GCA_016791285.1 Burkholderiales bacterium
TTGAACCAGAAGTCGAAGTTGTCCAGGTAGGAGAGCATTTCTTCGAGTTTGGCTTCGCTTCCGGAGATCTTCACGTCTCCCGCAGCGAGCGCGTCCTTCAGCGTCGTCTGCTTGAGCACGATCCGGTTGAGCGTCTCCCGCGAAAGCGTCAACGTCGCATCGGCATCTTGCGCCTGCCTGCCGGGTGTGTGGTTCAGCACGCCGTTGACCATTTCGAGGACGTACTTCTGCTTCACGTCGGTGAAGTTGAAGTTGAGCACGATCCGCTTGCCGTCGGCCTTGGGACCGTTCAGCCGCATGGCAAGGTAGTCGAAGAACAAGTCCAGGCTCATGGCGCGCACGGTGTCGGGGCTCGCCGTGTCCGGCGTGGGCAGCTTCTTCA
The DNA here is from genome assembly GCA_016791285.1 of Burkholderiales bacterium. Next base: position 383 of record JAEUMX010000265.1, read on the forward strand.
CGCCTTCCCGAAGTTCCTTGGCGCCGGTCAGATAGAAATTGCGCCAAGGGCCGCTTTCCGCCTGATACCCCAGTTGCTCCAGCGCATCAGCCTGGAGGTTCTTGGCGGCCTGGTTGGCAGGGTCGGCGAAGACTGCGTGATTGACCACCTCCGCCACCCAGCGGTAGTCGCCCTTGGCGTAGTACTCCTGCGCCTTCTTGAGCAGTGCGTCCGTGCCACCCATCATCTCCACGTAGCGCTTCGACGCTTCGACCGGCGGCAGCACGTGCAGCGTCGCGGGGTTGCCGATGAACCAGCCGAGGTAGAGGACGTAGGTCGCCTTGACGTCGTGATTCACCGATCCGTAGTACCCGCGGTTCGAGAAGCGGGTGGCGACCGCCTTCGGCAGCTCGACCTGCTCGGCGATCTCGACCATCGTCTCCCCGTGATTGGCGAGCCGCAGCGTCTGGTCGTTGATGTAGCGGTACATGTCGCGCTGGAGCCCGAGGTGTTCCACGATGGCCTTCTGCCCCCACACCGGCCAGTGGTGCATGGAGTAGACGACCTCCGCTTGGTCGCCCCACATCGCCAGGGTCTCGTTCAGGTACTTCGACCAGGCCAGCGGATCGCGGATCTTGGCCCCCCGCAGCGAATAGGTGTTGTGCAGCGTGTGGGTCGCGTCCTCGGCGGCGTTGATAGCCTTCTTCTCCTTGATATAGAAGAGCATCTCCGAGGGCGCTTCGGTGCCCGGCGCGAGCAGGAACTCGTAGGTGAGCCCGTCGATGACGCGGGTCTCGCCGGTCTTGTTGATGATGTCGGTCGGGGGGATCAGCGTGACGGTGCCCGCGGACGTCGTGGTCCCGAGACCAGCGCCCACCTGGCCCGTGGGGCTCGGCGGCAGGAGGTTGCCGTACATGTAGCTCGCGCGCCGGCTCATCGCGGTGCCGGCCATCACGTTCTCGGCGACTGCCGCCTCGAGGAAGCCGACCGGCGCGTAGATCTTGATCTTGCCTGCCTTGACGGCAGCCTCGTCGACCACGCCGCGCACGCCGCCGTAGTGATCGACGTGGCTGTGGGTATAGATCACGGCCACCACCGGCTTCTTCGGCCGGTGCTGGTAGTAGAGGTCGAGCGCCCGCTTCGCGGTTTCGGCCGAGACCAGGGGATCGAAGATCGTGATGCCTTTTTTCCCCTCGACGATCGTCATGTTCGAGAGGTCCTGGTTGCGGACCTGATAGATGCCGTCGGTAACCTTGAAAAGCCCCGAGACGTTGATGAGTTGCGATTGGCGCCACAGACTCGGGTTGACGGAGTCGGGGGCAGGTGCGCCTTCCTTGATGAAGTCGTACTTCGCAGGATCCCAGATGAGATTCCCAGCCGCCCCTTTGAGCATGTCCTGGGGCAGCGGCGCGATGAAGCCCTTGTGAGCGAGCTCGAAGCCGGTCTTGTCCGAGAAGGGGAGCTCACTGAGCAACCTGGCGTTTGCCGCCTTGGTAGCTTCCGTCGCGCCTTTCGGACGCTCCTCTGCCAAGGCGGTGCCGCCGAGGCCGAGCACCACAGCGAACCCCAGACACAGCTTGCCTGCTCCTCTCATGCCACTTCTCCTCAATGTTTGAACTGCATGTTGAAGCCCACGAATATCTGCCACTGCGGATAACCGGCCCCTTTGTCTGCCACCGAATATTGGGGCTCGACGAAGACGTTGTACACGACCTTGTCCGTCGGAATCACCTGCCCGATGCCGATGCCAAGCGGCACGCTGTACGTGCTGTTCTCGAAGTTGTAGACCCAGATCGGCGCCGAACGCAGATACGTTCCCTTGCCGAGCTGATAGAACGCGAACGGCTGGAACGCTCCGGTGTTCACGTTCGGGTGACTGCTGCTGCCGGCGAAGCTCGCCTGCCACGTGAGCAGATAGCCGTACTGAAACTTGTGCGAGCTTGCATCGAAGAGAACGTTCGCGAATCCCGCCGACCATTTGCCGCTGCCGACGGCGTCGTTGCCGGTCGGCGCGGTGATCTGCGGTCCGATGCCGAAGCTCACGGCAGGATTGCCGACGTCGATGAGATAGGCGGCGAAGGCGTTCAGGTCGCCGAGGCCGGTGGTGGTGTCCC
>JAEUMX010000322.1 GCA_016791285.1 Burkholderiales bacterium
ATTGGCGTCCCGAGCCGCATGGGGGCAGGAACGTCTTAGAACTGCAAGGGCTACCGCGCCCTGCTTAACGCGGTCGATCTTGACTCCATCGGCCTACGCGTTATCCGACGATCCGCTAGCGGACAGAGTCCCTCCTGGCCCCGCAAGAGCTGGGTGAGCTCGATCTTCAGCATCGCATCGACTGGATCGGGTGCAGACGCGACCCGAAGAGTCCGCGCAGGAACGTGAAGGCCGCACTATCTTCCGGCGTGCGAACAACGGGGCTCGCCGCACCCCTGGGAGCGAGCCGACTCGAAGGCTGACACCACGGCAAGCGCACGGCCTGGCCGCTGAAGCCCGTATCTGTTGTGCATGCTTGGTCGCGTCTGGATCTTCGGCGACGAGGGCCAAATGGTGCATCGACGCAGGAACCTGGGCAGCCGCGTGAGGTCTCTCGGAACACGGGGGTATTATCCATGACGGGCGGCCGGATTGGCAAAACGTCCGCGATCTGGATCGCGGTGGGCATTATTGTCTTCGCCCAGACGCTTGCGCCGGCCGCGGCGGCGTCGATGTTCCGCTGTGATGCATCGCACCTCGCGCAGATCGCCGCCGGAAACGTCGCGCCATATACGGCCGCGCTGTGCAAGGCAGCGTGCCTCGGGCAGGACACCCTGGTCGGTTCGGCAGCGACGCCAGACCTTCCGCTCGATCAAGGGGCGCTGCATACCCTGCTCCCGGTTGTCACCCGTAACACAGTAGTAACGGCCGCACTCCAGCCTGGTCTGTTACAGCGGGCCTGCTCCCCCGCTTTCAGCGTCCTCTTCTGCTCCTTCCGCGAATAGACCGTCGCATCGCGTGCGGTAAGGCGGTGCGCGACCGCGCCGGTCGCAAGACGCAGACTCCTTCACGAGCGTGCCCCTACCGCTCTGAGGCAGTGTCACGAACCGAGTGAGAAATTTGACGTACGTGTGATATCGATGTGACGCCGCGAGCCGATATTGTGGTTGTACGGCTGTGGGACACGGAACCATCGAACCGGCGCGCCGCGCAACCAACCCTTGCGGACCAACCTTAAATCTCATTAGGAGAAATTGCCATGTTTCATCGCAAGCAACTTCATGCCCTCATCGTCGCCGCCGGGCTCGCGGCTGCGGCCGCTCCCGTGTTCGCTGGCCAAGATCTGAGTCAGATCATTCAGCGGGAGCGCACCACCGCGCAGATTCAGGCGCAGAAACAATTGAGTATAGGTGGGCCTGGCGCTGCCGGACCTTCCGGGAGCGCGATGGCCGCCAAAGAGGGCGAGCCCGGAACGCAGTTGCAGTTACTCAAGCGCTTCCACCCGAAGAACGCTTACGGATATTGAGCCGGCGGGCGCGGTCTCGTTTTGGAAGTGGCTTGTTCACCCGGCGCGGGGACGCGGAATTCATCCCCGCACTGGCGTGCGCTAGCGCAGTGCGATCGCGTCGGCGAATCCGAAGGTTGTTGCGAGCTCGCCCACGAAGCGATGATGCTTCTCCGGCGAGCTGCGCTGCCAGTCGACGAGATAGTCGCGGAAGGTGTCGGCTGCGGCCGATCGGCCGAGATTGAGATAGCGCAGCGCATTCCACTGCGCGGGGTCAGACTTGAACCGCGATAGCAACGCCGTCGCGCAGAACTCGTTGCGCTCGCGCATATACGGGTCGCCCGCGAGCGCCTCACCGTTCGCCGCGTACCAGGCGGCGAGCCCGAGCGCGGACGCGCCTTGCCGGCACTTGGCCGCGAGCAGCTGATCCGCGTAGTCGCGGAGCCAGGGCGCGTAGCTCTTCCAATGGGGAAACGGAGCCGCGGACTGCCAGGTTTCGGCCATTCGCTGGAGCGTGAAGATCGACGCCACGTCGCAGAGCGTCTCCTCGAACCACTGATGCCGAGTGAGCGGCACACCGGCTGCGGACACCCTCTGATCGAAGTTCGCCAGCACGTGGCAGAACTCATGGGCGAACTGATATGCATACTGGGCCCAACGTCGGTCCCGCGCGCTCAACTGCACCACGTATTCACCAGCAGGAGTTTTCTCGTAGAGAACCTGCGGGTGAGTGGAAGCTGGAACGACGACAATCGCGAGCGGTTTCCGGTCCGCGACGTG
>JAEUMX010000328.1 GCA_016791285.1 Burkholderiales bacterium
GCAGCCTCGGTCCCCGAGGAGAACTCCGACACCGTCGAGGACGGCCGATCCAGGTTGCGCACCACACGCGGCGTGATGAGCAGCACGATCTCCGTCTTCTGCCAGTCGACACCCTGACTCGAGAACAGCCTGCCGATCACCGGCAGGTTCGCGAGCCCCGGCACATTGTTGAAGGTGCGCCGATCCTCGTCCTGGATCAGTCCGGCGAGCGCCTGCGTCTCGCCGTCCTGCAGCCTGAGCACGGTGCTCGCATTGCGGGTGCCGATCTCGTAGCCGATGGCCGGTTGCGTACCGCCGCTCGAGCGCTCACGGATGACGTTGCTCACTTCGAGATTGACCTTCATCGCCACTTCGTCGTCGAGGTAGACCTGCGGCTCGAGCTCGAGTTTGAGGCCCACGTCGAGATAGCTCACGTTGGTGGACACACCCACGTTCGCGGTCGACGTCGTGGTGAACACGGGCAGCTTGCGGCCGATCAGCACTTTCGCCTTCTCGCGGTTCTTCACGCGCACTCTCGGGTTGGCGAGCAAGTTGGCGTTCGCGAGCTCCTGCCTGAGCTGAACGATGATGGCGGGGTTGGTCACATACGCCTGCAGGCCGCCCTTGCCGAGCTGGATCACCGAGGGAATGGTGGCGGCCGGATTCGTGAGCCCCTGCCCGAGTCTGATCTCGTTCGGATACTGCAGACCCAGTGCCTGGAGCTTGGCACGCTGGACTTCCAGCACTTCCAGATCCAGCACCACTTCGGGCTCCGCCAGATCCTGCGCCGCCACGAGCTTCTCGGCCACGCGGATCGCCTCGGGCGTATCGCGCAGCACGAGCATGTTGAGCTTCTCGTCGATGTAGATGTCCTTCGCCTTGATCACCGCCTTCAGCATCGCCTGGGTCTGCTTGGCGTCCGTATTGGTGAGATAGAAGCTGCGCACCACGAGGTCCTGGTACTCGCGCTGCTTGGCCGGCGTGCTCGGGAAGACCAGGACCGAGTTGTCGTTCAGAACCTTGTGCTCGAGCTGATTGGTGAGCAGCAGCACCTTCAGCACGTCCTCGATGGGCGTGTTGCGCACGAAGATGTTGACCTTGGCATCACCCTGCACCTCGCGGTCGAGCACGAAATTGATACCGGCCGCGCGCGACATGACCTCGAACACGGCCGACAGGTCGGCATCGCGGAACTCGAGCGTGATCGGTTTGTTGAGCGAGCGCCTGAGTCTGGGCGATGCGCCGGTGGCCGCGACGCCACCCTCCTCCAGCCGCCGTGTCAGCGCGCGCGCGCGCGGGTTCTGCGGATTCTCCTGCAGGACCTGGCGCATCAGTCCATCCGCGGCGACGCTGTCGCCCTTCGCCACCGCAGCCTCGGCCTGGGCGATCAGCTGGTCATGACGCTGATCGACCGGAATCTGGGCCAGCCCCGTTTGCGCACGCTGACTGCCAGGGTCGATGCGCAGGATCTGACGGTAGATCGCCTCCGCCGTCGCGTAGTCTCCAGCCGCGCGATAACGGTCCGCTTCTCGCGCGAGCCCGGCCGAAATCGCTTCGCGCTGGTTGGTGAGGTAGACCTGGTACTCCACGCGCCTGGGGTCGGCGCGCACCGCCTGTTCAACGAGCGCCAGACCTTCCTCGATATTGCCCTGCATGATCTGCTGCTGACCCTGCGTGAACGTTTCCGCCGCCGTGGGAGCGCGCGTGCCGGGGGTGGCGCAGCCCGTCAGCATCAGGGTGACGCAAAGGATGCACGCCACCGCGCGCGAGGCAAGACTCCTGGATTCCACTTTCATGGTGCGCTCCCGATCGCGAGGGACTGCTTCGCCTTCGCCGGCAAGTAGGTCAGTGCCATGGTGCGCGGGCCGATCGCGTCGACCCGATACTGTCCGTCGAGGGTTGCACCCTTGCGCACGACGTAGTTCCGATCACCCTTCGTCAGAAAGACCACGGTCTCGCCGTCTTCCAGCATCTTGCCCATATAGGTGAAGGGCACCGGGGGTGGCGGCGGCGGACCGGACGAGCGCTGCGCCATGCCGCCGGCCTCGAGCGCTTCCGGGGACATCGGATCGAACCCCGCTTCGCCCCGGAAGGGGTCGGACTTGAGGGCCGGGTACGGTTCGCGCCGCAGGCGGTCGAGGCGTAGCTCCGATACCACGGACGCCGGTGTGCCGCCCGCGCTCGCTGCCCGCGCCGGATCCCGCGGTGCGACCGCCTCCGAGAGAGCGGCGCCCGACGGCGCCTCGCCGCTGTCCACCCACCGGATCGCCAGCACGACGAGCACGGCGAGCGCTGCCCAAACCCACCAGCGCCGCCTCTCGCTCTTCATCGCGGGGGTTCTCCGGCAAGATGCAGTGTCAGGCGAATCCTGGCTTCGACCGTGGTACTGCCGGGGTCTTCGCGCCGCAGACTGAGCTCGTCGAGCGAGCTCGCGGGTACTTCAGTCAGCACCTGCGAGACGAATTCCCTGATCTGCGGGTAACCGCCGCGAACCGGCAGCGTGAGCTCGTAGCGCGCGAGCCTGAAATCTTTCTCGCGCCTCAGCTTGTATTCGCCTGCTTCGAGCCTCAAGCCTTGTGCCTCCGCCAAGCCGAAGATGCGCTGCAGCCACTCCGGCGTGGAGCCGAGCGGCGGAAAGAACGCGTAGAAGTTGGCCAGCGCATCGCCCGCCCCGACCGCTCCTGGTGCCGCGGGCGCCGCCTGCAGCTTCGTGCGCAGCTGCTCGACGTCCGCCCTCAGTTCGCTGATGCGCACCTCGAGCGGGATGATCACCGACGCGGCGAACGCGAGCGAGAGGGCGATCAGCACCATCCCGCCCACTCCCGTCCAGCCCATCGCGCTGACCTGGCGCCGCAGACTCCACAGCAGCGCCTTCACCGGGTCGCCTCCCACGAAGCGACCACGGAGAACGTCACGGGTCGGCGCGGGCTCGCGGCGCTGAGCGCGTGCTCGACCAGATAGACCCCGACGAGGTGCGGCTGTGCCTCCAGACGCGTGACGAAAGCCGTGACGGCCGCAAGGCTCGTCGCCACCCCTGTAATGCGCACCTGCCTGCTCGTGACATCGGGCTGGATCGCGAGCAGCGCGAGGTCATTGTCGGCGGTCGCCTCCAGTTCCGAGAACAGGACGCCCCATGGCAAAGTCATCTGTTCCAGCACCACGTTCGCACGCTTGATCTCCTCCGGCGGCACCTTGCTGTCGCGGGCGCCGACGCCGAGCGATACCGTCTTGCGCCGCGCGAGCTGAGTCAGGTCGTCGAGCTTGGACTCCCATAGCCCCGCCTCCTTGCTGAGCGCCTGGAAGCCGACAATCGCCGCACCCGCGACGACGAGGCCGACCGCGAGCAGCCCCACCCTGAGCCAGCGGGCCTGGACCGCACGGCGATGAAAGTCGAGCTCCAGCCGCTGCATGTCAGGCGAGCGCAGTGAGCGCAGCGGCAAGCCGTGCATCGGTGATCGGACTCGCGGTATCGCGCAGCGAGAGCTTCTCCAGGGTCCAGCCCATTCCCTCCCCCTCCGCCGCCGCAAGCTCCTGTTCCGGCGCAAAGACGAAGGCCCGTCCCCGTGCGGCGGAACTCTCGCCCCCTAACACTTCCTGCTCGAGCGTCTGCGCGAGTTGCAAGGTGTCGTCGCTGCCGAGCCGGCGGCTGGCCACGCTGAGCCATGTGCCCCGCTCCACGCCGCCGAATGCGAACCGACCCGGCTCGACGACGCCGAACCAGAACCCGTCCTCGGGCAGGCGGCGGCGGCAGAAGTTGAACGCCGCGACGAAGTACGGGCTGACCGATGCCAGCCGCATCCCGGCGGTTCGAACCGTCGCGTGCAGCATGTCGACCAGCGCTCTCGGCGCAGCGCACGCCAGCACCGGTCGGTCGGGTCCCTGCCACGCGACGGTGGTCACCCATTCGACGGCCGCATCACCGTACACGATGTGAAACTGATGCTGCGCGAGCGCCTGCCAGTCCTCGTCGCTCACGACATCGCTCCAGGGCAGCACGACGTAACGGACGAAATGATTCGACAACGTGACCGACACGTCGGCGCGCCGCGACATCGATGCGTCCGCGAGCAGCGCGGCGAGCAGCCGGATGGCGACGCTGCCCGTGACATCCTCGGCGCCGGTTTCGTCCTCCGCCACCTCGCTTTGCGCGAGCTGCGGCTGCCAGCCACGCGCGAACCGCAGCAGACCGACCCGTCCCGGTGACAGCGAAACGCCGATACGGTCACGCCACGAAGGTGACACGGTTGATCTCCTGCAGGCTCGTCTCGCCCTGACTCACGAGCTCGAGCGCGCTGTCCCGCAAGAACCTCGTGCCCGATCGGCGCGCGACTTCCTTCAGCTCGCGGATCGGGCTGCGGCCGGCGATGAGCTCGCGCAATTCGTCGGTCAGCACCATGATCTCCGCGATCGCCTTGCGGCCACGGTAGCCCGTCCCGCGGCACTGCCCGCAGCCGCGGCCGATGCGAAAGCGAAAGTGGCGCACATCGCTCGCGGCGAGCCCCGAGCGGGCAAGGAGCTCGGTGTCCGGCGCGTCGTCGACCGCGCACGCCGTGCACAGCACGCGCACGAGGCGTTGCGCCACGATCCCGTTCAACGCAGACACGAAGCTGTAAGGGTCGACACCCATGTGCATGAAGCGGCCGATCACGTCGAACACGTTGTTGGCGTGCACCGTGGTGAAGACGAGGTGCCCGGTCAACGCCGCCTGAACGGCGATCTGCGCTGTCTCCGGATCGCGGATCTCGCCCACCATGATGCGATCGGGGTCGTGACGCAGGATCGAACGCAGACCGCGCGCGAACGTGAGACCCTTCTTCTCGTTCACCGGAATCTGCAGCACGCCCGGCAGCTGATACTCGACCGGATCCTCGATGGTGATGATCTTGTCGGCGCCGTGGTTGATCTCCGAGATGGTCGCGTAGAGGGTGGTCGTCTTCCCGCTCCCGGTCGGACCGGTGACGAGCAACATGCCGTAGGGTTCGTTGGCGAGACGGCGGATCACGGTCTTCGCCGCCTCGTTGAAGCCGAGCTGTACGAGGCTCAGGCCACGTGCCAGATCCGACAGCGACTGCTTGTCGAGGATCCGCACCACGGCGTCCTCGCCGAAGATGCTCGGCATCACCGAGACGCGGAAGTCGATCTCGCGCCCGCGCGCCGACACCCGGAAGCGACCGTCCTGCGGAATGCGGCGCTCGGCGATGTCGAGCTCCGACATGACCTTGATGCGCGAGATCACCTGCTCCGCGAGACCCGCACCGCTCAGAGAGCCAACGGCGTTCAATACACCGTCGATCCGGTAGCGGATGCTGAGCCCGTCGCCTTCGGTCTCGAGGTGGATGTCGCTCGCGCCGACCTTGAGCGCGTCGTACAGGGTGGAGTGCACCAGCTTGACGACCGGGCTCGTGTCTTCGCTGATGGTCTTGAGCGAGAGGTCGTCGACGACCGCCGCGGTGCCGCCGTGCGACCCGGGGGCCGGCAGCACCGCATCCATCGCCCGCAACCCGTCCTCGTGCCGTGCCAGGTAGGCCGCGACATCGGCCGGATGCGCCAGATGCCAGGTGAATGACACGGCCAGGCGCTCCTCCGCCCAGCGCCGGAAGTGCGGCGCGAACGGGTCCGAGAACACGAGCTGATGGGTGCCGGCAGGCTCCCGAAACAGCACGCACTCGTGCTGCATCGCCTCGGAAAAGGGCAGGACATCGAAGGCCGGGACGAGCTGATAGAGGTCATCCATCGTCTTCGTCGGGTAGTGCAGGGTCAATCCGATCGCGTCGATGAACTCACGCGCCGACAGACCGGATTGCTCCTCCAGCACCTCCATGACGCGCCGCCCGGTGGCCGCGGCCTGGTCGCGGCCGCGCCGCACGTCCTCGGGCGTGAGGGCCAGCGCGCGCACGGCGGTGGGCGCGGGCGCGCTCACTGAATCGACCCCGCCAACTCGAAGATCGGCAGGTACATCAGCACGACGATGATCCCGATGACGATGCCGATCGCGGCCATCAGCAAGGGTTCGAAGAGCCGCGTGAAGAGATCCACCCAGCGCGCCACCTCGTCGTCGTGAAACGTCGCGATACGCTCCATCATCTCGCCCATGCGCCCGGTGCGCTCGCCCACGCGCAGCATCCGCAGCGCGACCGGCGTCACGAGGTCGTGACTCTCCATGGCATCCGAGATGGACCGTCCCTCCTTGATGACCGCGGCCGCGCCGGAGAGGCGCTCGCGCAGGGACACCGTGAGCAGCCCGGACGTCATGCCGAGCGCCGGAATGATCGGGGTACCGCCGCGCAGCAGCATGCCCAGCGTGCGATAGAAGCGCGCCAGCTGATACACCCGCCAGCGCTGCCCAATGGCCGGAAACCGCCATATCCGGTCCGCCACCCACTGCCGGACCGCGGGCTCCCGCGCGAGCGTCGCGGCAACCGCCACGAGCACGACCAGGACGACCAGCACCGCGATGCCATTCGATTCGATGAGCTGGCCCCAGGTCAACAGCCATTGGGATAGCAACGGCAATTCGCTCCCCATGTCTTCGTAGATGTGGCTGAAGCGCGGCACGACGTATCCGAGAAGGAACATCGTCACGCCGCCCCCCACCAGGATCAGCAGTACCGGATAGACCGACGCGGCAACGAGTTTCTTGCGCACCACGTCGAGCTGCGCCTGGTACGCCACGAAGCGCGCCATCGCCTCCGGCAAGTCGCCAGTACGCTCGCTCGCAAGCACCGTGGCAACGTAGAGCGGTGTGAAGACGTGCGGAAATGCGTTGAGCGCATGCGAAAACGAGCGCCCCTCGTAGAGCTCGTCAAGCAGCCCGCGGATAACCTTCTTGGCCTCGGCCCGTTCCTCCTTCTCGGCCAGAGTCTCGAGCGCTTCCACGAGATTGAGTCCGGCCTCGAGCAGCGCGACGAGTTCCTGGCTGAACAGTGCCAGCGACAACGCGGAAGAAGACCGCGGCAGCAGCGTCGCGAGCGAAAAGCTGCGGCGCGCCGACAGTACCGTGTAGCCCTGCGCGGTCGCCTGCCGGATCGCGTCGTCCGCGTCCCGGGCGTCCAGCTCGAGCGCCTCCAGTCCCTGGCGACCCTTCAGTGCCTTCAGCTCGAAGCGCATCGTCTAGGCGGCAGGAGCGGTCCTATCGATTGGTGATATCCGCGGCCTCTCCCGAACCCCCGAGATGGCCATCCTTGCCGAGCGAGACCAGGTCGAGCTCGCTCTTCTCGCCCGGATAGCGATACTGGTACGGGCGGCCCCAGGGGTCCATCGGCACGCCCTTCTTGAGATAAGGTCCGCCCCACTTCGCTTCGTTTGCCGGGCGCTCCACCAGCGCCTTCAGGCCCTGCTCCGTCGAAGGGTACTGGCCGGTGTCCAGACGATAGAGATCCAGCGCCTGCTGCAGGCTCTCGATCTGCGCCTGGGCCATCTTCACCTCCGACTTGCCGACCTGCTGGAAATAGCGGGGCGCCACATAGCCCACCAGCAGACCGATGATCACCATCACGACCAGCAGCTCGAGGAGCGTGAACCCCGCCGTGCGCCGGGTGTGGGGCGCGGTCGCGCGAAACGCCACCAACCGCGGGTTCGCAAACCGCAAGAGTTCAATCGTTCGTATCGTCATCGCCGCATCTTTGAGGTGTAGGCTCCCGGCGCGGCCGCGCCGCTCGAAAGTCGCAATCGAATGGTCTCCGGACGCGCGCATCGCGTACTCGGAGCGACCCTGCGGATAAGTTGCGAGGAGTGCGTGGCCCGTCGCGGGGGCCGGGGTGAGTCGAAGTCACCGGAACCGAACGTCGCGACGTGGATCGACCGCCGCCAGCGCTCCCGGGGACCCACCTGCCCACTCCCCATGGTCCGTCTTTCCCTGTTATGAGGTCAACCTTACCCCGGCCTTGGGGTCCGGCGCAACCTGTCGTCAATCCGCGTCAATCGGGGGATCAGAGCCGCGCGAGATCGAGCCGCGATGGATCGCCGAGCCACGCCTGCCGCAACCGCTTCTCGACGGCGCGCGCGGAGCGCGCATCCCCGCGCTGTCGATAGACCTCCGCCAGACCGTAGAGTGCCCAGCCATTCTGCGGCGTACCGACCAGGATCGAACGGAAGGCGGTCTCGGCGCCAGGGGCATCGCCGGCGAGCAGCTTGACTGCGCCCAGGGATTGGCGCAGCGGGTAGTACCAGAATGGCGGCTCCATGTACGCGAGCTCATCTTCGAGCGCCACCGCGAGCTGGAGCTCTGCGACCGCCTGGGCAAGATCTCCGCGCGACTGCGCGGTGCGCGCGTCCACGACGTGGCGGGCCACTCGGAGCACCTGTCTGGCTGGGACACCGCCCGCTTCGAGGGGGGTGAAATCCGCGTTCTGCTCGAGCGCGAGGATAGCCTCGCTTTCCCTCGCCGCGCCGCTCGAGTCGCCCTGCGCCGCGTACGCGGTGCCGCGCGCGTAGTGCCACATGGCCTTCACGTAGGGCAGGCTGTCCCCGGGATCGGGCAGCGCCAGCACCGTGGCCGGATCGCTGAACTGCGCGTGCGCGAAGTACGGAGCGGCCTTGATCGGCTGCACCCACGCGATGGTCCGGGCGGCCTCCGGCGAGACGATGCGATCGAGCTTGTCCGCGGATTCGAGCACCGCGCGCCCATCCCCGGCCATCTGCGCCGATACCATCAGCGAATGCACGTTGTGCGGGTAATACGCCTGTGGATAGATGCCCTGCGGCCGCGCCTGGGCAATATAGTTCTCGTCCGCGGCCACGGCGGCCTTGTTCGCGGCGAGCGCATCCTTGTAGAGACCGATCCGGTAATAGATGTGGAAGGGCATGTGCACGAGGTGCCCCGCTCCCGGCATCGCCGTCCCGAGCCGCCGCGCGTACGGCGTCGCGCGCTGCGGCCGGCTGGACGCCTCGACCATGTGAATGTAGTAGTGGATCGCGCCGGGATGGTCGGGATTCGCCTTCAGCACGCGCTCGAGCGTTGCCAGGATCTCGCTGGTACGCCCCTTGGGTCGACTGCCGCCCGCCTCCCAGTAGTCCCATGGCGTGAGATCCATGAGCGACTCGGCGTATAGAACGGCCACCAGCGTGTCCTTCGGATGGCGCGTCGCGAGCTTCTGCATGCCGTTCGCGTAGGCCGCGTCGAGGGCCGCGCGATCCGCGTCGGCAGCCTCCGAGTAACGCACCGCCAGCGCCTCGATCAATCCCTGCTCGACCGCCGTCGCGCCGGACTTGAGCGCAACCGCGCGTCGGCTCGCGGCAAACGCAGGCGCCGCCGCGGTCGGCTCCATCGGCGCATTGATGTTGGGGCCGAGCACCAGGGCCTCCCCCCAAAAGCACATGGCACAGGCCGGGTCGAGCCGCTGCGCCTTGCGGAATGCCCGCCGGGCCTCCGCGTGGTTGAACGCCAGGGCGAGCCGGATACCCTGATCGAAGTACTGCTGCGCAAGCGGGTTCGTCGTGCTGATCGGATAGCGCAGCGTGCCCAGGCCGGTAAAGAGCGGGGGATCGTCGTCGGCAGGCGCATCCGCCCCCGCATCGGAGGCCGTCTGAAACGGCCGCACCTCGGTCGTCGCCGCGGCCAGCCGGAAGAACACTTTCTTGTCCGTGCCGACGGATTGCGGCTGCACGCAGCGGGCCGCGGCGAGTGTCGCGACCGCCGGTGGCTCGGTCTCGGGGTCACCGAACCGGGTTGCCCCGTAGGCAGCGGCAGCGACGAGCGCACTACCCAGCAGCAAGCCGGATCGAGACTTCAGTTTCGTGGTGGGTTGCATGGTCGGTGCCTTGAAAATCCACAGCTCCCCTATAGAACACAATCGTCGAATCGACAAGGGCGGAACGCGATGCAGGCGCAAAAAAAGCGCGCGCCCTGCGGCATCAACCCCGTCCGTAAGCCCGATACGGCTCACGATCGGAAGCGGATGCGGAGGGCGCGCGGTGGCTCTATAGCGCTACGAGCTCGCTAGCAGTTGCCGGCGCGATGGGCGCACACCGTGTTGCGCACCGCAACCCAGCGGCCATCCAGCTCGGAGGCGCCGAGCAAACCGATCGACGTTGGCAGGTAGGTGTAGGACGACACGGCGACTACACGATTACGGCCGGAATTCCCCTGGGGCGGAATACCACCGACGGAGCCGAAGTTCTGCACCCAGGGTCCACCGCTCACGCCGAAGGTTTGGGATGTTCCGTACTCGCAGTTGAACGGTGCGACGTTGCGATGCGTATTCGAGGATCCCAGTGAAAGACGCTGGCCCCCGAACACGTTTGCGGGATACCCGTTCTTGTGCGTGTGGTTATCCCGACAGCTGCCCGTTTGCCAGCCGAGCCACCCCGTCACCTGCCCGATGCGCTTGACCGAGCCGCTGATGAAGCGGTCTTCCAGCTCGATCATGGCATAGTCCGCGGCGTTCGGTACCCCGCCGCCCCCGAAGTGCCACGTGGCG
>JAEUMX010000379.1 GCA_016791285.1 Burkholderiales bacterium
GGCTTCGAGAACCTGGTGTTCGCGGGCTTCTCGTTCGACGCGGCGGCACAGGCGATCATCCAGGACGATCCCAACCCGCGCGTGCGCTGCCACTTCGCGCACATCCGGCCGGACGTGATCATGGGCGGTCTGCTCAAGGACACGCCGAACGCCCAGCTCTTCACCGTGTTCGGCAGTCCGCGCGTGAAACTCGACCGCAACGCGGACGGCCTGTTCACGATCACGCTCGAAGGCGTCGATGTCTACAACCCGGTGGAGAACACCATCCTCGCCACCGCCGTCGACAAGGTGGCGGCGTGGTTCGTCGATTCGGACTACGACGGGCGGACGTTCTGCATCACCCAGGCATTCTTCCCCGACAGGAGCGCGTGGGAGAAGCTCGCCAAGGCGCTGAAGGCCGTGGTGGAGGAGTCGGCCTTCGAGGCCCTGTCGGGAACGGTATCGCTGCCGTTCGCAGCCGGCGGTCACGCGCGTGTGGCGGTGAAGGTGATCGACCCGCGCGGCAACGAGGTCATGCGGCTGTTGCGGCTGGATGGGGCGAGGGAGGAATATTGAATCCAGTACGTCTCGCAAGCCTCGATGGAGAGATGGGCATGCATCCCCTGTTGAACCGTATCACTATTGATCCTGAAGTCTGCTTCGGCAAGCCGTGCATCCGTGGCACGCGAATCTGGGTGTCGCTGCTGCTCGACAGGCTGGCGGACGGCGAAACCGAAGCTGAATTGCTGGTCGACTATCCGCAGCTTGCGCCGGAGGATATTCGCGCCGCCCTGGCCTACGGTGCGGAAATGGCGCGAGAGCGCGTGATTCCCGCGCCGGTTGCAGTGACGATGTGAAGCTCAAGCTCGACGAGAACCTGGGACGGCGCGCGGAGCAGCGTTTCCGGGCGGCAGGTCTGGATGTTTCCACGGTCGCCGCACAGCAACTGAGCGGCGCTCGGGACGAGCAGATCTATAGGGCGTGCGTTGCAGAGGGTCGGATACTCGTTACGTGCGACCTGGATTTCTCTCAGGTCCTGCGGTTCCCACCGGGTGACACAGCGGGCATCGCTGTCCTTTCGCCCTTGGGTCGGATGACCTCGGGGTTGCTCGACATCCTCCTGCAACAACTTGCCGCTGCTGTACGGCTGCACGAGATCGACGGTCAGTTGTGGATCGTCGAACCGGGCCGCATCAGAATTCACGCTGCCGACAGGGGGTGACACGATGCCCGGCAGACCGCCACTGGGACCCTCTCCCTCGCAGCAGGAAATCCCGATCCAGCCGGTCGCCAGGCCGATCCTCTGCAAACCTTTCGAGGAGCCGACCCGCCATTGGGTCTACGACACGCAGACCGGTGACGCCCGCGAGGAAGTCGGTCGCCGGCCGGCGTCCTACTGGTTCAAGACGCAGCGCACGGGTACAGCTCAGCTCTCCTTGCTGGCGGAAGAGGAGCGCGACGATCTGCCGCTCGTGAACCTGCTGCGCGAGGACGTGAAGCGCTGGCGTAGGGACGGCGAGTACCGAAACGCCACACCCGTCACGCGGCAACTACTTGCACACTGGTGCCGATCGGATCGGCCGCGACGCCTATTCTTCTGCCAGCGCGAGGCGGTCGAGACGGTGATTTATCTCAACGAGATCCTGGCGGCCGGCAAGAACCCGGGCTTCAGGCCGAAGGTTTCGCCCGAGGACTTCAAGTCGCTCGTGGCGGGCGACAAGCCGTCGTTCGTGTTCGAGCGGGAACCGAAGGTCTTCCCCACACTCGCGGACCAACCGAACGAGAATGGGCTGGCGGCTCTCACCCGCTACGGCTGCAAGATGGCAACCGGCAGCGGCAAGACCGTCGTGATGGCCATGCTGATCGCCTGGGCGTTCTGCAACCGGGGTCGCGTGCCTGCGGACGACCGTTTCCCGAATGCGGCGCTGCTGGTGTGCCCGAACCTGACGATCTTCGAGCGCCTGCAGGTGCTGCGCACCGATACCGGCGACAACTACTACCAGAGCTTCGACATCGTGCCGGCGCAGCTCATGCCCGAGTTGCAGAAGGGCAAGGTGTTGATCGTCAACTGGCACAAGTTCGCGCCCGAGAGCCCGCACGTCGAGCCCGGCAAGAGCTATGTAGTGGTGAACAAGGGCGAGGAAAGCCCAGATGCCTTTGCCCGTCGGGTGCTGGGCGACCTCTACGACCGGGCGCCCATCATGGTGCTCAACGATGAGGCTCACCATGCGTACAGACCCCGGGCAGTGGAGGGTCGCGAGAGGCTCTCGTCAGACGAGAAGGCCGAGCGCGAGGAGGCGACGGTCTGGGTGTCCGGACTGGACCGCATCAATGCCGCCTGCGGTGTGAAGTTCGTGATCGATCTGTCGGCGACGCCGTTCTATCTGGCGGGGAGTGGCTACATCGAGGGTTCTCCCTTTCCCTGGCTGGTGTCCGACTTCGGGTTGGTCGACGCGATCGAGTCCGGCATCGTGAAGATTCCGCGCCTGCCGGTATCCGACACCACGGGTCGACCCGAGCCGAAGTTTTTCCGTCTGTGGCAGTCCATCGTCGCCAACCTCCAGCCAGGAGAGAAACTGCCGGGCGGCAAGCCGAAACCGGAGGTGGTCTGGCGCGAGGCGCAAGACGCACTGACGACGTTGGCCTCCCAGTGGCTGGAACGCGCCGGGTATCTGGAGCGGGCCAAGCCAGGCGAGGAGCAGGTGCCGCCGGTGATGATCATCGTCGCGGACAACACCAACATCGCGGAGCTGTTCTACCGAAACATCTCCGGCGAGGAGTCGGTGGAAGTCGTCGAAGACGGTGACGAAGCCGACGAGGAAGACGAACGCTCCCCGACGAGGAGGAAAGCCAGGACCAGGACGGTGTTCGGCACCGGCCATCTGTTCCCCGAATCGTTCGCCAACCGCGAAGGTTTCCGTCCCACTTTGCGCATCGACTCCAGGCTGCTGGCGGAGGCGGAATCGGACGACGTCAAGGGATCGCGGAAGGAAGCGGCCGAAGCGTTGCGGCGCGTCGTCGACACGGTCGGCAAGGCAGGCAAGCCGGGCGAACAGGTGCGGTGCGTGGTGTCGGTGCAGATGTTGACCGAGGGCTGGGATGCCAACAACGTGACGCACATCCTCGGCTTGCGCGCCTTCGGCAGCCAATTGCTGTGCGAGCAGGTGGTGGGTCGCGGGTTGCGCCGGATGGACTACACGGTCGATCCCGAGACGGGACTGCTCACCGAAGAGTACGTCGACATCTACGGCGTGCCCTTCTCGGTGATTCCATTCCGAGGTCGGCAGACCAATGCGCCTGCACCCGAGGACAAGCCGAAGAATCATGTTCGCGCCGACGAGGCACGCCGGCACTACGAGATTCGCTTTCCCATCGTCGAAGGCTACGCGTTCGCGCTGCGCGCGAACGCCGTGACAGCGAATGTCGACGCCATCGAGAAGCTGGTGCTCGCGCCGGACGCCACACCCACCGCCATCTTCGTGAAGCCGCAAGTCGGGTATCAGGTGGGCACTCCCGGGATGGGGGGCGGGTTCAGGACGGCGACTCAGGACCGCAAAGCCTACTACGCGAGCACGCATCTGCAGACGATCGAGTTCGAGATCACACGTCTGGTCGTCGGCGCGCTGAGCGAGGGAATCGAGGGCGCGACGCCGAAGCTCCGGCTGCAAGGCAGGCATCAGCTTTTCCCGCAGGTGTTCCGGATCGTCGATTCTTACGTAAGGCAACGGGTGGACTTCCGCGGCTGTGATCCGTGCGAGCTCGGGCTGGAAACCTATGTGCGGCGCATCGTCGAGCGACTGGTCGCCGCCATCGAACCCGACGCGGAGGGCGGCGAACCTCCGCTCATGCCAAGACTCAATCGGTACAAGCCCATCGGGAGTACCGGTGAGGTGAGCTTCAAGACCACGCGTCCGTGTGTTCGGACGGTTCGGAGTCACGTCGATCAGGTGGTCGCCGATACCCGTTCATGGGAGCAGGCTGCGGTGTTCAGGCTCGAGCAGGCGAGCAGGGTCGTGGATTGCTACGCGCGCAACGATCATCTGGAGTTGTCCCTTCCCTACGAGTACCTTGGCGTCGCCCATTCCTACTTCCCCGACTTCGTCGTTCGACTGCGGAACGGGACTACGCTCATCCTGGAGATCAAGGGCGAAGAGAAGGAGAAGGATCGCGCCAAGCACCAGGCGGCCAGGCGCTGGGTGAGTGCGGTGAATCACTGGGGGCAGCTCGGGCATTGGGCGTTCCACGCCTGTCGCGATCCGCAGCGGCTATCCCAGGAACTCACGGCCCTGTTGGCGATCCCTTCGCTTACCCCCGCCTGAATCGTGCGCGCCATGGATACCCACCTCTACGAGCTTGCCGAACGCGTCGGTCTCGCCCTCAAAGGCGCTGGCCTCATGCTGGTGACTGCCGAGTCCTGCACCGGCGGCTGGGTGGGGCAGGCGGTGACGATGGTGCCGGGCAGCTCGGACTGGTTCGACCGCGGGTTCATCGTCTATTCGAACGCGGCCAAGCTGGAGCTGCTGGACGTGAT